>UREZ01000001.1 GCA_900547025.1 uncultured Collinsella sp.
GGGAGACGGCGAGTTAGCCGGCAGGTCGGCATGTCAATCCTGGTCTAACAGAGCCTTTTTTAATGGCATTAGATTTATTTGCACAACATTTTGCTCAAGAGTAAACATCCTGTAAACAGTCGAAAATTGACCATGAGCTGTAGGTCATTTACCGGGAGAAATACCCTACCAAACTGATGAGAATATCTTTAACTCATCGGTGGTTAGAAGCGTAATGTTCAGACAACGTTATTTTGATTCTCGCGCAGATTTTAGGCATCAACTCGCCCAAATCGCCTGAGGCCACCGCAAAGGTGCCTGTTCCCCTTGTGGTGGCTCTCCCCCGGCGCTACAGCAAATGCTCCTCGATAAAAATCGCGATGCCGTCTTTGTCGTTGCTGGCGGTTACAAAATCGGCGGCGAAGCGGGTGGCATCGCTGCCGTTTGCCATGGCCACACCCACGCCGGCGTCGGCCACCATGCAGGTGTCGTTATCGGCATCGCCAAACACGCAGATGTCCTGGAGCCCCATGTCGTTGAGCTCCGCCACGCGCACAAGGCCGCGCGTCTTGGACACGCGCGGATCCATGAACTCGTAGAGCCGCTGCGTGGTTTGCAGAGCCGCCGCCTTAACGGTGTCGTCGGCAAACGTCGACGCCCGCTCAATCACCCGCGGCATTACCTCGGGCGCCATGGTAAACATCACCTTGGGCTGCGGCTCGCGCAAGAACTCGGCAAAATCGACCACCTGATAGGGCACGCCGTCGACGCGCGACAGGTGCTCGACGCACGCATTGCTCTCGGGCACGTAGAACACGCCGTCTCGGGGGCAGACGGGTGTTGCCGGAAGGTCCGCCATGTGTTTGCAGATGCGCGCGATGGTCTCGCCCGGCAGCGGATAGCTCAGCTCGTTGATATCGTGCGCGCGGTCGATGACCTCGGCACCACCGCAGCCCACCATCACGTCTACCAGGCCTTCGATACCCCAGAGCTCGTACATGGCCTCGGTCGCGTGGGCGTCGCGCCCGGTGCACAGGCCAAAGAGCACGCCGCGCTCGCGCAGGGCGCGGATCGCCGCCACAGTGCGCGGGGACACCGTGTGCTGGCTCGTGAGCAGCGTGCCGTCGATATCGCAGAACACGGCTTTGATGTGGCTGAAGGTGGTGTCCATGGGGGCCTTTCTGGGTTGTGCAGCGGTGTGGGGTGTATTCGTGAACGGCGTACATGGTATACCAAGGCGCGGATGCTGCCTGTCAAAGCAAAAACCACCACAAAGGTACCTGGCCCCTTTGTGGTGGTTGCGACGCTTGCGGGCCAAACCATCACAACATTCGACGTTTTTCGGCAAAATCGCGATTTTTACCGAATGTTGTGATGGTTTCTTACTGCTTTACGGCACGTTCCAAGTGATTGCGTCCAAACAGCAGCAACGCCGCAGGGACCGCCGTCACGACCATGCCCGCCCCCACGAGTGTCCGTTGTACGCCAAATGTCGCCGCCAGCCACGGGGCAATCGCCAGCGGCGCCACGCCGGCAAACATATTGCCAAAGCCCATGACCGAGTTCACGCGACCAAGCTGCTCGAGCGGAGCCGTCGTTTGCACAATGGTGTTGTGGAGCGGGTTGACGACACCCCAAGCTATGCCCAGGGCGATCTGGCCGATGAGGGCCACGCCCACGTACGGTGTCCCCACATAGAGCAGACTTCCCAGGCCCACGGACATGAGCGCCACGAGCAGTGTTTTAAGGTTGACCAGGTGCGGCGGCAAGCGGAGCGCGAGCACGGCACCCAGCACCGCGCCCACGCCCGAGGCCGACGAGAGCCAGCCCATCCACTCAACGCCGACATGCAGGACATCGCGATAGAAGAACGACTCGAGCGGGTCGAAGGCTCCATAGCCAAAGTTCGAAAGAAAAATGATGCAGAAAAGTAGCGCGAGGACGCTGTTGGTGAAGACTGTCTTGATACTAGCTGCGAAGGTGGCGCGGGCGGACGTGCTGGGGCTGGAGCTTTGTCCCGCACGTTCCCCTTCCTCTGCCGAATCGGCATCCGCATGCCCGGCGACATGGCTGGTCTGCGGCCTAAAGCCCCAACCGGCGACGAGCGCCTGCACGGTAAAGAGCATCATGAGCACAAACACCGCGCGCGACGACGCAGCAGCCGCGACAAAGCCGCCCAGCGTGGGGCCAACGATGATACTCACGTTTGAAAACATGGCGATGGCGGAGTTGATGTCTTTGAGCTCGACAGGATCGTCGGTGAGGTAAGCCGGATAGGACGTGGCGATGGGCTGGGCGAACCCCATCACGAAGCCCAGGAGCACCGCGCCGAGCAGGACGATGCCGGTCGCGCTGCCAAAAACGAGGATCGCCGCGCCGGTTGCCAGCGTGCCCACGATGCTCAGCAAGAAATGACGGCGCGGGCCCCAGACGTCGAGCGCCGCGCCACCCGCAAAGGATCCCAAGATCACGAATACGTTCATAAAAAGGACGGCCAGCGATGTCGCCACGACCGAGGCATCGTCTGCATAGGTGAGCGTTCCGATGACGCCGATAAAGTAGCTGGTCTGAAAACCGGTGTAGATGAGAAAGCGCATCGCCACCAGGCGCTTGGCCTGCACGGACAGCGATGATTGAGGCTTTGAGAAAAGAGAAGCGAGCATGGAGACTCCTTGTTTCATACGAATGCGGACGGCGGGCATTCGCCACCGTCTGTCAAATCAATCTATCCGCATGAAACATTAAGGACGCATCAAGCCCCTTCTCTCCGTTTTTCGCCCGTCATGAACTACTTGGTAGATTGTAAGGCATGTCCCACACATCTACCAAAGCAAAAACCACCACAAAGGTGCCTGGCCCCTTTGTGGTGGAAGCGACGTTTGCCCAGATAAAACCTGCCAAAATAAACCTGTCCCTTTTTGGCAGGTTTTAGGCCAGATGGTCCTGAATCAGATCGCAGATGGCTCGGGCGTCGTTGATGTTGATGGCTCGGGTCGCAAAGCCGGCGTCGAAGGCCTGACGCGCCAGGGCTTCGTTGCAGGCAAGGGCCAGCGTGTGACCGTCGACCAGGTCGAGCGAGCTCTTGCCGCGCAGACGGTCGACACCGGAGCGCGCGACGACGATGTTGTCGAAGCCCTCGGTCTTGTAGCCCTCGATGATCACCACGTCGACATCGTTGTAGCGCGACAACAGCTCGCGCGCGGGCATCTCGTCCTCCTCGCGCGTGTCGGCGTACTCCGCCCAGCGCGTGGCGCAGATAAGGCCCACGTGCTTGGATCCGGCCTGGTGATGGCGCCACGTATCCTTAGCGGGCACATCGATATCAAAGCCGTGATGCCCATGATGCTTGAGCGAACCCACGCGCAGGCCGCGGCGGGTGAGCTCGGCGATAACCTTCTCGACAAGCGTGGTCTTGCCCGAGTTCTGGTAGCCGATAAACGCGATCGCGGGGACGGCCGGAGCTGGAACTGCGGGCGCGACGGCAGCGGACGCGCTCGCGAGGGCGGCACCGTCAGCAGCCACGGACTCAACAGCAGCGGCCTGACGCTCTGCACGATCCCACACGCCCGAGCGGCCACCTTCCTTGTGCAGCAGGCGAACGTCGACGATCTCCATACCGCGATCGACGGCCTTGCACATGTCATAGATCGTTAGGCACGCGGCACTCGCGCCGGTCAGGGCCTCCATCTCGATACCCGTCTTGCCCGTCACGCCGGCCGTAACCAGCACGTGAAAGCCAACCTGCCCGTCCGCGCGCGCCGGCGCCCAGCCCTCGGGCACGTCCTCGGCCGGCGTCCCCGCCGGAGCGATGGGCGCAATGTCGCACTTGCTCTTGGTAATGAGCAACGGATGGCACATGGGAATGATGTCGCTCGTACGCTTGATGGCCATAATGCCCGCCACACGCGCGCAGGCAAGCACGTCGCCCTTTTTGGCGCGGTCCTGCAGCACCATAGCCTGCGTCTCGGGATGCATGAGGATGGTGCCCTCGGCGATGGCAATGCGATGGGTCTCGGCCTTGTCGGACACGTCGACCATGCGCACCTCGCCCTTGGCGTCCACGTGCGTCAGCTCGTCGCGACGGGCGTCACGGGCGGGCTCGGTGGCAGCGCTGGCAGACGGCTGCGTGCCTGCAACGGCATCGCTGGCCGCGGCTGAAGCTTTATGGGCAGACATCGCGGCCCTGCGAGCGGCCTTGGTGGCATCGGCGTACCTGCTCTTGGCCATATGATCATCCTCCGATTTGGGACATAAATCGTTGCGTGCCCTCAATTATCGCGTGTTCCTGCGGTTTGTGGGCCACGGCATCGCGCCAAATCGAAAGTACCTGCATATCATCACCACGGCGCAGGGCGTCGCGCACCGAATACTCGGCATCGCTGAACAGGCACGGACGCACGTTGCCATCAGCCGTCAGGCGCAAACGGTTGCAATTCGCGCAAAAATGGTTGGACATGGCGCTAATAAAGCCGACCGTTCCCGCCGCACCCGGAAAGTGCCAATAGCGCGCAGGGCCCGCGCCGGCAGGGGCGTCGTTGATATCGAGCGGTTCAAGCTCGCCCAGCCCCGTCGCGGCGGCCCCGGCATTGATACGCGCCCGCAGCTCGTCGCTCGGCACGGTGTCACTCGCGTCCCACAACTCGGGATTGAGCGCGGGCGCGTGAGGGTCCACGGCGCAATGCGAGCTCGTGTGCTCGTCACCGATGGGCATGTATTCGATAAAGCGCAGGTGGATGGGGCGGTCGACGGTCAGCCGTGCGAGGGCCGCCACATCCTGGTTGAGTCGGCGCACCACAACGCAGTTGACCTTAACGGGCTCAAAGCCCCAAGTCAGCGCCGCGTCGATGCCAGCCATGGTCTGCTCGAGCCGACCCAGGCGCGTGATCTTTCCAAAGAGCGTAGGGTCGAGCGTGTCGAGCGAAATGTTGACGCGGTTAAGACCGGCATCTTTGAGCTGCGGCGCCAGCTTGGGCAGCAGGGCGCCGTTGGTGGTGAGCGAGATGTCCTCGATCTGCGGAATCGCGCGGATGTCGCGAATAAGCGGAATAATACGGCGGCTGACCAGCGGCTCGCCGCCCGTCAGGCGCACGCGGCGAATGCCCTCCCCCGCCACCAAGCGCACAAAGCGGGCGATTTCCTCGGCACTGAGTAGCTCGTCGTGTGCACGGGGCGCCACGCCATCGGCCGGCATGCAATAGATGCAGCGGAAATTGCACTTGTCGGTGACGGCAATGCGCAGGTAGTTGATATCGCGGCCAAAACCGTCATGTTGCGTGCGCTCGTCCACGCAATCCTCCCCTCGCGCAGGCCATTATTCTTCAGGGAATATAGTACCGCACACGGGAACCGGGTCGACATGCGTACGACAGGACAGGCCATTCGAGCAAGAAGGGCTTCCCGAGCCCATCCTCAGCATTCAAACCGTCCCAACATTCGATGCTTTTCCCGATATTGGCAAAAAACGTCGAATGTTGGGACGGTTTAGGTGTCCGTAGAGCTCGGAAGACGAGCCAGACGCCCCTAGAGGCCGCCGCTCCAGTGGCGAATCACGAATTCTCGCAGGTCGTTCTGACGTTTCTGGAACGCTTCGCTTCGGTCGCACTTGAGGCCCATAGCGAGCGCGATGGCATTCATCGCCCGGTGCAATTGCAGCTGGTGGGCAAACTGAGTCCCGGTGAGGACGATCATCCTAAAGCCCAGCGCGCTCAGCACGGTCATACGCTCCGCGTCCGACGCGCTGCGCTGTTTATCAAGATGGTTCGAGCCGTTGTATTCAATCCCCGTACCGCTCGCAGGCGCATATACGTCGATCTCGAAATACCCGGCCTTTGCGAGATACTTGAACTCGTTGGGAACATCGACCCGATGGTTGAGCTCAACCCTGGTGTACCCGAGCCCGCCCTGGGAACGTTTCGCGACGACCATGATTGCGGTGGCCGTCTCCATGGGCGACCGCGCACCATCGTGCACGCGCTTGAGCACGGCGACCGCACGCTTAGCCCCCTGACGAGATCGGTTCTCATCGCAATAAGCGATCAAGTCGGCAACGGTATACCTCTGCCCCATCTCGATATAACCGCCTGACGACAAATGATTCAAATGGTATCGGGCGCAGATTTCATACCCATATTCCAGCTGCTGGGGCTCACTCATCCACGAGCCCGCCTGGACAAAACACATGGCCTCGTCAACCACCAAGAGACCCTCTGCTACCTCGATAAGATGGTCCGAAGGAATGGGCACCCCAAACACATGTCGTCGGAGACCCGCCGGCCGAGAGCGTTCAAAATCGAAGCTGACCAGCGTGTCAATACGATCGAGCTCCTCATGCGGGATGCCAAGTGAGGCCAGATAGTCGGCAACGATCTCGACCGCTGCAGATATTCTCAGCCCCTTGGCATCTAACCCCAGTTTGGGCAGGTCCGCGGTCGACTGCGCCTCGTTGGAAATCGAGTCCTCATCGTATAGGCTGCTTGCTCGCGAGGGCGGCTCGGACGGGCGCGCCACGTTGTGGTACAGCCAGGCAGTCTTATGGGACAGGACGATCGGCAGGTCCATGAGCCCTCCAATGGAGTCGGATAACCAACCTTATTCCCCTGCCCACGGGTCCGCACACCTTCGCGCGCAAGAAAGCGAATCCACCCGGTCGAGCGGCAGAAAAACCATCACAACATTCGATGCTTTTCCCGTTTTTGGCAAAAAACGTCGAATGTTGTGATGGTTTGAGGCGAGGTGAGGGGCACGGAGGGGTCAAAGCATCGTGCTCGAACGGGTTAATCCAGCTCTTTTAAGCCATGTGCCAGCTGCCAGTACTCGCCGTGCTGGGCGAGCAGCTCTTCGTGCGTGCCGCGCTCGATGATGCGGCCGTGTTCGAGGACCATGATGGCGTCGGCGTCGCGGACGGTGGACAGGCGGTGCGCAATCATAAACGTGGTGCGTCCGCGCATGATGCGGTCCATACCGCGCTCGATGAGCTTTTCGGTACGCGTGTCAATGGAGCTCGTGGCCTCGTCCAGGATGAGCACCGGCGGGTCGGCAACGGCCACGCGCGCGATGGCGAGCAGCTGACGCTGGCCCTGCGACAGGTTGGCGCCATCGGCGGTCACGAGCGTGTCATAGCCCTGAGGCAGGCGGCGGATAAACGAGTCGGCGCAGGCTGCCTCAGCAGCGGCGCGCACCTCCTCGTCGGTCGCGTCGAGCTTGCCAAAGCGGATGTTCTGCGCAATGGTGCCGCTAAACAGGTGCGTGTCCTGCAGCACAATGCCGAGCGATCCGCGCAGGCTGGCCTTGGCAATGTGCTTGACGTCGATGCCGTCGTACGTGATCTCGCCGTCATCGACCTCGTAGAAGCGGTTGATGAGGTTGGTGATGGTCGTCTTTCCGGCGCCCGTCGAGCCCACAAACGCGATCTTTTGCCCCGGCTTGGCAAACAGGTTGAGATCCGTGAGCACACGGGTGCCCGGCACGTAGGAAAAGTCCACGGCGTGGAAGCGCACGTCGCCGGCAAGCGGAACCAAGCCGCACGTGAGCTCGGTGCCGTCGGCAGCCACCGCGCGGCCCGACTCATCAACGGCTGCCACGTCATGCAGATGCCCGTAGACGCCCACGCCCTGGCCCTCGGGAATCTTCCACGCCCACGCGGCGTCGCCCGTCTGCACCAGCTCCACGCAGCCCTCGTCCACCTCGGGCTTAAGGTCCATAGCCGCAAACAGGCGCTCGGCACCGGCCAACGCGTTGAGCAAGAAGTTGCCGAGCTGCGTAAACTGGTTGATGGGCATGGCGGCTTGGCGCACAAAGACCAGGTAGCTTGCAAGCGCGCCCACGTCGGCCAGGCCGTTGATGCAGAGCATGCCGCCCGCCACGGCGACGATGGCATAGTTGACGTAGCCAATCACGACGGTCATGGGCACCATGGAGTTGGCATAGCTCACGGCGGCGGTGCCGGTGCGGCGAAGCTCATCGTTGCGGCAGGTGAAGCCGGCGACATTCGCTGCCTCGCGATTAAAGACCTTGATGACCTTTTGGCCCGAGACCATCTCTTCGATATATCCGTCCAGGTCGCCAAGCGATGCCTGCTGGGCGGCAAAGAAACGCTTAGAGCGCGCACCCGAGTAGCGCGCATACAGCACAATGGCCGCATCGCACACGAGCGTGATAATCGTGAGCTGCCAGTTAAGGATGATGAGCATGGCCGTGGTGCCCACAACCTGAATGGCGGCCTGAATCACGTTGGCAAAGCTGTTGTTGAGCGCCTCGGAGACAGTGTCGACGTCGTTGGTGAAAAAGCTCATGATGTCGCCCGAGCGCGTGCTGTCAAAATAACTGAGCGGCAGCGTCTGGATGTGCGCGAACAGGTCGCGGCGAATATCGGACACCACGCGTTGGGCCGCGCGCACCATAATCTGAGAGTAGCCCAGGGCCGAGAGTACGCCCGCGGCGTAGATGATCGCCGTCAGGATGACCTGCTTGGTAAGCAGTTCCTCCCCGCCCGTGGCCAAACCGTTAACGATGGGACGCACCATGTAGGTGCCGACGAGGCTCGCGATGGCGGCGACGGAGGCGAGCACGCCCACCGCGAGCAACGAGAACTTGGCATGCCCCATGTAGGAGAGCAAGCGGCGCACAGTGCGCTTGAGGTCGGCCGGGCGTGCTTGGGCTGCGGTCTTAGGCATGGCACTCACCCCCTTCCAAGGGTGATCTGCTGGGGACGGAGGAGAACGGATCATTCGCGCAGCCATCGTCGCAGCCGTCGCCGGCGTCCGCGTTCCCCGCAAACTCCATCTGCGAGGCGTAAATCTCCTGGTAGATGTTGTCGCTCGCCAGCAGTTCCTCGTGCGTGCCCACGCCGTGGACACGACCGTCGTCCAACACCACAATGCGATCGGCATCCATGACGCTCGCGATACGCTGGGCGATGATGAGCACGGTCGTATCGGGAATCCGAGCGATGTGCTCGCGAATCTTAGCGTCGGTCGCCATATCGACCGCGCTGGTGGAGTCATCAAAAATGAGCACGCGCGGGTGCTTGAGCAGCGTGCGCGCGATGCACAGGCGTTGCTTCTGGCCACCCGAAACACCGGCGCCACCTTGACCCAACTCGCCGTCCAGCCCGCCGATGCGATCAAGGAACTCGTCCACGCACGCTGCGCGGCAAGCCGCGAGGAGCTCATCGTCCGACGCCTGCGGATTGCCCCACTGCAGGTTCTCGCGCACGGTGCCCGTGAACAACACGTTCTTTTGCAGCACAATGCCCACGGCGTCGCGCAAGGCGACCAGGTCATAGTCGCGCACGTCGTGTCCGCCCACAAGTACGACGCCCTCGGTGGCGTCGTACAGGCGCGCAATCAGCTGCACAAGCGAGCTCTTGCCCGAGCCCGTGCCGCCGAGGATGCCCACCGTCGAGCCGCTCTCGATGCGAAGGTCGATATGCTCGAGCACATCCTCGGCTGCATCCGTGCGGTATTTAAAGGAAACGTCGCGGAACTCGATACTGCCGTCCGCTGGCGCCGCAGTCGCGAGGTCTCCCGCAGGGCTGGCGATAAAGGGCTCCTCATCGAGCACCTCTGCGATACGGCCCACGCTCGTGAGAGCGCGTGTGAGCAGCAAAAACACGTTGGAAATCATCATGAGCGAGTTCATGATCAGCAACACGTAACTCATAAAGCCCGTGAGCGAGCCCACGCCCAAGCGACCTTCGATGATCATGCGGCCGCCAATCCACAGAATGGAAAGCGCCGCCACGTACATCGACAGCTGAAACACCGGCAGGTTGAGCACAGCGTTGCCAAAGGTCTTGGTCGCCGTGCCGGCGAGCTCGGTATTGACGGTGTCGAACTTGTCGCACTCGTGCTCGGCGCGCACGTAAGCCTTCACGGCGCGCACGGCGGTAAGGTCCTCTTGCACCACGCCGTTAAGGTGGTCCATCGAGGTCTGGAGTTGGCGGTAGAGCGGGCTCACGCGATAGGTGATGACGCCCAGTACGATTGCCAGCACGGGCAAGATGATCGCAAAGACGGTGGCGAGCGGGCGCGACAGCATCAGCGCGTAGATAAGGCCGACGATAAGCGTCACCGGGCCGCGCACCATAGGGCGAAAGCCGTTGCCCACAGCATTTTGGATAACGGTGATGTCCGTGGTCATGCGGGTGACGAGCGAGCTGGCGTCGTAGTTGTCCAGGTTGCCAAAAGCGAGCGTCTGAATCTTTTTGTACTCGGCCTCGCGCAGGTTAGCGCCTAGGCCCGAGGCAACGCGGGCGGACGTGCGGGCATAACCCAAGCCCAGTACCAGCGAAAGCGCAGCGCACACCAACATGTACGCGCCCTGTAGCAGCATGTAGTTGATATCACACGCAGGCACGCCCACATCGATGATGTTGGCCATGATGACCGGGATAAACAGCTCGAGCACCGTCTCGACCGACACAAAGAACACGCCGAGGATGGCATCGCGACGGTATGCCCCTAGATAGGAAAACAGTATTTTGAGATTGCGCACGCAGGTTCAACCCCCATCAAACGTTGTTCGCAAACGCACGTATTATTGCGCGCCGAATAATGGTGTCAAGTATTCCGAAATCGTTTTCTGCAAGGTTAGCGCCGGCGGCGAGTTCTCGTGATGTGTGTCCATATTCACTCGGAATAATGGTGCGCGAGACTTTTTCGCTCCGGCGTCATCACAAACCTTGACTCTACAATCGTTATAGGGTTTTCACTACACTGGTACGTAAACAAACCCAGCCAGAAAGCCCCGCCCATGGAACACGACCTCACACACGGCAATGTCCTCAAGACCATCGCGGTCTTTGCCCTGCCCTATATGCTCTCGTACTTTTTGCAGATGCTCTACGGCATGGCCGATCTGTACATGATGGGGCAGTTTAGCGGCGCTGCCGGCATCACCGCCGTGGGCAATGGCGCTCAGACGCTCTATATCATTACCGTGACGCTCGTGGGCCTAGCCATGGGAACGACGGTCATCGTCGGCCACGCCGTGGGTTCGCGTCGCTTCGACCGCGCCGAGACCGCTATCGGCAACACCATCACGCTGTTTATGGGTGTCTCGGTGGTGCTGGCTGTTGTCCTGCTTGCACTGTGCCCGCAGATCGTGGCACTCATTGGCACGCCGCCCGAGGCGGTCGAAGGAACCGCCGCCTACCTGCGTATCTGTTTTGTCGGCATTCCGTTTATCGCCGCGTACAACATTCTCTCGGCCATCTTTCGCGGGCTGGGCGATTCGCGCTCGCCCATGTACGTGATCGGCGTGGCGTGCATCATCAACATCGCGCTCGACTTTCTGTTTATCGGCCACATGGGGCTCGGCCCCGTGGGCGCGGCGCTCGGCACGGTGACCGCGCAGACGGCCAGCGTTGCCCTCGCGCTCGTGTGGCTCAAGAGCCGCCGCACAAACATCCACGTTAAGCGCAGCGACCTGCGCCCCCAGCCCGAGGTGCTCGGCAGCATTCTTAAGATCGGCGTGCCTGTGGCCGTACAGGACGGCTGCATCCAGGTGGCGTTTATGTTTATCACCGTCATCGCCAACCACCGAGGGCTCGTCGACGCCGCCGCCGTGGGCCTGGTCGAAAAGATGATCAGCTTTTTGTTCATTGTGCCGAGCTCCATGGGTGCTACCGTCAGCGCGCTCACAGCGCAAAATGCCGGCGCGGGCAAGGGCGACCGCGCGCGTCAGGTGCTCAAGGACGCCATGACCATCTCGGTGGTGTACGGTTGCCTGATCACGGTGCTGATGTGGCTGGTGGCACCGGCGTTTATCGGCTTTTTTGCCAAGGACGCTGCAGTAGTCGCCGCCGGCACCGGCTATATGCGCAGCTACATTTTCGATGCAATCTTTGCCGGCATCCACATTTGCTTTAGCGGCTTTTTCGCTGCATACGGCAAGAGCTACATCGGCTTTGCGCACAACGTGCTGGCCGTGGCGCTCATTCGCGTGCCGGGCGCGTGGCTGCTGTCGAACGCCTATTCCAACACGCTGTTTCCCATGGGCATCGCTTCGCCGTGCGGGTCGATTCTGTCGGCAGTCATTTGCGTGGTGGCGTTTACGGTGCTCAACCGCCGTGGCACTTTTGACAAGTTGGTGGCGTAGCGGGACGACGCAAGCCTAGCAACCCTGTCCTGCTTTCTGCCGAAAGGAACGATCCCGTGACTGACACGTCCAGCGAACATACCGACGGCCTGCTCCGCATTGGCGAGGTCGCGCGCCTGTTTAACCTGAGCGTTGGCACGCTGCGGCACTACGAGCAGATGGGCTTGCTGGAGCCGGCGTATGTCGATGCGGCAAGTGGCTACCGCTACTACGGCGCGCGGCAGCTTTCTACCCTCAACACCATCAGCCACCTGCGCGTTCTCGATTTGCCGTTGGCTCAGATTCGCGAATTTGTGACCACGCGCGACGTGGACCTCATGCTGCGCCAACTCGCCCAGCAGCAGGAGCTTATCGAACGTAAACGCCGTGAGCTGGAACGCGTCTCACGCAAGATCGACAACCGGCTTGCCTTGTTGCGAGGCGCATTGGATGCTGAGCTCGATACCATCTACGAGGTCAACGCGCCCGAACTTCGTTGCGCCGTGCTGCGCGAACGCGTCAACCCCACCGATGCCTATGCGCTGGAGTGGCAGATTCGCCAGCTGCAAAAAGGACAGCACGAGACCTTCGTCTTCCTTGGCAATCTGGGTGTGGGCATCGCGCCCGAGCGCATTGCCACCGGTGACTTTGATGGCTACGACGAGGTCTTTCTGCTGCTCGATGACACGGATGACTACCTGGGAGACGTCGAGGTTCGGCCCGCCGCGCGGTGCCTGACCGTCAGCTTCCGTGGCACGCACGGGCAGGCGACCCCGCGCTACGAGCGTATTCTCGATTACATGCGCGAGCACAACCTGTCCCCCGCCGGCCCCTCGCGCGAAATCGCCCTCATCGACGACATCATCAGCGACGACCCGGCGACCTACGTGACGCAGATCACGGTGCCTGTTACCGTCTCCTAATAAAACCGCCCGGAAAGTGTCGATCTTTCCGGGCGGTTCTTCTATTTGCCTATCATCGCCTTAAACCTGGGGTACCTCACCGGTAGCGAGGATCTGCTCGAGTGCGTCCTCGTCCAGCACGGGTACGCCCAGCTGCTCGGCCTTGGTGAGCTTGGAGCCCGCTTTGGGACCGGCGACCAGATAGCTCGTCTTCTTCGACACGCTGCCCGAAACCTTGGCGCCGAGCACCTTGAGCGCCGCGCCCGCCTCGTCGCGCGTGCGGTTGACGAGTGTACCAGTGAGCACAAAGGTTAAACCCGCAAGCGGCTGTGCGTCGGCGAGCTCGCCCGCCACGCCAGCGTCGGCTGCGGCTTGCGCGTGCGCGGCGCCCAGGTCGACCTCGAGCGACAGGCCCGCCTGACGCAGGCGCTCCAGCACGGCAAGGTTTTCGGGCACGGCCAGGAACTGCTTGACGCTCGCCGCGATCTTGGGACCGATGCCCTCGCACTCGGCGATGTCCTCTTCGCTCGCCAAGATAAGTTTGTCAATCGACAGGAATCGTTCGGCGATGACCTCGCCCACGCTCTTGCCCACGTGGCGTATACCCAGGGCAAACAGCACGCGACCGAGCGGCTGACTCTTGGACTTGTTGAGCTCGGCGATGATCTTTTCGGCCGTCTTGAGGCCCACCGGAATGGGATCGCCCTTCTTGACGCCCTTTTTGCTGTTTGAGCTGGCATAGGTGCGCCCCGTGTCCAGCCCGGCGATGTCGTCAACCGTGAGCTGGTAGAAGTCAGCGACATCGTGAATCAGCCCGGCGGCGATCATCTTGTCGACAATCTCGTCGCCCAGGCCGTCGACGTCCATGCAGCCGCGGCTCACCCAGTGGAGCAAGCGCTCCTTGAGCTGTGCGGGGCAATCGATGGAGACGCAACGGTAAGCGACCTCGCCATCCTCGTGGACAACGGGGCTGCCGCACACGGGGCAGACCTCGGGCATGTGCCAGTCGACCGAATCGACCGGGCGCTTGTCGAGCACCGGGCCCACAACCTCGGGGATTACGTCGCCCGCCTTGTGCACGATGATAGTGTCGCCCTCGCGCACGTTTTTGCGGCGGATCTCGTCGATGTTGTGCAGCGTGGCGCGCGCGATGGTGGAGCCGGCGACCGTCACCGGGTCGAACTCGGCGACCGGTGTGAGCACACCGGTGCGGCCCACCTGGATGCGAATTTCGCGCAGGACGGTCTGCTTTTCCTCGGGCGGGAACTTAAAGGCGATGGCCCAGCGCGGCGCGCGGGCGGTAAAGCCCAGGTCGAGCTGCTGCTGGAAGCTGTCGACCTTTACGACCACGCCGTCGATGTCGTAATCCAGGTCACCGCGATGTTCGAGCGCCTGGGCACAGAACTCGTGAACCTCGGCGGGTGTGGCGCAACGGGCAACGTTAGGGTTGACGCTGAAGCCGGCGCTACGCAGCCAATCGAGGAACTCGCGCTGGCTGTGGACATGCAGTGGGTCAGTATCGGCGATGGCATAGATAAAGGTGGCCAGGTCGCGGCGCGCCGTGACCTTGGGATCCTTTTGGCGCAGGCTGCCGGCGGCGGCGTTGCGCGGGTTGGCGAAGGGGTCGCGGCCCTCGACATCGGCCTCTTCATTCAGACGAACAAAGCTGCCCTTGGGCATGTAGACCTCGCCGCGTACCTCAATGGTGCGCTCGCGGTCGGCGCCCATGTGGGCGAGCGCCGGCTCGGACAGGTGCATGGGCACATCCTTGATGGTGCGCACGTTGAGCGACACGTCCTCGCCCGTGGTGCCATCGCCACGTGTGGCCGCACGTACGAAGGTGCCGTTTTGGTAGGTAAGCGCCACACCCAGGCCGTCGATCTTAAGCTCGCAGGTATAGGTGACGCTGCCGGCACCGAGCGCATCCTCGGCGCGCTGGAGCCACGCGTCGAGCTCGTCCAGATCCATGGCATCGTCCATGGAATACATGCGTGCCATGTGCGTGACCGGCGTAAACTGCTCGCTCACGTAGCCGCCCACGCGCTGGGTATAGCTATCGGGCTTCACCAGGTCGGGGTAGGTTGCCTCGATTTCCTGCAGCTCAACGAGCATTTTGTCAAAGGCGGCGTCCGTGATCTCGGGCGCATCGAGCATGTAGTAGCGATAGGCGTGGTAATCGAGCTCGTGGCGCAGCTCGGCCGCGCGCGCTGCCGCCTGGGCACGGGCATCGGTCGGTGCGGTGGCTTCCGCGGTCGCGGGTGTTTCGGTATCGATGTCCACGCCGTCACCAAACAGGCTCGATTGCTCCATAGCGGCACTCCTTCGCTCGATTTCAAACGGATACAAGAGTACCACCGGTCGCAATGGGGCCGAATAGCGGTCTCAAACCGCACCGAATCGGCAGCCGCCAGACTGGGGTGGACAGTTAGTTCAGATACGTATAAATCCTAGAGCTGGATTAGACACGAACACCCCTGTTTCAACTAATTTGGGCTCCCTGAGACCATGTAAACGTCCCGCTCGCCCTCCCAAACACCCATTCAAACCCCATCCCAATCAAAAATTGCTCAAAACGCATCCCAAGCTGCCCCAGATTTATACGTATCTGAACTAACTGTCCAGACCATTACGAACCAGGCCTCTTACCAGCCACAAGTGATCCGTTTTCCTCCGTCCCCAACGGATCAATAAGAAAAGAGGGGCTGTCCCGCGTTGATGGGACAGCCCCTCTGGCTTCGGCATGTGCGAAATGGCTCGTTAGTAACCCTGGCCGTAGCCCTGACCCTGGCCCTGCTGGCCCAGCAGCTCCTCCAGGTACCGGCGCAGCTGCTCGTCGGTAATACCGCCGTTGCCGGTGTCGGTCGAACTGTCGTCCTGCTGGTGGTTCTGCAGCTCCTCATCGGAGCCCAGCTCGACGGTGACCTTCTTCTCCTCCTTGCCGCGCATGAGCGTGATCTCGACCTTCTCGCCCACCTCGTGGCTGCGCAGCGCGATGATCAGGCCATCGGCGCTCGTAATCTCGTCGTCGCCCAGCTTGGTAATGACATCGCCCTCCTGAATGCCGGCCTTGGCGGCAGGACCATCCTCAACGACGCTCGCCACATACGCGCCGCTATCGGTGCTCAGCTTGTTGGTGCGGGCGTTGAGCGCGTTGACGCTCGAAAGCGTAGCGCCCATGTACGGATGCACCGGCGTCTTGCCGCCGATGATCTGGTCGGCAATGTTCTTGGCGTAGTTAACGGGAATAGCAAAGCCCACGCCCGAGCTGGAGCCCGAGTAGCTCTCGATGAGCGAGTTGATGCCCACCAGCTCACCGTTGTCGTTGACGAGCGCGCCACCGGAATTGCCCGGGTTGATGGCGGCATCGGTCTGGATCATGTTGGCGTAGATAGTGTTACCGCTGGTAGAGCTCATGGCCGTGGAGCGATACAGCGCCGACACAATGCCCGTGGAGACAGACTGCTCGTTGCCGAACGGCGAGCCGATCGCCATAACCCACTCGCCAACGTTGAGCTTGGAGGAGTCGCCAATTTCGATCGGCGTAAGCTTGGAGGCGTCGGCGTCCTTGAGCTTGATGACGGCCAAGTCGCTCGAGGCGTCGTTGCCCACGAACTCGGCCTCGTAGGTGGTGCCGTCGTCCATGGTCACCACGTACTGGTCATAGCCATCGACCACGTGGTTGTTGGTGAGGATGTGGCCCTCGGTATCGAGCACCACGCCCGAACCGACACTGCCCGAGCTATCCGACTCGTCGGCAGACTGCGAAAGCGAGCCATTCTGGCTACCGCTCGAAGTGGCGGTGATGGAAACGACGGAGGGCAGGGCCTTGGCAGAAACGGCCTCGGCCAGCGTGGTGTCCTCGGAGTCGATCGTGATCTTTTGCGTCGACGAACCCGAAGCACCCGCCGTCACGGCATTCTTGCCGCCGCCGATATCGAGCGTGCCGCTCATAATGAGCGCAATGACCAGCAGGGCGCCGCAGGCACAGCCGGCGAGTGCCGTAATAAAGATCGGCAGCTTTTTGGTCTTGGTCTTGACCACCGTGTGCTTGTTTACAACCTGCTGACCGCCCAGCGGCTGGCCGGTCTGCGTGTCGTAGGCCTGCACATAGGGAATGTTGCTACCGGCAGGCGTCGACTCCACCTGCACACGCGGCTGCTGCTGGGTCTCGCCGGCGTTGCCCGCATCCTGGGGACGCTGGGAATCGTACTCGCTCATAGCTGCGATCCTTTCGTCAAATAACCAAAGGCCCGCCAAACATGTGGCGGGCCATCATTGTTCACGTTGAGTTGTACCCCAATATGCGGGCGCAAGTGTATGAGAACGCAATCTTTTAGGAAGGCTTAAGTTCTGCCGCAGACCCGAAAGGAATCCGTACCTGCGTCAAAACCACCACAAAAGTGCCTGTCCCCTTTGTGGTGGAAAGCTAGTCCTTAAACAGATAGCCCACGCCGCGGACGGTGGTGATGTGCGCCGCGATCTGCGGACCCACCTTGGAGCGGATGCGTCGAATGTGCACGTCGACGGTGCGCGTGCCGCCGCAGTACTCAAAGCCCCACACGCGGTGCAGCAGCACCTCGCGGCTGTAGGCGCGGTTGGGGTGCGTCGCCAAAAAGCTCAGCAGCGAGTACTCCATCAGCGTCAGGTCGATGGGCTCATCATCGAGCGTCACCTGGTAGGTGGCCAGGTTAATCTCGAGGTTATCGATGTTGAGTACATCGTCGGCGGTGACGGTCTCCTCCTCGCCCATCAGGCGCTGCGCACGAGCCTTGAGCTCGTTGGGCGTCGCCGTGGGGCACACAAAGTCGGCATGCGCGTGATTCGGCAGGCGCAGGGTACCGAGCGCCTCGTCGTCGACGATCACCAGCATGGGAACGCCGCCGCGGTCGTCGAGCCATTTGGCAATTTGATCGATGCGGTCGCTGCGGATGCCGTCGGAGTCGAGGATCAGCAGGTCAAAGTCGTGCGCCGCAGTCGGCGAATCGGGGGTGGCCAGGCTCACCTCGACACCCAGGGTGGTCGTCAAGCTGCGGGCAAACTCGTGGAAGCGCGTCGTGCGCGCCATGAACAGGGCACTCTTTTCGGACATATCGGCCTCCAAAGAAATGAGCTCAATCGTACTGGAACAAGCCAGCGCGATTAGGAGTTCGCCAGGTAGTGCTTGATCTCCCACTCGGTGATCGTAGACTCAAACTTATGCCACTCGTCGCGCTTCTTTTTGAGGAAGAAGCTGTGGATGTGCTCGCCGAGGGCATCCTTCATAAACTGCGAGTCCTCAAACACGTCGAGCGCCTCTTTGAGCGAGCGCGGCAGCGGCGCGTAGCCGGCCTCGACCATCTGGCGGTCGGTGAGCTTGAGCGTCTCGGCCGTGGCCTCGGGCGGGAGCTCCAGCTTGCGCTCGATGCCATCCAGACCAGCCGCCAGCGTAACGGCGTTGACCAGGTACGGATTGGCCATGGGATCGGGACTGCGCAGCTCGATGCGCGTGGACAGCTGCTTGCCGGGCTTGTAGACCGGAATGCGGACCATGCTCGCGCGGTTGCGCAGGCCCCACGTGGCGTACTGCGGCACGGAGTCGCCACCCGTGGTGATGCGCTTGTACGAGTTGACCGTGGGGTTGGTGATGGCGCTGATCTCGCGCGCGTGCGCCAAGATGCCGGCCATGTAGTGCTTGGCGATATCGGAGAGGTGGTACTTCTCGTCGTCCTCGCCCCAAAAGACGTTGTTGCCGTCATGGTCGAACAGCGACTGGCACAGGAACATGGCACTGCCGTCCTCGCCCGCCAACGGCTTGGGCATAAAGGAGGCGTGGCAACCGCTCTCGTAGGCCTGCTGCTTAATGATGAGTTTGGCCGTGGTGATGGCGTCGGACATGCTCAGGGCCTCGGCGTGACGCAGGCTCATGCCATGCTGTGAGCGGCCGGCGGCGTGGAAGGTGTACTCCACGGGCACGGACATCTTCTCGAGCGTGAGAACCGTGTTGCGACGCAGGTCGCGCGCGGCGTCGCTCACCGAAAGGTCAAAGTAGCCAACGTTGTCGAGCGGCTCAGGCGTGTTCTCGTCGGGGAAGTAGTAATACTCCAGCTCGGCGCCCACGTTGAGCAGGTAGCCGGCCTTCTCGGCCTTGTGGAACATACGGCGCAGGGCGTCGCGCGGGTCGCCGGCGAAGGGCTTGCGATCGGGAGTACACACGTCGCAGAAAACGCGTGCAACGCCGTTATGGCTCGGGCGCCACGGCAGGATTTGGAAGGTCGAGGCATCGGGGAACGCCAGCATGTCGGCTTCCTCGGGCGTGGCAAAGCCCTCGATGGCCGAGCCGTCAAAGCCAATACCCTCCTCAAAAGCGACCTCGAGGTCCTCGGGGCTAATGGCAAAGTTCTTGAGGCGGCCGAGAATGTCGACAAACCACAGACGCACAAAGCGGATGTCACGCTGCTCTACGGAGCGGAGTACGTAATCGATGTTCTGCTGGTTCATGTCGCTCCCCTTTCTTTCGGGCGGGTTTCGACTGGTCTATATCGCAGATACTATCGCAGAAAAATGTTTCCGCAGGGTTAAAGCATATCAAGCGCTCAAAAAACGTGCGAGGGCGGGTGACGATGGCAAGTAACTAACGCTCGGATTCGGAGACAATTTGCCTACAGGCTCGTTCCAGTGCGGGAAACTCCATCGTCACTGCATCCCAAACAACCAAGCGGTCGACATTGCCGTAATCATGCGCAAGATAATTTCTCATGCCGATAATTCCACGCCACTCAATTTCGGGATGAAGACGCTGCGAGCGCTCCGACAGCTTGCCCGCTTCTTCCGTCACCCTAAGCGCACACATCAAAAGGGAGTCCGCCAACGCCCTCGTCCGCACATCATTCGCATGCAGAAACTGGTCCTCGGTGATATCAAAAGCCTTGATGCGCTCGTTCGTTTCGAAGATAGCCTCCAAGACCTCTTGCGCGCGAAGGCTGTCTGACTTACGCGCGATCATAAACAATCACTCCTTCGCGCTCGATTGCCGCGGCAAGATCGCTATCAAGATGATCACTCGAGACGAGGTCAACCTGCCTTCCAGTTTCTTTGCGCACCGCCTCACCAAATGCCGACAGCGCGAAAAGACCAAAGCCCTGCTCGCGATCGACTTCGAGACGCAAGTCAATATCACTATCGGCATGCGCCTCGCCACGGGCATACGAACCAAAAAGAATCACGGTTTTGATGGCGGGAATCGAGCTGGCCGCCTCGCGGACGGCGGACTCAATCTGGGCAGTATCCAAAATGCCCGTCGCGGCGCTTTCGCTCGCAGAGCTTTTACCAAGTGAAGGAACAAACGGCAGAGAGCGCTCGCGCAGCATCTGCCTCATAAACATATTGACCGCAACAGACGAAGTCATGCCAAGCTCTTCGCACAGCTCAGCAAATGAGTCTTTAATTGACGAGTCCACTCGCACACTCAGCACAGACGCAGCCATGGATACCTCCTGTATGACATTGTCTATATATTATCACACAGACTAGCGCGAGGTCGAAGCGCGGTGTTCGATGTGGCCGGGAATCTCGATGCGCTTGGGGGCGAGCTTTGCGGCCTCGCCCACGGTGGTGGTAACAACGTCGATGCGCTCGGAAAGGCGCTCGACTACGCGCTCGGCAATGGTGAGAGTGTCTTGCGCGGCCGTGGTGACGCCGCCAAAGAGCACATGGTTCCAGGGGTAGTCGTCAAACGTCGCGATCTTGAGCCCTGCCGGCAGCGAGGGACCAAGCTGTGCCAGTGCCTCGGTCAGGCGCAGAAAGACCAGGCCGTTGACGGCAATGAGGCCGAGCTTTTTACCTGCATAGCCGCGGATGGTCTCGTCCAAACGGCCAACGCCCGTGGCACCGCCATCGGCCAGGGTAACGACCTCGCCCGCAAGACCGCGGTGCAAAAGCTCGTCGGTAAAGGCCTCGGCGCGCTTGCGACGCACGGGGCTGTCGTCGCTTGCCTCGGTGAGCAGGCACAGGCGCTCGCTGCCAGCGGCGGTCAAGGCGTCTACCAGGCCGGCGACCAGCTCACGGTTGTTAGATGTCACCAGATCGACACCGCCGTCGGCAACGTCGCGGTCGAGCAGCACAACGGGCAGGCGCCCCGCGGCCGCGGCGATCGCCTTGTCGTTGCCTCCGCAGGTGTTGACGACCAGGCCGTCCACGCCGGCATCGATAAGTCTGGTGAGCGACTCGGCCTCCTTGGCGGGATCGTTGCTGCTAATGGCCGTCATGAGCGAGCAGCCGCGCGCGGCGGCACTGGCGGAAAGGCCCTCGAGCATGGCGCTCGAGAACGGGTTGGCGATGTCGGCCAGGATCACACCGATGAGGTTGGTGCGCGAGCTGCGCAGATTGCGCGCGGCAGCACGTGGGCGATAGCCGGTGCGCTCGATAACCGCCGCGATGCGAGCGCGGGTTTCCTCGGTCATCTGCCCGGGGCGGTTGTTGAGATAGCGCGAGACCGTGGCCGGGCTCACGCCCGCCTCGGCGGCAATGTCCTTGATTCTCATCTGCGCCATGGCGCACCCCGTTTCCCCATTGTCGGCAGCCTGAGCCATTTTAGGCATTTTTTTAAAAATCTCGCTTGCAAAACGCTGTAGGTGAGCAGCGTCGTTTTTTGCGTCTCGAGCAGATGCGATGATGGGCTAGATAGACGAGTCTTTAGGCAGCTCAAAATAGTCGGGATGCAAGGCGATAACCGGGCCTTGCTCCTCGGGCATCAGGTGCAAGTGCGTCTCTGCCAGATAACTCGCCGCATCGGTATCGCCCCTCTTAATGGCCTCGAGAATCCGGCGATGCTGCCGACGAATCGGCTCCCAATCCAGATCCTGCGACACCATACGCAACCAGTTGTATCGCTCAAAATGCGTGTTGATGCTCTTCATCCAATCCCACAACATGTGACGACCGGCAATTTCAAAACATGTCTCATGGAACAGGTTATCCAGGTCAAAGAAACGGCGCGTTTCGCCATGGTCGAGCGACTCGGACTCGGTAAGAATCTGCTCAAGCCGCTGCTTTTGCTCGGGCGAGGCGGCCGAACAGCATTTAATAAGCACGCTTCTCTCGAGCTTCTCGCGCAAAAAGCAGGCGTTTTCGGCGCGTTCCATGCTGATCTTAGAGACGTAGGTGCCGCTTTTGGGACGCGTTTCCACCAGCTCCTGCTCACGCAGGCGCACAAAGGATTCGCGAATGGGCGTGCGCCCGATTCCCGTCTCCTTTTCCAGACCAATCGCCGAAAGGCGCGTGCCGGGCTTGAGCTCGGCATAGATAATCTTGGAGCGCAATGCGTTGTACGCCTGATCTTGCAAGCTCTGATAATGCTGGTGTTGTTCCATAAAGCCCTCGGATGAAGCTCACGGTTTGTCGAATATCACCACGTAATACTATCGCATCGACACGCCCCAGCTCCCAATCAGTCTTTTTGGGACGGGGTTCTTTTGGCTACCCTGACCCGCAGATCGGCCCCCTTGCCACAAAAGTGGCCTATCTACTACGTTAACACGGATAGCCTCGACCATACCGAAAACCGTGAAAACAAAACCGCAGGTAGACAGCTTGTCGATTTTCGAAAAAGCCGACTATGGTTGACCCCTGCGACTTAAACGTAGTAGATAGGCCCTATTCGTGGCACAGCACTACTCCATCCCAAATTGGCACCCCGAGCCCTCGTGAGTTGCCAACAAGCTGTTCGCCCAGCGCTTTATCCGCGCGGCATTTGGAAAATAGCACCACCGCAAAACCCGCAAGTAGCGCTTACTTTGCTATATCTCACTATACTTTGCTATATCTTGCTATACTTTGCTATATCTTGCTATATCTTGAGCAAAGGTGGCTCACATGCAAACAAACCCTTTTAAGCCCACAGCAGGTAAAACACCTCCCACGATTATCGGCCGCGAAGATGTGCTCGAAGAATTCAATGAGGGCCTCGTCAACGGGCCTGGTGCCCCGGGGCGCCTAATGCGCATAGCCGGCGTCCGTGGAACGGGCAAGACGGTCCTCCTTGACGAGTGCTCACGTTTGGCGCAAAGCCATGGCTGGACGGTCATAAAAGAGGTCGCAACCGAGGGACTTTGCCAGCGCATTCTCGAACAGCTGCAGCCCAAATTCCAGGCCAAACACGCCAGATTTGAGCCCACCGTAGCTGGCATATCCATCGGCAGCATAGATATTGAGCGAATCGGCCCATCGCTACGCGACGCCATGAGACAGACAATATCCAAGAATGGAAATGGCCTGCTCATCACTCTCGACGAGGTTCAAGACGCAGAGCTCGATGAGGTCCGAACGCTCTCCATTGCGATTCAGCAGGTTATCGGCGAAGACCTTGATATCGCCTTTGTTTTTGCTGGGCTGCCTTCGATGATTGAAAGCATCATCAACGGAAAGACACTTACGTTTTTGCGCCGTGCCCTCCCCTTTGATCTGAAGGCTGTGGCAGTAACCGAAGTGTCGTACTCCCTCGAGGAAACCATTGAAGCGTCTGGCATGGAGTTGCAGCCAGGTATTGCCGGCCAACTTGCCGAGGCAACGCAAGGCTATCCTTTCATGATCCAACTCGTTGGATACTACGCATGGCAGTTGGCAAGACGCGCACATACAGCGATTATTGGAGAAGAAGAAGCCGAGCGTGGCATTGCAACGGCACGCGAACGCTTCTGCGCCATGGTGATTGAGCCCGCGCTGCAGCGCATTCCGCCCACGTGCATCGCTTATCTGCTGAGCATGGCGTCTTTGGGGCAGACGAGCTCGACCAGCATGGTTGCCGATGCCCTAAACAAAACGCCTCAACAGGTGAGCTCCGTCCGCAGCCGCCTGTTAAGAGAATCGATTATCGAGGCTCCTTCGTACGGCAAGGTCTCATTTGCCATCCCCTACATGCGCGACTACCTCTACGAGCACAAAGCCGAACTGGAAGCTGAACTGTAGAAACGACAACTGCCCTGCAAGACGAAAACCGTTTTCGTACGGAATTAAAGCAGACGTAAACGGTTTTCGTCTGTTTTACGTTCGGAAATAAGACGCAAATTGCACTTTCGTATGGTTTTACGCCAAACGCAACACGCTTTCGTCCGGCTATGCGTCCCCAATCCAGACGAAAAAGGCCCCGAGCTCGTGTGAGCTCGGGGCTCTTTGTGCCGCACATCTATGAGAGGGAATCAATGCGCATGGGCGCTACTCCACGTAGCCGCCCTGGGATGGCGGCAACCTCGTCGTTCCCCGCCTGATGGGCGTGCTCAAGGCATCCGTCCCCCTCTTTATCGACGTGACCGGCAAAAAGCTCGTCGAGGAAACTATCCGCACGCACCGCGATGTGGCCGACGCCATCGCCTCGCGCAATCCCACCGCCGCGCATGACGCGATGTATCTGCACCTGGTGTATAACCGCAACATGATTGCGGAGGGAGCAGAAGCAAAAGGCATTTAGGGCCCGACAATAATCTTTCTTTGGCAAAACGCAAGCAGCGGCCGCCCAACACACAGGGCAGCCGCCGCTTTTTGCAATCGATTGGCGCAAAGGGGTTGATTAGAGCTCGCAGGCGACCTTGTAGCCATCGCCGATGGCGTCGCGGATGTTGCCGCACTTGTTGGCATCGCCCAGCACGTGGGTGGCAATACCGGCGGCGGCAAGGTCGTCGGCCAACTTGGTATTGGGACGATAGCCCATGGCAAGCACCAGCGTATCGGCACCGGTGATGGTGTGGACCTCGCCGTCCTTTTCGTAGCTGATGGTATCCTCGGTGATTTCGGTCACCTTGGCCTCGGTCAGCACGTGGACGCCCTTGGAGAGCATGCGCGTGATGAGCACCGCGCGGCCGGCACCGCCCTCGTTGGCGGCGAGCGTCTTGGTCATCTCGATGACGGTGACATCGCGGTTGGCCGGCGACAGATCATTGACCAGCGGGGCCAAGTAGTCGGCCGTCTCGCAGCCAACGGTGCCGCCGCCCACGATGACGATCTTCTTGCCCGGGAAAGCCTTGCCACCCAGCAGGTCGTCAGCCGTCATAACCTGCTTAAAGCCCTGCATGAAGGCCGGAGCGATGGGCTCGGCGCCATAAGCCAGGACAACCTCGTAGCCCGCGTAGTCACGCTGAATGTCCTCGGCAGTAAGCTCGGTGCCAAATACGCACTTCACGCCGGCCTCGGCCAGGCGACGATACTGATACTTGATCACGCGGGTGAGTTCCTGCTTTGCCGGCGGAACGGCTGCGATACGCATCTCGCCGCCCGGCTCGTCCTGCTTATCCACGAGCACCACGTTGTGACCGCGCTTGGCGGCAATGAACGCCGCCTCCATGCCCGCAGGACCGGCGCCCACAACCAGTACGTTCTTGGCCTCGGCGGCAGGCTCGTAACCGGCCTCGTCGCGCTCAACATCGGGGTTGACGGTGCAGGAGATGCGCTTGCCGAACATAATGCCGTTCAGGCAGCGCAGGCAGCCAATGCAGGGGCGGATGTCGTCGGCGTTGCCGGCAGCGGCCTTGTTGCAGAACTCGGCATCGCACAGATTGGCGCGGCCCATCATGCAGATGTCGGCGGCACCGTCCTCGATCAGCTCCTCGGCGATCCAGGCCTCGTTAATGCGACCGACGGTGGCGACGGGAATGTTGACGTGCTTTTTAATCTCGCGCGAGCAGGCGGCGTGCGAGGCCTGCTGCGTACCGGCGGCGGGAATCGCAGAGCCGCGCTTGATGGTGGTGCCGCCCGACACATGAATCATGTCGACGCCGGCCTTCTCCAGGCGACGCGAGACGTAGATCATGTCGTTGAGGGTCAGGCCGCCATCGGTGTACTCGTCGCCCGAGATACGGACGTCGATGATAAAGTCCTTGCCGCAGCGCTCGCGAATCTCGGCGATAACCTCGAGCAAGAAGCGCATACGGGCGTCGAGCGAGCCGCCGTACTCATCGGTACGCTTGTTATAGAGCGGGGTCAAAAAGCCGCCGAGCATGCCGTGGGCGTGTGCCGCATGGACCTCGACGCCATCGACACCGGCCTTCTGCATACGCACGGCAGCGTCACCGAACTGATGCGTGAGCTCGTGGATCTCATCCACCGTAATGGGGCGCGGCGCCTCGCGGGCATAGGACGGACCCACAAAGGACGGAGCGATCAGGCGCGGCGTGCCCGGAATGTTAAAGGCCATGTAGGCGGGGTGGAAGAGCTGCGGCATGATCTTGCAGCCATACTCGTGGACGGCCGCGGCGAGCTTTTCCCAGCCGGGGATAAACGTGTCGTCGTAGCAGCACATGTCACCCGGCAGATAGGTATAGGTGGGCTCGACCGTCACGACCTCGGTGATGATCAGGCCCACGCCGCCCTTGGCGCGGGCACGGTAATGATCGACCAAGTCGTCGGTCACATAGCCATGATCGGCCAGGTTGGTGGATACCGGCGGCATAAAGACGCGGTTCTTGACCTCGGTCGTACCGACCTTGATCGGGCTAAAGAGCATTGGATAGGCAGAGGACTCCATGCGGAATTCCTTTCGTTTGAGCCGCTCGGCGGCAGTTGCTAACGTACCTATCGTATCAGTATCCGCCGTATCCGCACTCGCTCGCACTCCTCACCTTCAATCCCGACCCTCACAAAAAGTTGCGGTGGGATTGAGGGCCCAGACAGTCAGTCACGCCCTCATCCGCCACTCCTTCACCTACAGCACGCCGTCCAGCATAAGGTTCACCTTAAGCACGTTGACCGTGGGCTCGCCGAACACGCCGAGGAAACGGCCCTTGGTGCACGCGGCGATGATGTCGCGCACCTCGTCCTCACTTTTGCCCGTGGCCTTGGCAAGGCGCGGGACCTGGTACTCGGCGGCATCGGGGGAGATCTCGGGGTCGAGGCCGGACCCCGAACACGTCACCAGGTCGACGGGCACAGCGTCCATATCGGCATCGGGGTTGGCGGCACGGATCTTCTTCACGCGCGCATCAATCAGCTGCCGATACTCCTCACTCGCCGGGGACAGGTTGGACGGGGCACCATACGCCATGAGCTCGCCGTCGTCGCCTTCGACAATTGACACGTTCTGGATACGACCCCACATGTGGGCTTCGTCATCGAAGTTCTGGCCGATGAGCTCGGAACCCACAACCTTGCCGTCGACCGTAATGAGTGAACCGTTCGCCTGATACGGGAACGCAACCTGAGCGATGCCGGTCACGACGAGCGTATAGCCCAGGCCGCAGACAACGGTAAACAGCGCGAACACGCCAAGTGCGCGCGATGCAACACCTTTGAACATACAAACCTCCACTTACATAATGCCGCAGAACGCGAGCAGCATGTCGATGAGCTTGATGAATACGAACGGAGCAACGATGCCGCCCAGACCCCACACGAGCAGGTTGTGGGTCAGCAGCTGTCCGGACGGGACCTCGCGGTACTTAACGCCCTTCAGCGCGGCCGGGATCAGCGCGACGATAACGAGCGCGTTATAGATGATGGCCGAAAGAACCGCGGACAGCGGGCTTGCCAGACCGAGGATGTTGAGCGCGCCAAGACCCGAGTAGATCGGCGAGAACAGGGCCGGGATGATAGCGAAGTACTTCGCCACGTCGTTGGCCACCGAGAAGGTCGTGAGCGAACCGCGGGTCATGAGCAGCTGTTTGCCAATACGCACGACCTCGATGAGCTTGGTGGGGCTGGAGTCGAGGTCGACCATGTTGCCGGCCTCCTTGGCAGCCTGGGTGCCCGTGTTCATGGCCACGGCCACGTCGGCCTGGGCCAGAGCGGGCGCGTCGTTGGTGCCGTCGCCGGTCATGGCGACCAGGTGGCCCTCACGCTGGAACTCGCGGATCTTCTCGAGCTTGCCTTCAGGGGTGGCCTCGGCCAGGAAGTCGTCAACGCCGGCCTCGGCGGCGATTGCCGCGGCGGTGAGCTGGTTGTCGCCCGTCACCATGATGGTCTTGATGCCCATCTTGCGCAGGTCGGCGAACTTTTCCTTAACGCCGGACTTGATGATGTCCTTAAGGTACACAACGCCCAGCACGCGGCAGTTCTTGGTCACGACCAGCGGGGTGCCGCCGGCCTTGGCGATGTGCTCGACGGCCTCGTCGCACTCCTGAGAGAACACGCTGCCGGCTGCCTCCACATAAGTGCGCACGGAATCGGCAGCGCCCTTGCGGATCTCATTGCCCTCGTAGTTCACGCCGGACATACGCGTTGCCGCGGTGAACGGGATGAACTCCATACCCTTATCCTCGAGCGTGCGACCGCGCAGACCGAACTGCTCCTTGGCGAGCACGACGATGGAACGACCCTCGGGGGTCTCGTCGGCCAGCGAGGAAAGCTGGGCGGCATCGGCCAGCTCCGCGGGATCGACGCCATCGACCGGGATGAACTCGGCGGCTTGGCGGTTACCCAGGGTGATGGTGCCGGTCTTGTCGAGCATGAGGATGTCGACGTCGCCGGCGGCCTCGATGGCGCGGCCGGACATGGCCAGCACGTTGGCCTCGTTCAGACGGCTCATGCCGGCGATGCCGATGGCGGACAGAAGGGCGCCGATGGTAGTGGGAGCCAGGCACACGAGCAGTGCCACGAGCGTGGTCACGGCCGTGGGGTTGACCATGTCGTTAAGACCGGCCGAGAAGCAGGAGTAACAATACAGGGCCAGCGTGACCAGGATAAAGACGATGGAGAGGGCCACCAGGAAGATCTCCAGAGCGATCTCGTTAGGGGTCTTCTTGCGCGCGGCACCCTCGACCATCGCGATCATCTTGTCCAGAAAGCTCTGGCCGGGCTCACTGGAGATCTTGACGATGATCCAGTCGGACAGCACCGTGGTACCGCCGGTAACGGCAGAGCGGTCGCCGCCGGCCTCGCGGACCACGGGGGCGGACTCGCCGGTGATGGCGGACTCGTCAACGGAGGCAGCGCCCTCGATGACGTCGCCGTCGCCGGGAATCTGCTCGCCGGCGCGTACGATCACCAGGTCGCCGCGCGTGAGCTCGGTGCCGGGAACGACGGTGAAGTGCTCCTTGTCCTCAACGGACTCGATGCGATGGGCCTCGACATCCTTCTTGGCCGCACGCAGGGAATCGGCCTGGGCCTTACCGCGGCCCTCGGCAAGCGCCTCGGCGAAGTTCGAGAACAGGTCGGTGAGCCACAAGATGACCGCGATGGCGACCACATAGTAAGTGGGCACACCCGCGTCCTGCACACCGAAAATGGAAGCGACGGCCAGGACGGAGGTCATGACGGCGGAAAGCCACACTAGGAACATGACCGGGTTTTGAATCTGGACGCGAGGATCCAGCTTGGCAAACGAGTCGCGGACCGCGCGGCCCATCATGTCTTTTTGCATAGTCATAAATCTGCGCCCTCCTTTACGCAATCATCTGGAAGAACTCGGCAACGGGGCCAAGCGCCAGGGCCGGGAAGAAGCTCAGGGCACCGATCAGCAGAACGATGAACACGAGCAGGAATACGAACATGCCGTTGGTGGTAGACAGGGTACCGGCGCTCTCGGCGACCTTACCCTTCTTGGCCAGCGAGCCGGCGATAGCCAGCGTACCGATGATGGGCATGAAGCGGGCGAACAGCATCTCGAGGCCGAGCATCACGTTGATCCAGGGAATGTTGCAGTTCATGCCTGCAAACGCCGAGCCGTTGTTGCCGCCGCATGAGGTGAAGGCATACAGCACCTCGGAGAAGCCGTGCGCGCCACCATTGTTGAGCTGGTCGGCAAGACCGGGCACCATGCAGGCGATGGCCGAGCACACCAGAATGGCAAACGGAGTTGCCAAGCACAGGACAACTGCCCAGCGCATCTCGCCCGGCTCGATCTTCTTGTCCAGGAACTCAGGCGTGCGTCCGACCATGAGGCCGGCGATGAACACTGTGAGGATGGCGAAGCCGATCATGCCGTACAGGCCGCAGCCCACGCCGCCGAAGACGACCTCGCCCAGAGCCATCTGGAGCATCTGGACAAAACCGCCCAGCGGGGTATAGGAGTCGTGCATGGAGTTAACCGAGCCATTGGAAGCAGCCGTCGTGAAAGCGGACCAGGTGGAAGAGGAGGCGATGCCAAAGCGGCTCTCCTTGCCCTCCATGTTGCCGCCGGCCTGGCCGTCGGTCATCTCGATATTGACCGCTCCGCCATCGGCCAGCTGCGGGGTGCCCGCATGCTCGTTGGCGGCGATGATGCCGGTGAAGATCACCAGCAGGATAAGCATCGCCGCGAAGATGGCCTTGCCCTGCTTGGTGTTCTTGACGCCGATACCGAAGGTGAAGCAACAGGCGGCCGGGATCAGCAGCAGGCTGGTCATCTCGATGATGTTGGTGAAGGCACTGGGGTTCTCATACGGATGGGCGGAGTTCACGCCGAAGAAGCCGCCGCCGTTGGTGCCGGACTGCTTGATGGCGACCTGAGGAGCCGCGGGACCCTGGGGCAGGAACTGCTCGGTGACCACGCGCGCGCCCTCGACAACCTTGCCGTCGACCTTGACCGTGTCGCCCTCGATCTGGGCGCCGTCGATGACGCTCCAGCCGCCGTCTGCATTAGGCTGAACAGCGACGGGCTCTACGAGCTCAGCCTTCTGAGCCGGCTGGAAGTTGGAGATGACGCCACCGGCAGCCAGGCAGATGCCGAACACAAGGTTCAGCGGGATGAGCACATACAGGACGGTGCGGGTGAGGTCGACCCAGAAGGAACCCAGACCCTGCTCCTTGACCTGACGGAAGCCGCGGATGAGCGCGAACATGACCGCGATACCGGTGCCAGCGGAAACGAAGTTCTGCACGGTGAGACCCATGAACTGCACAAGGTAGGACAGGGTGGTCTCACCGGAGTAGGACTGCCAGTTGGTGTTGGTTATGAAGGAAGCAGCCGTATTGAACGACAGGTCCCATGACACACCCGGCAGGTGCTGGGGATTGCCTGGCAAGAAGGACTGAAGCGCCTGGAGTGCCACAAGAGTCACGAGGCCGATCCCCGAAAAGACCAGCACGCTCGCCAAATAGCGCCTACACCCCATCTGCTCTGCCACGTCGATGCGAAGCAGACGATAGACGCCACGCTCCACAGGAGCAATCACAGGCGACAGGAACGTATGCTCACCATCCATGATATGGGCCATGAACCGACCGAGCGGAACGGCCAGGACGACGAGCACGGCAAAGTACAAGATGTACTGAATCGCAGCCTCCATAGTTTACGAATCACTCCTCATCAGAATGTAGATGTAATAGATAAAGAGTCCAATGCAGACAACTCCGATGATGGGAATGAGGATGTCCATTTACCGCCCCTTTCACGCGCGGTCCGATGTCTCGGACGCCTGCTCTCGCAAGCGTCTGGGGACAGTAAACGCTTCTAGGGATTAAAGAGGCGTGAGGGCCGGGGCTCACGTCCTTAAGATGCCGTAAAGATGCAGGTAGAAAGCACTATTGCGGCTGCAGTGCGCCTATACTCGACCTCGCGAGCATACAGTGGCGTCCTCACCGCGTATGCACGCATGGACAACGCTTCAGAAAGGCTACGTTATGCAGCGCGACGCATCGGACACTCGCGTCAATCCAGACCTCATCCTCAAGGCAATTGAGAAAGACGAGGTCGCCGATGACGCTCGAACCAGCCGGGGACACCTCAAGATTTTCTTTGGCTACGCTGCTGGCGCGGGCAAAACCTATGCGATGCTTCAAGCCGCCCACGCCGCCAAGCGGCGAGGTGTCGACGTCGTCGCGGGATACATCGAGCCGCACGAACGTCCGGCAACTGCCCATCTTGCACAAGGGCTTGAGAACGTGCCCTGTAAACTCATCGAACACAACGGCATTACGCTCAACGAGTTCGATCTAGATGCGGCTATCGAACGCGCCCCTCAGCTCATCCTTGTCGACGAGCTCGCCCATACGAATGCGCCGGGGTCTCGCCACGGCAAACGCTATCAAGACGTCGAGGAACTTCTACATGCGGGCATCGACGTCTATACGACCGTGAACGTTCAGCATATCGAGAGCCTAAACGACATGGTTGCATCCATCACCGGCGTTGTCGTGAGCGAACGAATCCCCGACCGTATCTTCGATGATGCCGACCAGGTCGAGCTCGTCGACATAGAGCCCGAAGACCTACTTGAGCGCCTTCGCGCCGGCCTCGTCTACCGTCCCGCACAAGCCGACCGAGCGCAACAGCATTTTTTTACCGTCGAGAACCTCACCGCACTCCGAGAAATCGCGCTGCGCCGCTGCGCCGATCGCACCGGCCACCTCACAGACGCCGCACGCGTGCTGGGAAACCGTGACTACTACACCAAGGAGCGTATCTTAGTCTGTGTCTCCCCGGCGCCGACCAATCCCCGCATCGTCCGTGCCGCCGCACGCATGGCGAAAGCGTTTCGCAGCGAGCTCGTCGCCCTGTTCGTAGAGAGCCCGCGCACGCAAGCCATGAGCGATGATGAGCGCGCCAAGCTTGCAGCCAATATCGCCCTAGCCGAGCAGCTCGGAGCACATATGGAAACCGTCTATGGCGACGACGTCGCGTTTCAGATCTCCGAGTTCGCGCGCCTGTCGGGTATTTCGAAGATCGTCATGGGGCGCACGGGCGAGCGCAGCAGCGTCCGTCAGACCCTCTTCGGCCGCAAATCTCTCGTAGAACAGCTCATAACATTCGCCCCGAACCTCGACATTTACATCATTCCAGACCAGTCGACTCCGCCCTCCCGGCCCAAAGGACGCCGCCGTGCGCTCTCCCTGCAGCCGCCCAGCAGCCGAAACGTACTTCGCACGCTGGCCCTCTCTCTTGTCGCCACGGCAATCGGCACGGCTTTTCGCCATCTGGGATTTGCCGATTCCAGCATCATATCCCTCTATATCCTCACGGCCCTGTTGACCGCCGTCACCACGACGGGGCGTATCTGCACGATCGTATCGAGCGTGCTCTCTGTAGTGCTTTACAACTTCTGCTTCGTCACGCCTCTGTTTTCGCTCGCCAGCTACGACCGAAGCTATCTGGTCACGTTCGGCATCATGTTCGCTACCGCTATGGTCGCCGGCGAGTTAACTGCGCGCATCGCCGACAACGCCCGTACCTCCGCCGAGAACGCATTCAAAACGCGCGTACTCCTCGAAACGAACCAGCTCTTGCAGCAAGCCCATAGCGCGGAGGAGTGCGCCCGCGTCGCCATGAACCAACTCATCAAACTGCTAAAACTCGACGTGGTCTTCTACACCGCCGAACACGGCACGCTCGGCAAGACGCTCTATGAGTCCGCTGGCACCGAAAACCGATCCGCAACGCTGCTCACCGACTACGAGCGCGCCGTTGCAACCTGGACCTATACCAACAACAAGCGCGCGGGCGCAAGCACGCGGACCCTGCCTGAGGCGCGCTGTCTCTACCTCGCGGTTCGCACCGGCGACAAGGTATTCGGTGTCATCGGCATCGACCTGGAGGGGCGCGAGATCGAAGCCTTCGAGCATTCGATCGTCCTATCTATCGTAGGTGAATGCGCCTTGGCGCTCGAAAGCGACCGGGCGGCGCAAGAGCGCGAAGAGGCTGCGGTCTTGGCGAAAAACGAGCAGCTGCGCGCCAACCTTTTGCGCTCCATCGGCCACGATTTGAGGACACCCCTCACGGCTATATCCGGATCTGCGGCAATCCTTCGGAAGAGCGACGAGAAGCTCAGCCTCGAACAACGCTGCGATCTTGCCGATGCCATCTACGACGACTCCCTCTGGCTTATCGATACCGTGGAGAACCTCCTCGCCATTACACGCGTCGAGGACGGCACCATTCGCCTCAACTTAACATCCGAGCTCATCGACGAGGTCATCGAGGCCGCCCTCAGCCATGTCGCCCAAGCATCGCATGGACGTACCGTCACCATCGAACACACTGACGACATCCTGCTGGTACGCATCGACGTCCATCTCATCATGCAGGTGCTTACGAATCTCATCATGAACGCCTTCAAATACACGCCCGAGGACTCGACTGTCACCATCAGCGCACGTCGCGAGGGTGCGTTCGTCGTGGTGGACGTCGCAGACGATGGGCCGGGTGTGGCAGACTGCGACAAGCCTCATATCTTTGAGCGTTTCTTCACCTCAAGCAATACGCAGCCCGTGGATTCGCGTCGAAGCATCGGCCTTGGGCTGTCGCTCTGCCGCTCCATCGTGGAGGCGCATGGCGGCGTCATCGAAGTTCGCGACAACCACCCCCATGGGGCCGTCTTCCGTTTTACCCTGCCCGCCGAGGAGATCGAGATTCATGAATAATGCCGCTAAGTCACGCATCCTCCTGGTCGAAGATGACCTGACCGTTCAAAACCTCGTTTCGACCGCGCTTGACCTCCACGGCTATGTCGTGAGCAAGGTTTGCAACGGCCAGGCCGCCATCATGGATGCGGTGTCGCACGGCCCCAGCCTCATCATGCTCGACCTCGGCCTTCCCGACATTGACGGTATCGAGGTCATCACGAAGATCCGAAGCTGGTCGGCAGTCCCCATTATCGTCATTTCGGCGCGCACCGAAGATTCCGACAAGATTGCAGCACTTGACGAAGGGGCAGACGACTACCTCACCAAGCCCTTTTCTGTAGATGAATTGCTCGCGCGCGTACGTGCGAATTTGAGGCGCTCCTCGATGGCGTCGAGCGAGTCGACAGAAGCGAGCACGTTCGACAACGGTCCGCTGCATATCGACTACGCCGCGGGATACGCGACGAAAGACGGACGCGAGCTCTCGCTCACCCCAACCGAATACAAATTGCTCGTCCTTCTGGCGAAAAACGTCGACAAGGTGCTCACCCACACCTTCATCACCCGCGAGATATGGGGCACGAGCTGGGACAGCGATCTGGCGAGCCTGCGCGTGTTCATGCGCACCCTGCGCAAGAAGATCGAGGCAGACCCCTCTCACCCCAAGATGATTCAGACGCACATGGGTGTCGGGTACCGCATGCAGCGTCTCTAGCCCGCCCAACAAATAGTGAAAAACGCCCCGCGAACGGATGCTCGCGAGGCGCTTAGATGTCTGGGGCTTACTTGATACCGCGGCCCAAGTCTTCGGCGATTTTGTCGACGCCTTTCAGCGCGGCACAGGTCTTTTTGTTGGAGCAATGCCCCGTGCAAACGCCACCCTGAGCGCAGTCGGCGCAGGTGCCCTTGCGGTAGATGCGCACGCATACCGCGACAAACGCAATACCGATAACAGCCAGTACAACAATATCGATAGGTGCCATAGCAAGCCTCCTCTAGTTAACCACCACTTACTTTAGCCCATTCTCAACCACCAAAAAGGGACAGGTTTATTTTGGTCGGTTTTATCTGCGGAAACGCCACATCTCCCCCACCAAAAAGCCCGAGTGTCGCTGGGACACCCGGGCTCGTGGAAAGGGGTTAATCCTTATTCGGATTTAAGCGGAAACTGCGGCGGAAGCAGTGTTGGTCTCGTCCTCGTCGGTCCAAGCGTGCTTGGGCATGGGACGGAAAATCTGGAAGAGCATCGCAACCAGCAGCACAATGGCCACAACCGTCCAGATACCAAACTGCCCCAGAACAAGCAGGTTGTAGAACTGGTTGATGAACAGGCCGATGACCCAAGCGAAGGCGCACTCGTAGCCGATGGCAATCGCGGTCCACTTGCCAGAGTCCATCTGGTTGCGGATGGTGCCAATGGCGGCAAAGCACGGAGCGCACAGCAGGTTGAACGCGCCGAAGGCAACGCAAGCGCCCATGGTGGGGAACATGCCGGCAAACGCGGTCCACAGGCTCGGGTCGGTCTCGCCCGCGTCGGCGACGGACAGCAGCGATCCGGCGGTGGCGACGACGTTCTCCTTAGCGACAAGGCCAGAGACAGTCAGCGCGGTTGCCTGCCAGGTGCTAAAGCCGAGCGGGGCGAAGATCCAAGCGACCAGGTTGCCCAGCATGGCGAGCACGGAGTAGTCCATGAACTCCTCGGGGATGCCCTCCATGGCAGGCAGGAAGCCAAAGGCGCCGTTGTAGCTACCAAAGTTGGAGAGGAACCACACCACGACGGTGGACGCGAAGATGACCGTACCGGCCTTTTTGATAAAGGCCCAGCAGCGCTCCCACACATGCAGCGCCCAAGAGCGGATCGCCGGGAAGTGGTAGGCAGGAAGCTCCATAACGAACGGCGTCGGGCGACCGGCGAAGAGCTTGGTCTTCTTGAGCATGAGGCCCGAGGCGATGACGGCAAAGACGCCCAGGAAGTAGAAGAGCGGGCTGATCCACGCGGCGGTGGTGGAAGAATCGCCGATGATGGAACCCATGAGCAGGGCGATGATCGGCAGCTTAGCGCCACAGGGAATGAACGTGGTGGTCATGACCGTCATGCGGCGGTCCTTCTCGTTCTCGATGGTCTTGGTGGCCATGACGCCGGGGACGCCGCAGCCCGAGGACACGAGCATGGGGATAAAGGACTTACCGGACAGGCCAAAGCGGCGGAACACGCGGTCCATGATGAAGGCGACGCGGGCCATGTAGCCGCAGTCCTCCAAGAAGGACAGCATGACGAACAGCAGGAACATCTGCGGGACGAAGCCGAAGATGGCGCCCAGGCCGCCGACGATACCGTCACAGACGAGCGAATCGACCAGGCCACCGTCCTCGGTGCCGCCCGCCACAAGGGCATCGTGCACCACGGTGGTGATACCCGGAACATAGGGGCCGTACTGTGCCGGGTCGACCGAATCGGCGTCGTCGCCCGCAGCCTCGACAGCTGCGTCGTAGGCGTCGCGACCCTGGCCGAGCACGTACCAACCATCGGTACCAAAGAGCTGGTCATTGGTGAAGTCGGTCACCGTGCCGCCCAGGGTGGAAACGGCGATGTAGTATACGCAGAACATGATGACGACAAAGATCGGCAGGCCCAGGATACGGTTGGTAACCACGCGGTCGATCTTCTCGGAGGTGCTCATCTTGGCAGGAGCCTTGGTCATGCACTCGTCGATAATGTGCGCGATGACGCCATAGCGCTCGCCGGTGATGATGGACTCGGCATCGTCGTCGCAATCCTGCTCGCACTGGGCGACCAGCTCTTCGACGCGAGCGGCCTTCTCCTTGGTGAGGTTGATGAGTTTGCAGGCGTCTGCATCACGCTCGAACAACTTGACGGCGTAATAGCGGCGCTTGTTGGCGGGAACGCTCGCCGGCAGGTTGTTCTCGATGTGGGTCAGAACGTCCTCAATGGAAGAATCGAACTTATGCTCCGGCACCTGGCCCTTAGAAGCGGCAGACTTCTTGACCTGCTCGAACAGCTCCGTGATGCCCTTGTTCTTAAGAGCGGAGATCATCATAACCGGGCAGCCGAGCTTCTTGGAAAGCTTATCGGTGTCGATCTTGTCGCCATTCTTCTCGACCAGGTCGGCCATGTTGAGGGCGACGACCACGGGCAGACCGGTCTCGATGACCTGAAGCGCCAGGTACAGGTTGCGCTCGAGGTTGGTAGCATCGACAACCTGGACGACCACATCGGGCTCGCCGCTCATGAGGTAATCACGCGAGCACTGCTCCTCGGGGCTGTAGGGGGAAAGCGAGTAGATGCCGGGGAGGTCCGTGATGGTAACGTTCTTGTCGCTTAGGAGCTTGGCCTCCTTTTTCTCAACCGTGACGCCGGGCCAGTTGCCAACGTAGCCGTTGGCGCCGGTGATCAGGTTGAAAAGCGTGGTCTTGCCGCAGTTGGGGTTACCCGCCAGCGCGACATGGATCTGAGAATCCGCCATTCAATCCTTCTTCCTTGTTTGCCCGCGCTGCTTTCTCCGCGCAGGCTGGATAATGTGCTTTAAAGTTGCTGCATTAAGTTAGAAAAACCTAACTTGATCTGCAGAAATATGCGCCGCGAGTCCTTACTGAACCTCGACGACGGCGGCCTCCTCCTTGCGGATGGAAAGCTCGTAGCCGCGCACGTTGATCTCGACCGGATCACCGAGCGGTGCAACCTTCACGACCTTGAACGAAGTGCCCTTGATGAGCCCCAGGTCCATAAGGTGGCGGCGAAGCGCACCCTCACCGTGAAGCTTGACGATGGTGGAGCTCTCGCCCACCTTAACGTCACCCAACGTCTTCATCCTCTTGTCCCCCTTTCGGTTTTTATGAAATGCTGCGGACTAACCGACGGTCATGATGTGCATGGCAACCTTGGAATCGATGCCAAAGCGTGCGCCCAGCACCGTGACGATGATATTGGCGCCACTCGAGCTCACCACGTGGATTTCGTTGCCCTCAACAAAGCCGAGGTCCTTGAGGTGGTGTTTCATGTCCTCATTGCCCTTTACACGAGACACGCGCACGGTTTCGCCCGCTTTTACCATCGAAAGCGGCATGGCCGGCATCTGCGGTCCGCAAGACATGAGTTGCTCCTAACGTCAGTTCGTCCTCAACATCGACGCGTAAAAAGTTAACCACGTCTATGTTCGCTATAGTAAACTAGCACGTGGTTAACTTTTTGGAAAGGGTCCCCATTCAGATTTCGAAAAAGTTTCCTATACGAAACAAAAAGGCGCGGCAAAGGACCATCCTTTACCGCGCCCTATCATGCTTAGAGCGAGAGATTTCTGATCGATGTGACACAGGAGGCCTCATCCACGCCCGAAACGCGGAACACGACGTCTTCGCCACATTCACCGCAGAGTGCCATGAGCCCTATAACGTCGCGGCCATCCGTGTGGCGATCGCCGATACTGACTGACACGTCGCTACGATGCTTGGCAATGATGTCATAGAGCAGCGCAACCGGGCGGGCATGTAATCCCAACGGATCTTTAATCGTCTTTGTAAACTCGACCATGTCCCCTCCCACGACATCGCACATTCGGCCGGCAAACCCAGCCACGTGGTAGTTATTGTAGCGTTAGATGCTTGTCGAGAGCCCCTCTGAACACCTCGTGGTCAAAAAGTGGCAAATATGAGTACTGTCACCAATTTAGTAGCAGCAAAATCGAGAGCAAATTGCCTACTTTGAGCGATTCGAAGAGGTTGAAAGCCGTCAAACGTCCTTTAAAGGGGGTTAGATAAATTGATTTTGAGCCCATTTTTGCTCAGAACAGGCCGAAAAATATGACACCTCTTTTGCAGCAGTACTCATATTTGGCATTTTTTGCCCACAGGGTCCAAAACCATGCCCCAAAACACAAAAGGAGGGGCCTCGTAAGGCCCCTCCTTAGGAAGGGGAATCGTTTTATTCCACAGCCGCAGATTAATCCTAGCCGCTACTCCATCATGTCGAGGACGGAGGGGCGCAGCTCGCTCTCGGCGGCCTCGGGATCGGTCTCGCGCAGACGGTTGATATAGCGGTTGTACCACATCACGGCAAGGCCCAGGAAGACAACCACGCCGCCAACGTTGTAGACCAGCGTCAGCCACAGCGGCTGATCGAGCGGAATGGTGCCGCAGATAAGCACGAAGCAGAAGACCACAAGCAGGAATGCAGCAATGGCCAGGCCAAAGGTACGCGAGCCCATGCGGAAGCCACGGGGAGCAGCGTCGAAGTTCTTGCGCAGCATAAAGTAGGCAAGCAAAATCAGCAGCGGCGGGAGCAGAGCGGTGGCAGCCGTCATGTTGGTGACGATCATGAGCAGGTCGTCGAGGTTACCGGAGCCCAAAGCAGGGATGATTAGGATGGGGACGACGATGGCGAACTGCAGCCAAGCGGCGCGGGCAGGAATGCCATGCTCGTTGAGCTCGACGATCTTGCTACCAAAGACGCCCTTGGGGATCTCGGTGAAGAAGACCTTGATGGGAGCGGAGGTCCACATCATGAGGGAACCCAGCGTAGCGGCGAGAAGGATCAAGCCGATGACGCGCGTGGACACTTCCATAGGAATGCCAAAGTGGGCAAAGACAGCGCCGAACACGTCGAAGATGCCGGTGGAGATGGCAACGCCGCCCTCGGGAATGAACAGGTTGACCAGCAGCGAAGCGCCTGCATACAGAAGGCCGATGGTCAGGCCGGCGATAACGACGGTGCGCACGAAGGCCTTGACGCCACCCTTAAGGTCGTTAAGGAACACGCCGACAGACTCAGCGCCGCCAACGCCCTGGATGATCCAGGCAAGCGTACCGAAGAAGCCCCACATAGTGGCGAAGTTGCTCATGTCGGGAGCCATGTTGGCGGGCGTGGGAGCCGTAGCGAACTCAACGCCGCCAAAGGCAGCAGCCAGGGACAGCAGGATGAACACGGCAGTCAGGCCGAGAGCCGCGGTCGAACCGAAGGAGGAAATAGAGCCGATCCACTTAGCGCCCTTGGTCGAAACCCACGTGGCGATAGCAAAGACGACGATCTCGATAATGGTGATCCACAGCTGCGAAAGCTCGGCATTGGCACCAAAGAACACGTAGCTCGCGTAGATGATGACGTTGGGCAGGACGGACGCGAAGTAGAACAGGTTAACGAACCAGTAGCTAAATGCCGTCAGAAACGCCCAGCGGCCGCCCATCGAGGTCTTGACCCAGGCGTACACGCCCGACTCGGAGTCCTTGTTGAGGCCGACAAACTCGGCGGTAACCAGGGTATAGGGGACAAAGTACAAAAGCGTGGCGAAGAAGAACGACGGCGCGGCTGCCAAGCCGATAGCCGCGTTGTTGTTGATGATGTTCTTGATACCGAACACGGCGGCGACCGTCATGCCCAGCAGAGCGAACGAACCAATCGTTCCTCGTTTTTCAGAGCTCATAAGCCCTCCCAATCATCTATTAAATGTCATCTAAACCCGTCCGAGCTGCAAGTGCAAACACGGACGGCGCACCTGCTAAGGGGAATGGGGAAAAGGGAGTCAACAAAGCCATCCCCCTTAACGGCGCGAAGCAAACGTCCAGGCGGACGAATACTACTTGTTGGGGAAGGAATATCCTTCAACCGTCACGTGCAGTACCACGACGCGGGAATCCGCGGCATCAGCCACGACACGGTAGGCCTCGTCGATCTCGACGACAGCAACGCCGCCGGCGGAAATCGTCACAGTCTCCCCCGTACCCTCAAAGCGCTCGCGATCATCGATATCGCTGTAGGCGCGGGTGCAGGTGAGGCCTGCCTTGGGGGCAACCTCGACAGTCAGGTCGCCGTCGAGCGGGGCGAGCACGGCATGATAGCGACGGTGACCGACCAGATCGGCGGTAGCGGCCTCGTGGGCGTTCACCCACCAATACACCAACGAGTCGCCGATGGAGTACGCCACATCGTGCTGCAGTTCAGAAACGCCGTCGAGCGCCTGGCCGGTACGCATCCACTTCTTGACGGACTTCATCTGAGCGTCGAAATCGGCGCGCGAGTTAAAGACATGCATGGCTTATGCCTCCTTAATGGGTGCCAGCGCCTGAGCCAGATCGGCAGACGTCAGCGGTCGCAGGGACACCTCAAAGCTGAAGCTCTCAAAACGGGTGCGATAGGAATCGAGCACCTCGGAACCCCAAGAGTTCGAGCCAAGGCCGAGCAGCTGGTCGTTGATGTTGACCGTGACCGTATCGCCCTTGACAAGGTCGTAGACGTGCTTGGCGTTATCGATGGCCTCGCAGCTATAGGGCCATGCCGAGAATGAGAACGGGTTGGAGGCGGCGTCAGCCGGACGGGTCACCAGCACGCCGTCGCCATGGCTAGAGCGCAGAGCAACCCAGCGGGTACCCTCGCGGTTGGCGCAGTCCTGAGGCATAACGTAGGGCGTGAACATGTCGTCGACCGTGGTGCGGTAATGACCGACCGGGTTGGCGCGCAGCGAGTCCGGATAGTTCTCGCCTGGGCCGTGGCCATACCACTCGACGGCACGATCGCAACCGGGGACCTCGAAGGAGATGCCGATGCGCGGGATGATATCCGAGTAATCGCCGTAGGGCTCGCCGGAAACCTTGAGGTCGACACGACCGCTCGGAAGCACGGTGTAGACGAGCTCGACGCGCATGCCGAACGCGCGGACGGGAGGAGCGATACGCTGGCTCACGGTAACGACGACCGCATTGCCATCCTGCTTCCAAGAAACCTTGCGGGTAGACGTCTGCATCACATCGATGAAGTTGTCCTTCCACAGGGAGTCATACTCCTGAGCGTGGTTGTCGACGAGCGGATGCCAAAAACCAACCTGGGGACCAGAGGCCATGACGTCGCGGCCGGATGCCTTCCACTCGCTCACGGTACCGTTGACTTTGCTGAAGGCCAGCTCGCCATTGAGGGAGTGAATGCGGATCTCCTGCTCGGTCTCCTCGACCGTAAGCTCAGGACGAGCGGGGGCGGCGATGGCCGGCGCCGGATGGTTGGCGATGGCAAACTGGCTAGCACCCAACTGGAACATCGGCTCGCACCAGACGTGAGCGGCCATGGTGTAGGCGTGCACGGTCAGCAGGGTCTCCCCCACTGCGGCCTCGCGAATCACCAGCGGCAGCTGGACGGACTCGCCGGGGGCAACCGCACCGGGCATGAGCGTCTTGCGGCAGACCACGTCGCCGTCCACCAGGGTCTCGGCCGACAGGCAGACATCCTCGAGGGTGGTAAACCAACGCTTGTTGGTGACGGTCAGCTCGCCTGCCTCGGCGTCATAAGCCATGCGAACCGGGCAGATGACCTGGCCATACTCAGTGAGGCCCGGACTCGGCTGCTGCCAGGGGAACACCATGCCATCGATGCAGAAGTTGCTGTTGTTGGGGTAATCGCCGTTGTCGCCACCATACATATCGTAGGCAACGCCGTCCTCGGTCACAGCAGCCAAACCGTGGTCGCACCATTCCCAGATAAACTGGCCTTGGATGCAATCCCAGCGATCGAAGACCTCCTGGTACTCGGACAGGCCTCCGGGGCCATTGCCCATGGAGTGACCGTACTCGCAGTTGATGCGCGGCTTGGGGAACGGATGCTCACCAAAGTCGTTCATCTGCGACACACGGGAGTACATCGTGGAAATGACATCGACGGTATCGGCGTTGCGGTCCTCCTCGTAATGGACCGGGCGACCATCGAGCTCGTGAGCCTTGGCGTACATCGCGCGGATGTTGCAGCCATAGCCGCTCTCGTTGCCCATCGACCACATAATGATGCAGGCGTGGTTGCGCTCCTGCATCACCAGGCGCTCAATGCGGTCGACGTAGGCCGGCTCCCATGCCGGGTCGTCGGTGACCAGGGCGATATTGCCGATATTCTCGAAGCCGTGGCTCTCCATATCGGTCTCGGCGACCAGCATGATGCCATACTCGTCGCACAGCTCGTAAAAGCGCGGGTCGTTGGCGTAGTGGGACGTGCGCACCGCGTTGATGTTGTGCTGCTTCATGAGCTCAAGGTCGCGGCGCATGCGATCGAGACCCACGGCGCGACCCTTGTGGTCATCGTGATCGTGGCGGTTGACGCCGTGCATCTTAAAGTAGGTGCCGTTGAGGTAGATATGATTGCCCTCGACCGTCACCTCGGCAAGGCCCTGGCGATGCGGGACGTACTCGCTGACCTGGTCACCGTCGTAGACCTCAAACGTAAGGTCATAGAGGAAGGGGTCCTCGGGATTCCAGAAGTGGGCATCGGTCACGCTGCACTCGGCATGGCCGTCGACGCACTCGCCCGTAGCCACCACGTTCTCGCCATCGCTGAGCGTAAACACGACGCGGGAAGCGCCCTCGGCCACCGTATCGAGCGTAATCAGAGCGGCATCGCCCTCGCGGTGCGTGCGGAACCTAAAGTCGACCAGGTGTGCGGCGGGACGCTGCATAAGGTACACATCGCGGAAGATGCCCGATGCCCACCACATATCCTGATCCTCGATATAGCTGCCATCGCTGTACTGCAAGACCTTGACCGCAAACAGGTTATCGCCCTCGACGAGCGCGTCGGTCACGTCGAACTCGGCAGACAGGCGCGAGCCCTTGGTCATGCCGATAAACTTGCCGTTGACGTACAGCTCGCCATAGCTCTCGATGCCGTCAAAGCGAATGATCTCGCGAGCGCCGGCAGGCACGGCGGGAAGATTGACGATGCGCTGGTACACGCCCGTGGGATCGTCAGAGGGAACGAACGGCTGATCCACCGGGAACGGGAAACCCTCGTCGGTGTAGGCAAGGTTGCCATAACCATCCACCTGCCACAGGTGCGGAACCTCCACGTGATCCCACTCGGGCTCGTACGTGGAAAGCTCCTCGTTAGAGACGGCAGCAGGCCCCTCAAAGAGGCGGAACTGCCACGAGCCGGACAGCTGGACAAACCCGCGCGACAGCTCGCGGCTGTACGTAGCGGCGAGATCGGCGGTCTCGTAACCCATGAAGTACGCATGGGGTGCCAGGCGGTTCCTGTGGGTGAGCGCTTGGTTTTCCCAATCGTTAATGGCGTCCATGGTGATGCTCCTTCGTCATCGTAGTGATTCTTGTGCAACCGGTTGTCCTTATCTTACGGTCGATGCAAAAAACTGTGCAACCGGTTGTCCGCTGAACGGTCGATTTGATCGGGTTAACGGTGCAACCGGTTGTACAACCGGGACACTTATGTCACCCTGAGTATCGACACTCAGCGCAAGACATCGTTCTTAAGCTCGTAGGCAACCACCACGCCCGCTGATATCTCACCCACACGAGACGTATTCGATTGTGGCTTGGTTGCAAAACGACACCGGTCACCGGATACCATGAACGCTGTTCAGGCGCACTATAGTAAGCTGTATCCGCACCAACCCGTATCAGCGACAACATCGACCGCATTCTCCAGGAGACGCCATGACCCAACCAGTTCGCACCGCACCTACGCTTGCCGAGGTTGCCGCAGCTGCCGGCGTGTCGCGCTCCACGGCATCGCGCGCTCTCAACGATTCGCCCCGCATTAGCGAGGAAACCAAAAAGCGCGTCCGCGCGGCGGCCAAGGAAGTCAATTTTGTCCCCAACGCTCGTGGCCGAGCGCTCGCTGTCGGGCGCACGGAAATCATCGCCGTGCTCGTGACCGAGCCCCTAAGTGAACTCTTCAGCGACCCCACCTATAGCGAGTTTTTGAGCGGCATTACCGAGGAACTGTCGGAGTCGTCCTATCTGCCCGTTATCTTGCAGGCGTCTTCTACGCATGAGCGCAACCGCGCACGCGAGCACTTTGAGCGCCGCTCGTTCGACGCCGTGATCGACGTCTCCCCCTACAAGGGCAGCGAGCTGCTCGAGGTGCTGCGCGAGCTGGGCGTACCCACCGTGTTGTGCGGCCAGCTCGAGGGCCACCCCTATCGCGATGTGTTCTCGACAGTCTACTCTGACGACGAAGAGGGCGGACACTTTGCGGCACTCGCCATGAAGGAACGCGGGCGCAAAGATATCGTCGCCGTGTTGGGACCGCAAGACAACCCCGCTGTTGTCGACCGCCTGCGCGGCTACCGTGCCGTCTTGGGCGAAGACCTCCCAGACGCAAACGTTATCTATACCGGCTGGAACAACGGAGACGGCTATCAGGCCATGCACCAGATCCTCGCGCGCGAGATTGCTTTCGATGGCGTGCTCTGCGGATCGGACCGTATCGCGGCTGGCGTCATCACCGCGCTCAACGAGGCAGGCCTATCCGTTCCTGCGGACGTTTCTGTCGTCGGCTTCGACGATCACGAGATTGCGGCGCGCTGTGTCCCCGCGCTCACGACCGTCCGTCAGCCCCTGCGCGAAGAAGGCCACATGGCCGCCAACATTGCGCTCGACATGATCAATGGTGCCGAGCCCACCACCTCCGTGATGCACATGCAGCTGATCCAGAGAGACTCGCTATAAAAAACTGGGGCAGTCTTTCCGCCAGACAATTGTTGCGGAAAGACTGCCCCGTTTTGAGCGCTCATTCTGGGGTACAGTTTCCGTTAGACGGCTCAACCGGAAACTGTGCCCCATTATTTTGCCGAATTCTGGGTCGCGCTTTCCCAGAGGACCCCCTTTGGGAAAGCGTGACCCGTTCTGGACACAGATTCCGGGACGCACTTTCCGCGACGCCCGGTCATCCCAAGCCCTCACAATCTCGGCGCATAAAAAACGAGGAAAGGCACACGTCCTTCCCTCGTTGCAAGCAATATGTAGCCGCTCGCCTACATCAGGCGCAGGCTGACGTCCTTGAGCTGGGCGCCGGAAACGGCACTCGGGGCGCCCGACATGAGGTCGGAGCCACTGGCCGTCTTGGGGAACGCCATGACGTCGCGGATGGAATCGGAGCCGGTGAGCAGCATGCACACGCGGTCCAGACCCAGAGCGAAACCGCCCATCGGGGGTGCACCAAACTTGAGGGCCTCCATGAGGAAGCCAAACTGAGACTCGGCACGCTCCTCGGTAAAGCCCAGGAGCTTGAGCATGGACATCTGCATCTCGGCGTTGTGGATACGCATACCGCCGCCGCCGGCCTCAAAGCCGTCCATGACAAAGTCGTAGGTGCAAGAACCGGCTGCCAACGGGTCGGCCTCAATCTTGGCGATGTCGGTCTCGGTCGGCAGGGTAAAGGGCTGGTGCTCGGCAGCATAGGCCTTGCGATCCTCGTCCCAATGGAACAGCGGGAAGTTGACGACCCACAGGAAGTCGTGACCCTCGCGCTTGATCTCGAGTGCGTTGGCCATGTGAGAACGCATGCCACCCAGGATCTCGTCAGAGAGCAAACGCGGGCCGGCGGCGAACATCACAAGATCGCCGGGCTCGACGTCCATGCGCTCGCGCAGGGCAGCCATCTCCTCGTCCGAGAAGAACTTGACGATGGGGCTGTTGATGGAGCCGTCCTCGCGGAAAGCGATCCAGGCCAGACCCTTGGCGCCAAACGTGGAGGCCACGCCGGCGAGCTTATCGATCTTGGCACGTGCCCAAGCACCGGCGCCCTTGGCGTTGATAGCCTTGACGACAGAGCCCTCCTCGTTTGCGGCGGTCGCAAAGACCTTGAACTTGGAGTTGGCGAAGATGTCGGTCAGGTCGACCAGGTGCATGCCATAGCGGGTATCGGGCTTGTCGGAGCCATAGGTGTCCAGGGCCTCCCAGTAGTCCATACGACGCAGCGGCGTGGGCATCTCGACGCCCATGCGGCCGAAGGCGTCGGCCAGGACCTCCTCGAGCGCGCTCATGACGTCGTTCTGGTCCACGAAGGACATCTCGATATCGACCTGGGTGAACTCGGGCTGACGGTCGGCACGCAGGTCCTCGTCGCGGAAGCACTTGGCAACCTGGTAGTAGCGCTCGACGCCACCGACCATGAGCAGCTGCTTCAGAAGCTGCGGGGACTGCGGCAGAGCGTAGAAGTTGCCCGGCTGGATACGGCTGGGGACGATGAAGTCGCGGGCGCCCTCGGGCGTGGACTTAAACAGGGAGGGCGTCTCGACCTCCATGAACTCACGGTTGTGCAGCGCCTCGCGAATGGCAAAGGTAAAGTCGGAGCGCAGCTTGAGGTTTGCCATCATCTCGGGACGACGGAGGTCCAGATAGCGATAGCGCAGACGGGTGTCCTCGCTAGTCTCAATACCGTCCTCGATCTGGAACGGCGGGGTAACGGACGTGTTGAGCACCTCGGCGTGGTCGGTCAGGACCTCGATCTCGCCGGTCGCGAGCTTGGTGTTGGTGGTCTCCTCGCCACGGGCGCGCACGACGCCGTGAATCTTGATGGGCCACTCGGGACGCATGGTCTCGGCGATCTTAAAAGCATCGCCGTCGGAGTGCTCGGGGTCGAAGGTGAGCTGCGTGATGCCCTCGCGGTCGCGAAGGTCGCAGAAAATAAGGCCGCCGTGGTCGCGGCGACGGCTCACCCAACCGGTGAGGGTGACCTCTTCGCCCACGTTCTCGCGGCGAAGCTCGCCGCAGGTACGGGTGTGCATGGAATGCTCGTCGATGGGACGGGTCTGGCTCATACCAGTGATCCTCCTTTATGGATCTGTGCCGCCCCGTGTCGTTCCGGGCGGCGTCGTACAGATTTGCCCAGCCTGCGTAAACCGCGCAGCCGGACATGGCGTTCTATCTTATCGCACCCGCGCCGATGTACCGCGAAAAAGTGGCTCCCGCCCAAAGACTTGACGGAGACGAAACAATTGACGCACCGCGGCACCCGCGTGCGCGCATCACGTGCGACAATATGCCCCAATAAAACGCACTCGGAAAGGCCCGTCATGACTGCACGCCTCATCGTTATGGATATCGACTCCACGCTCATCAACCAGGAGGTCATCGACCTGTTGGGCGAGGAGGCCGGCGTGGGCGGGCAAGTTGCGCAAATCACCGAGCGCGCCATGCGCGGCGAGCTGGACTTTAAGCAGGCGCTCGAAGAGCGCGTGGGGCTGCTCGCCGGCCTGGACGAGAGCGTGTTCGAGCGCACCTTTGAGCGCGTGACATTTACCCCCGGCGCGTTGGAACTTGTGCGCTCGGCGCACAGCAAGGGCTGGAAGGTCGGCGTGGTGAGCGGCGGCTTCCATGAGGTGGCCGATAAGATCGTGGCCGCTGCAGGCATCGATTTTTGCTTGGCCAACCGCCTGGAGGTCGTAGACGGCAAGCTCACGGGTAAGCTGGCGGCAGACATTGTGACCAAGGAGTCCAAGCTCATCCAGCTGCTGGATTGGGCAGTTGAGTGCGGTGTCGATATGGCCCACACGGTCGCTATTGGCGACGGGGCAAACGACATCCCCATGATCCAGGCCGCGGGCACGGGCATCGCGTTTTGCGCCAAGCCCAAGACGCGCGAAGCCGCTCCGTTTGCCATCGACGAGCGCAACCTCATGCTCGCTATGGACATTATCCTGCGCGACTAGCCGATCCCTCTAACAATTGAATCAGTCTGTCCTATAGTTTCCGAACAATTTTGTCTTAGTGTTCGGAAACATACCCTTTGAGTGCTAGACTTTGCGCCGTCGAAGGGAACATATATGGATAAGCAAGATCTTGAGCTGCTGCTGAGTGATGTTGCCGGCGGATCAGTCACCCCGGCCGATGCCCTTACGCGCATCCAGACGGCTCCGACCGCCGATTTGGGCTTTGCGCAGCTCGATCTTTCGCGCGGAGTGCGCCAGGGAGCCGGCGAGGTTGTCTACGGCGCCGGTAAAACCGCCGAGCAAATTGCCGCCATTATCAAAGCATTACTCGATGCCGGCCAGGAGCGCATCCTGGTCACGCGCCTGGATACCGAAAAAGCCGCGCGCACCGCTGAGCTTCTCGACAACGACATCGACCTGGGATATGTCCCGGACGCCCAGCTCGCCCTGGTGGGTGGCAAGCCCTCCCCCACCGGCAACGGACGCGTTGTCGTCGCCTGCGCCGGCACGAGCGACCTGCCCGTCGCCGAAGAGGCGGCACTGACGGCCGAGTTCTACGGCAACGAGGTCGATCGCCTCTACGACGTGGGTGTCGCCGGCCTGCACCGCCTGCTCGCTCATGCTGAGGAACTTGCCCAGGCGCAGGTGGTCATCGCCATCGCCGGCATGGAAGGCGCCCTGGCGAGCGTAATCGGAGGCCTTGTGAGCTGTCCGGTCATCGCCGTCCCCACCAGTGTGGGCTATGGCGCGAGCTTTGGCGGCGTGGCCGCACTGCTCGCCATGCTCAACTCCTGCGCCAGCGGCGTTTCGGTCGTCAACATCGACAACGGCTTCGGTGCCGCCTACCAGGCAAGTCTTATCAATCATCTGAGCGCCGGCACATCCCGCGCCCGCTAAGGAGCATTTCATGTCCAACCATCAGCACACGCTTATCATCGACGGCACCTCGGGCATCAGCGGCGACATGACCGTCGCGGCCCTGCTCGACCTGGGCGCCAGCGAGGAGCACCTGCGCGAACAGCTCGCCACGCTGCCGGTCGACGGCTTTGAGATTGCCGTGTCGCGCGTAAACAAGCATGGCATCGACGCCTGCGATTTCGACGTCCAGCTTGCAGAGGGGCTCGAGAACCACGACCACGACATGGCCTGGCTCTACGGCAACGAATCAGCTGCCGAGCACGCACATGAGCATGAGCACCACCATCATGACCATCATGACCATGGTGAGCATGAACACGAGCACTGCCACGAGCATGACCATGAGGGCCACGGTCATGGCCACGAGGATCACCATCACGCCCACCACCATCACCACCGTTCTTTGGCAGACATCACCGACATCATCGATGGCTCGCAGCTAAGCGATGGCGCCAAGCGCCGCGCCCTCGCCATCTTTGCCGCGCTCGCCGCCGCCGAGGCCAAGGCCCACGGCAAAACGCCCGAGACCGTCATGTTCCACGAGGTGGGCGCCGTCGACTCCATCGTCGACGTCTGCTCTGTCGCCATCTGCCTCGATGACCTGGGTATCGAGGACATCGTGGTCGAGTCCCTCTCCGAGGGTCACGGCACCATCCACTGTGCCCACGGCCTCATGCCCATTCCCGTCCCCGCTGTCGTCAACCTGTGCCAGGCAGGCAATATCGCCCTCACGCCCGCACCGGTCGCCGGCGAGCTTGTGACGCCCACGGGCGCCGCCATCGTCACCGCGCTGCGTACGTCCGACCAACTGCCCTCACGCTACCGCATCGAAGCCGTCGGCTACGGCGCCGGCAAGCGCCCCTACGAGGGCTGCTCCGGGACGCTCCGCTGTCTGCTCGTTGACGCGGACGCATAGCCATGGATGCCCGCAAGGCCAAAAGCCGCGCCGCGATCGTCGCGGCGTTCTCCGAGCTGCTGCGCGAGGAGGACTACGGCAAGATCACCGTCGGCGACATCATCGCGCGCGCTCACGTAGGCCGTGCGACATTCTACGGCCTCTTCAAGAGCAAAGATGACCTACTGTCCGAACTCGTGAGCGACATCTGCACCCACGCCCTCGACGACGATGGCACACCGCTCGACGACCCACTCGTGCAGGTCGAGCATATCCTCAACAACCTCTGGGAGCGCCGCCAGGGCGTTCGAGCCCTCGTAGCCGGCGCCGGCTCACGCGTCTTCGCCGACTGCTTACGCAAGACCATCATGTCACGAGCAGCCGAAACCGTCCCCGCCGACCCCACAGGCCCCGCCGGCACCATGGACCGCAGTTTCCTACTACACCACATAGCCTCAAGCTTCGTAGGAATGGTCCAATGGTGGGCCTGGCACAACTTCCAAGCAGATAAGGCCGATGTGGCAAAAGATTACCTATCAGCCATAAAACCCCTCTTCAACTAAGTAAGTAAGCCTCTCATCCCAAAGCACCGCCCCACCCCAAGGCGCCACGCATCCCAAAGTGTCACTCGCACCTCAAAGCGCCTAACAACAAAGTGCCCACCACATCCAAATTCAGATATATATGTTGGTTGCTTGTTCGAACGCAACTGGATTCCCGCAGGGTCCGGCATAGGTTAACTTTCCGCCGCACTCCGCAGGACGCAAGAAGCTCCCGCCGCACGAAGTGCGCAGCGGGAGCTTCTTGCATGTCCGAGGACGCGGCGGAAAGTTAACCTATGCCGGACCCGGGCGTTATATCAATTGTCTTGGACTAGAACATGCCCAAGAAACCGTGCACAAACAGCGCGGCCAGAGCGGCACCGACAAACGGCGCGATGCCAGGAACGAGCAGGCCGTACTTCCAGTTGTTGTCGGCCTTGTTCTTGATCGGCAGCACCTGATAGGCCATGCGAGGACCAAGGTCACGAGCCTGGTTCATGGCGAAGCCAGTGATGCCGCCCATGCCCATACCAACGGCCCAAACGATCAGACCGACGCAGATAGCGAGCATCAGAACGTTCTCGCCGGCGCGGCTAGCGGCAGCAAGGATGGCGCTGATGAACACAAAGGTGCAGATAGCCTCGCAGAAGAAGTTACGGGCATAGTTCGTACCCTCGGTGGTGGGGTTGGTCGAGAAGATGTTGCGCTGGGCAATGGGGTCGACGACGCCCTCGGAAGCCTTGAACTCATCGGCATACATAAGCCAAGCGATTACGGCGCCCACAAAGCCGCCGAGCATATCGGCAATCATGAAGGGGATGCAGCTGCTCCACGGCACCAGGCCTACGATGCACTGGGCAAGCACCATAGCCGGGTTCATGCACACGGCGCCGCCAAAGACAAACAGGCAGACCGAGATGCCAAAAGACCAGGTGGTGATGGCAAACATATGGCCGGAGCCCTGATACTTGGTGCCCTTGAGCACGGTATCGCAGTGCACGCCCACGCCAAAGATGATCATGAGGGCCGTTGCGCCGAATTCGCAGAGGAGTTTGGTAAGCATAAAACCTTATCTTTCTTGTCGGTTATAAACGATTCGTTTAGGCCGCGCACTAGTGCTGCGCGACAACAACGCCCAGACCATCGGGAATAACTGCTACCTTGGCATCGGCACCCTTCATCTCAAAGGCGAGCTTGAGCGCCTCCTCGATAGTGTTGACCGGCGTCATGTGCATATCCTTGAGCATCTGGTGATCGCACAGGTCGGTGACCATGATCACAGGGTGATGCGCCAGAATGCGGGCGAAGATTTGGCTCGTCCACTGATCGGGCAGGGTCTCGTCCTTAGGACGATCGATGCAGGCGCGCTCAAACTCCGCCGGATCGTTGTCGGCGATGTTGTGATAGAAGCCCTCGCCACCGTGACCGTCGGCACAACCGGCGACGTCGATGATCACGCCACCCTCGGGAAGCGTAGCCTCGGCAGAGCACATGCCCTTCACGGCCTGGTAGATGTTCTGGTCGAGCGGGTAGCCGCCGTTGGTGGTGATGGCGATCTCGCACTCGACGGGCTCAACGCCGGCAAGGCTCTTCACGAACTCGCAGCCAGCCTCGTGCGCCTTGTGGATGTCGCCGGCAAAGGAGCCGATGACCTCGTGCTTGCCGTTGAGCACCACGTTGAGCACAAAGGCAAGGTGAGCCATCTCGGCAGCGGCAAACATATCCTCGCTCACGTGGTTGTGGCACAGGTTGCCGGCACGCGAATGGGAATCGTTCACAAACTGACCGTTGTGGTTGTACATGATGGTCTTGTAGCTGGCGATACCAGGCAGGACGGACTTGCGGCTACCAGAGAAACCGGCAAAGAAGTGCGGCTCAATAAAGCCCTCGGCAAGCAGCAGATCGCAATCGACGGCAATCTTGTTGATGATGCACTCGCCACCAGAAGGCAGGGTGCCGATCTTTTTCATCATGCTGTCATCAGTCGCGACGTGCATAACGATTTCCTCGTTGGCAACGATCTCCTCGCCGTACTTGTTGACGAGCTCCTCGTGCGTCGACGGACGGTGCATACCCGTAGCAACCAAAATACGCACACGAGCCTCGGGCGCAGCGGAGTGGATGTGATGCAGCAGAATAGGCATCGTCACACGCGAGGGAACGGGACGCGTATGGTCGGAGCTAATGATGACAATATCCTTCTTGCCAGCACAAAGCTCCTCGAGCGAAGGCGAGCCATAAGGGTTGGCAAGCGACTCCTCTACCAGCTCTTCCTGCGATTTCGTGGTCTTAAACTCGTTTTGATGACCCTCCATCACACCAGCGAAGTTCTTATCCTCGAGCTCCAGATGCAACGTCTTGTGGTCAAACGGCAGTTCACATTCAAACAATGACGAGCGCCCTCTTCCTTTCAACTGACACACTAGATAAACCGTTGGAAGGATACGCCGCTCACCGAAAAACGCCACCGTCCACCGAGTCATTAACACAACGTTCATATTTGACCTACAACAAAACAGCCGCGATCCCAAACGGGACCGCAACCGCCTGTAAAAGACACAATAGACAGGATGACTTACGCAGCGCCGAGGCAAACATCTACCCCGAGATGTACGCACGTAAGCCATTTTGCATAAATGCGTTAATTAATTGCATAAGATGGCGCAAGGATTTCTAGCCGTAACAGGGTGGTACCCTCCGGAGCGTGCATTTTTGCGAGTATTCAGCATCGCGGGATAAGATTTTGGTGTCAAAAGTCTTTCAAAAGGTAGATAGTCCTCATGACTCGTCCCATCTGGATAGCATGCGGCGAGAAACCAGCCATATATGAACATCGCCAAAGCCCAATCGTCGTGCAAAAGCATCAACAGGGGCCGCGAACGTCACCCATAGCCTTATGCACCAATCTTTGGCTGCTGAAAACTCCGTTTTTTGCACGTCGTCCCAAGCACCACCCTCACCCAGCGGCTGATCCGCCGTAAACCGAGGGCGAAAGGACCCGACGGGTTTCCCTCTGAATGCATTCCGCAGCACGAAGCCCTTTCCAAACGCGCGGAGCGCGCCATTAATTCCCCCAGCAGTAATCCGCTGAAGACCGGACATCGCAGGGCCCGCCATTAGTTTACTTTTAGGCACACTCCGCAGGACGCAAAAGCCCTCGCCGCACTCCGCATCAGGCGCGAAGCGCGCCTAATTCTCTTCAGCCCCAATCCCTGAAGAACGAGGACGAAGGGACCCGATGGGTTTCCCTCTGAATGCACTCCGCAGCACGAAGCCCCCTTATCCGCAGCTCCGAAGGAGCAGGATAAGGGGGCTTCAAGTGCGAGGACGCATTCAGAGGGAAACCCATCGGGCCCCGGTGAGAACCACAGGGCTATCGATTACCCCGTGTTCTGCAGTCCTGCCGAGACGCCGGTCACAGTCGAAAGAATCAGGCTCATGTACTCGGCCTTCTTCTCCTCGGCCATCTCGTCCTGGTTCATACGCACCTCGCGGAGGGCGCGGACCTGGGCAATGGACAGGGCGTCGACATAGGGGTTACGCACGCGGACGGCGCAGCCGAGCACGCGACGGCGCTGCAGCGGCCACTCGTCACCGACGATGGCAAGAACCCACTTACGCGTGAGCTGCATCTCGGTGAAGACCTTCTTGGACAGATCCTGGCGGTCGCCCAGGTGCAGATACATCTTGGCGATGCGCTGGTCGGTCTTGGCAATCGACATCTCGATGTTGTCGATAAAGGTGCGGAAGAACGGCCACTCCTGGTAGGCAGCCTTAAGCTGGTCCAGATCGCCAAACTGCTCGCAGGCGGTGCCCAGGCCGTACCAAGCGGCCAGATTGATGCGTGCCTGGCTCCAGCTGAAGATCCACGGAATGGTACGCAGGTCGTCGAGCGACTTGGCACCCAAGCCGCGCTTGGCAGGACGCGAGCCAATCGGCAGCAGACCGACCTCGGTCAGCGGCGTCACGGTCGAGAACCACGGCGTAAAGTCCTCGGTATTCAGCAGGTCCAGATAGCGCTCGTGGCTTGCGGCGTTGAGCTTCTCGGCCATATCCCAGAACTTCTGCGTGGTCTCGGTGTTGGTCTTCTCGACGCTCGGGGCCGACTGCAAAAGCGTTGCGGCGGCAACGGACTCAACATGGCGCTGAGCCAGCGTGCGGTTGCCGTAACGGGCAAAGATAACCTCGCCCTGCTCGGTGAGCTTAAAGAAGCAGTTGACCGAACCCTTAGGCTGCGCCAGCACGGCCTTGTTGGCCGGGCCGCCGCCACGGCCCACGGCACCGCCGCGACCGTGCATGAGCACCAGGTCGATATCGTTCTTCTCGGCCCACTTGGCAATGCGCTCCTGCGCAGAGTGCAGCGCGAGCATAGCCGTGGTAGGACCGGCATCCTTGGAGGAGTCGGAATAGCCCAGCATGACCTCCATGCGGCGGTTGGTCTGGGCAAGGCGCTTTTGCACCACGGGCAGCGTAAGCATCTGGTCGAGCACGTCGACGCAACCCTCGAGATCCTCGAGCTGCTCGAACAGCGGAATCACGTCGAGCTCAGGGACATCCTCCTCGTGTGCAAAGGACAGGTGGGCAAGCTCAAAGACGTCGGCCACATGCTGGGCGCTCTTGGTGAACGAGATGATGTAGCGGTGAGCCATTTTCTTGCCGTAGCGCTTTTGGATGGAGCCGATAGCACGGAAGGTATCGATGACCTCGCGCGTCATGGGCTGCAGATCGCCATGGATACCATTCTCGTGGATATCCTTGAGGGCGCGGGCATGCACCACGGAGTGCTGACGGAACTCCATCTCGACCATATGGAAGCCGAAGGACTCGACCTGCCAGATGATGGTCTGCACCGGACCGTAGGCGGCACGGACGGCACCGCAGGCAGCCAGCGAACGCTGGACGACGCGCAAGTCCTCCAGGAACTCATCGGCGCTGTGGTACATGGTGTCGGTGATGCGGCGCACGGTGGCGTTCAGGCGGTCGGCCATGACGAGCATGACGGCGCGATGCGGCTCGTGCTCGGAGATCAGCTCGGCGCGGGCCGTGTACCGAGGGCTCATCTCGACCTGATGGTTCCACAGGTTAATGAGCTCGGCAGAAGGTTTGCTGTAGGTAGCCTCGAGCGTGAGGTTGCGGCCGATGCGGCGGCACTTGTCCTCGAGCTTGAGCACCATGTGCGTAAAGTACTTGGCGGCGACCTCACGGCTCACCTTGGCGGTGACGTTGGGGTTACCGTCGCGGTCGGAACCGATCCAGCTGCCGGGATGGAAGAACGCCGGGCACAGCGGCGGCACAGTACCGGCCTTGTCGCCCAGCACCCAATCGTCAAAACGACGATAGATAACGGGGATAACGTCGAACAGCGTGTTATCGAAGATGTCGATGATGGTATCGGCTTCCTCGACCGGCGTGGGCTTCTTGAGCGCGATGGGGCTCGTACGCACCAGGGCGTCGATCTCCTGCAGCATATGGCGCTCGTTCTCCACCAGGTCGGAGCCGCCCAAACGCGGACGCTCCTCCAGCAGGTTGGAGATACGGCGAATCTTGCCCTCGACGGCCTTACGACGGGCCTCGGTGGGATGTGCGGTAAAGACAGGGTGGAACTCGAGCTTGCCGAGCAGCTCATTGGCACCCTCGACGCCCATCTCGTTTACCAACTGGTGATAGGCGACGGTGAGTTCGTTGGCGGGATCGACCTCGGTATCGGTCGATGCGCCGGCCTCGCGCTCGCGCAGCTGCGCCACACGGTAGTTCTCCTCCGACAGGTTTGCCAAGTGGAAGAAGCTCGTAAAGGCGCGAACGATGACCTGCTGCTTATCAAGCGGCAGGCTGTCAATCAGATCGACGACTTCGCGAAACGCCACGGCGGTGGGCTCGTCGGCAGTGGGCACGCCCTGTTCGTCAACGGACTCGTCGGCAGCGCGGCTACCGGGGTTGCCAGCATTGGCCACAAACTCGGCTGTCAAAATCTTGTCGAACAGGTCCGCGATCTCGGGATCATACTCGCTAAGCACACGACGTTCCAGGCGCAGGAACAGCGCCAGATTATCGCGCAGCTCCTCGGGGATCTCGATCTCGGCGAGACGCTCCCTGGACTCGGCATTCGAGCCGATTCGGTTAACGAGGCGGTTGACCACGGCAGCGACGCGCGCCGCGGTTTCGGGTACAGACTGGTTGCTTAGGTTCTCAGCCACGTTTCCTCCCATTCCTCCTTCTATGCACGTAACATGCGGTATTCATTATAGGCGCTTGAGAAATACTTTCGACACTGATTGCGCTTTACCACACAAAAGTATTTTCTGCATTGCAAGGGTTTTTGCTCTAAATGGTCGTATTTCTCGGTGGACGGCATACACAAACGGGGGCATTCCGCATAAATGCGAAACACCCCCGTAACAATCGCTCGTCGCGAGCGGGACATGTTAGCGGGTCTGCAGCTCAAAAATCATGCGCTACAGACGCTCGCGAACCGCCTCGACGACGTTGGCCAGATCGACGAGAACCTCGTCATGGCTCTCCATGTCGCGCACCTTGACCTTGCCGGCGGCAAGCTCGTCGCCGCCCAGGACCAGGATGAGCTTGGCGCCTACCTTATCGGCCTGCTTAAACTGGGCCTTGAGCGAACGGCCCTGATAGTCGGCCTCGGTCACGATGCCTGCGGCGCGAAGCTCCTGCGTAATGGCAAAGACGTTCTGGCGCAGTTCCTTGCCGGCATTGGCGACATAGACGCACGGGGCCTCATCGGCACCCAGATCGCTGCCAAAGGCCTGCAGGGCCAGCAGGGCGCGCTCAAAACCGACAGCAAAGCCGACGCCCGCCGTGGGCTTGCCACCTTCGAGCTCGACCAGGCCATCGTAGCGACCGCCGCCGCCGATGGAGCCGACGCCGGCGCCAGGGGCCTCGACCTCAAAGACGGTGCGGGTGTAGTAGTCCAGACCACGCACCAGGGTGGGATCCTCTACATACTCGATACCGGCAGCATCCAGATAGCGCTTGACCTGCTCGTAGTGCTCGCGGCACTCGTCGCACAGGTTGTCGCCCATCAGCGGGGCGTCGGCCATGATCTCACGGCAATGGTCGTTCTTGCAGTCGAAGGCGCGCAGCGGGTTGAGCTCGGCGCGCTCGCGGCACTCATCGCACATCTCGTCGGCGTGATCGAGGATAAACTGCTTGACCTGCTCGCGGTATGCCGGACGGCACTGCGCATCGCCCATCGAGTTAATAAGCAAACGGAGCTTGGACAGATCGAAGCCCAGGCGTTTGTAGAACTCCATGAGCATGATGATGCACTCGGCGTCGGCAGCCGGATCGGGAGCGCCGAGCCACTCGATACCCACCTGGTGGAACTGGCGCAGGCGACCCTTCTGGGGACGCTCGCCACGGAACATGGCCTCGGCGTAATAGGCCTTAAACGGCGTGGAGCCCTGGGGCACTAGGTTGTTCTCCACGACGGCGCGCACCACACCGGCCGTGCCCTCGGGACGAAGGGCCAGGCGCTGCTTGGGCTTAAGCTTGGTATCGGTGCCCTCGGTAAAGACGCGCTCCAGGTTGGCGCCGCTAAACACGCGGAACATTTCCTTGCGCACGACGTCGGTCGACTGGCCGATACCGTGGACAAACACGTCCACCTGCTCGATCGCGGGCGTCTCGATGGGTTTAAAACCAAACGGCTCGAACACGCCGGCCGCAATCTGCTGCATCTTTTGCCAGGCGCGCATCTCGGCGCCGATAAGGTCGCGGGTTCCCTCCGCCTTCTGTGCCTGCATGGGCAAACACCTTTCTTTTGTATCGCGTCATAGGTAACGGTCATTATACGGCACAAATACAAACAGCGGCGGCGCGTCTGACCGAACGAGGGTATGGGGACTCGTTCGACCAGACGCGCCGCCGCTGTTTGTGATCCCTTTTCCTCCGTCCCCTTCGGATCACGTGATCCCTTGGGGACGGAGGAATAGGGATCATTTCGTAGGCCCGTGGCCGCCTTGGAAACCGAATGATGGTACGAGCATCCATTCGGCTTCCAAGGCGGCCACGGACAGAACGGGACGAACAGAAAAGAGCGACGGACGCCTACTCCCCCGCCACGCTCGCGCGCAGCTTGGCGGCGATGGGCTCGGATACCAGCAGGAACACGAGCATGACCACGGAGCACGCCAAGCACACGATCCAGGTGCTCGCAAAGGAGCCCGTGACGTCGAACAGCACGCCCGAGACAATGGCGCCCACGGTGCCGCCGACCATCTCGAGCGAGGTGATGGTGCCCGTGACCTTGCCGAGGTCGGCCATGCCAAACTGCTTGGACGCGGCGATGGTAGGCGTGATGGTGCCCATACACGTTCCGATACCAAAGCTCACAGCGGCGACAATAGGACCGAGGTCCGTCGTCGGGAAGCACAGCGCCACGCAGGCGATAATGCACGCAACGGAGCCAAGGATATTGCCAAAGCGCAGGCCAAAGCGGTCATAAATCGCACCGAGCGAAATCTTGGCGATAACGACGGTGACCATATAGGCCGAAAGCACAGTGCCCGCCCACATGGGATCATGACCGCCCGTGACGATCTTGGCGCCGTTGACGGTAACGCTCGTCATGTTGGTGACTTGGTTGGGCAAGATGGCGCCGTTAACGAGACCCATAAAGAGGAAGGCGACGACAAGCAGCCAAAACGCCGGGCTCTTCTTGATGCGAGACCAGCCGACGCTAACCTCGGGCGCCGTATGCTCGTCCTTGTCGCCAGCCGTCGAGACGGACGGATCGCCCGGGTTCTCGCCGAGCGGCTTAAGGCCGATCTCGGAAGGCTTAGTGCGGAAGGAGTAGGCCGTGATGGGCAGTGCCGCCACCATGCAGACGGCAGCGAGTACCAGGAACGCAGAGCGCCAGCCCACACTCACGATAAGCGAGCTCACGATGGGAGACAGAATAGCGCCGCCAAAGCCCGAACCCGAAAGTGCGATGGAGATGGCAAGGCCTCGCTTGGCCGCAAACCAGTTGGCGGTCACCAGGCTGATAAGCAGACGGGTCGAGGCGACGGCAAAGCACCCCGAGACGGCAAAGAGCACGTAGACCTGCCACAGCTCACCGACAAAGCTCATCCCGGCAAGAACGGCAGAGGTGGCGATTACAGTGAGGGAGCCCAAAACGCGACCGCTCACTTTATCGGCCACATGACCGATCACAAGTGAGCCGATAACGCTCACCACAGTGGAGATGGCGTTGGAGATGTTGTACTGCGCAAGCGTAATCCCGAGGTCGCTTACGATGAGCGGCTGAAACAGGCTCATGCAGTTGACGAAAATGGTGTAGCACGTGGCCATGATCACAAAGCCGGAGGCCACGACGAGCCAGCCGGGGAAGAACTTACGTTGCTGGGACATACTGCTCCTTTTTAAACAAACGAGTAGCAAGATTGGGTGCTATCGGTGGTCGGCGATGTAGCCCAAAGCGACAGCGGTATAAGCTGCGGCACCGAGCGGCAGCTCGGCATCGTTAAAGCGTGCCTTGGGATGGTGTTGGGCAAAGTGCTCGTCCGTATCGGTCACAGCTGCGCCGATCGTAAAGTACGCGCTCGGTATCTCACTCGAGATAAGCGCAAAGTCCTCACTCGCCATGGCGTGGAACAGCGGCAGGAAGGCGGCCTTGGGCAGCACCGCGTCCACGTAGCCAAGCGACGCTTGCGTCATATCGTCATCGAGTACGAGCGGGGGAACATCCGAGAGTGTCTCGAGGGTCGCCGGCGTGCGATACGTTGCGGCCACGCCGTTGACGACCTCGGCGATACGTTCCTTGAGATGAGCCATGAGATCGACATCGAAGCCACGCAGCGTTCCCTCGAGCACACAAGTGTCGGGGATGACATTTGCGGCCTGACCGCCGGCGAACTTACCGACAGTCAGTGCGACCTCCTTGGCCGCCGGCACCTCGCGGGAGATGAGCTCCTGAAGCGCCAGATGCACATGGACGCCGGCCGTGATGGGGTCGATGCAGATCTCGGGGCTCGAGCCATGGCCACCCTTGCCCTGAAGCGTGATGCGAAAACCGTACACGCCCGAGAGCGCCGGGCTGCCGTAGAGCACCAGGCCAAGCGGCGACTGGCTATTGACATGCATGGCAAAGGCGGCCTGGGGACGCGGGTTCTGTAGCAGACCATCGGCGATGGCGGCGCGGGCACCCTCAAAGGTTTCCTCGCCCGGCTGGAACAGCAACTTAACCGTAGCGTTGGCATCAACAAGCTCTGCCTCGCGCGCTTTGAGCATACGAGCCGCACCAAGCAGCGCCGTCGCGTGCATATCGTGACCGCAAGCGTGCATGCAGCCGTTGGTGGATGCAAAGGGCTCGCCCGACTCCTCGGCAACAGGCAGGGCATCCATATCGCCACGGAGCATGATGACCGTACCGGCCTGTTCGTCCGTGCAAACGCCATTGCCCCGGGCCGCGGCGGCACCGGCGCCGACAAGGCCCACAACGCAGGAACCATCAACGAGCGTGGCAAATGGGATGTCCATCTCGGTCAGGCGCGCTTGGATATACGCAGAGGTCTGTGGGAGGCTATTACCCAGCTCGGGCATCTGGTGGAGATCGTGTCGCCACGCAGCGAGCTCGTCTGCAAAAGCCTGAGCTTCTGCAACAAGACCGTCACCGATAGCGGTCTGCGCCGCTGCGGTGGCCTTGGGCGCTGATTGCGGTTGAAGATCGGACAAAGCTGGTGCCATAGATGCCCTCCAGTATCGTTTTTGCAGCAAGCACTTTGATAGCGTAAAGTGCAAGGTACTACTTTAAGGGCGAGGCATAAAAAATGCCGCCCCGGGAGGGCGGCGCAACAAGTTGTTTACAATTGCGGGCGCGGCTTTCGACGCAAAAAATCGAAGTGAGTCTCGCTCAAGATAATCGACAGGAAGATGAGCGCGAAGCCGGCGAGCAGGCGCGAGGTGAGCGCCTCCCCCATCAGCAGCACCGAGAACAGCACACCCGAAGGCGACTCCATCGAAAGGAGCAGCGAGCCCGTCGAGGCCGGGACATGCGCCAGGCCGACGTTTTGGATGAGCAGAGCCGCGCATGTGCAGCCCACCGAGAGAAACGCCATCGCACTGATAAAGCTCGGCGTCCACACGGACAGAGGCGCTTGGGTCTCGAATAGCAGCGACGTTGCCAGGCTCAGCACGCCGTTGCCCACAAACATCCAAAACGTGATGACGTTGATGTCCATTTTGCGACCGTACTTGGCAGTCACCGCCATCTGGATGGCGAAAAAGGCCGCACCCGCCAGCGTAATGACGTCACCGATGTTGAATTCAACGCTATCGAGTGCGACGAGGCCAATGCCCGCTAGGCACAGCAGCGCGGCACCCAAGTTGTAGCGCGTGAGCTTTTCGCCGCTCAGGAAATAGCTCGCGAACGGTACAAGGATGCAATACGTGCCCGTCAAAAAAGCATTCTTGCCCGCCGTAGTATGTGCCAGACCGACCGTCTGCAACGCATAGGCCGCCCACATGAGCACGCCCATACTCAGGCCAACGATCAGGTTGCGAGCGTTGAGGTGCGCGATGATGCGCTTGTGGAAGACGGCAAACATGACCAACGCTGCGGGCAGAAAACGTACATAGAGCAGCGCGAACACCGGAATGGTGCCGAGTGCGTCCTTCATAGTGGTAAAGGAGTAGCCCCAGATGACCGCCACCGAAAGGAGCAGAACCTTCCAGAACAGCGGAGAGCGTGCGCCGGCGCCCCGGGGAATACCGCCCGCGCCCAAATCCTCACGGGCTACTGGGCTATCGGGCAAGTTTTCGATTTCGTTGGCAGCGTATTGGGCCATGGAACATCCTCGCACTCAATCTGGGCGTGGTGTCCGCACGCGTATGGCTGCGTGCCGCCTCATGGTCAAATAAAAACAGGGCGCACCGGACCCCCGGCACGCCCCGCTACTGTAGCAACAACCAAGCAACCCACGCAATCCAGCCCACTAAAGTACCGACTTGAATAACCTCGATGTTCCGTCAACGTCAGCGAAAACGGCCCCAAGCGAGCAAGGTGACGTGAAATGAAAGGGCGCTGACCTTCTGGTCGCGCCCTTGAAATTGAACGTCAGATTGCCGCTTGGGGCCGTTTGCAGCGTCGAGTCGTTACGCGGTTTGGTAAAACCGCGTAACTAGATTAATTTGGTTGATTCCAGCTTTTCGATAATCCAGTCGTTGGCTTTGATGACCGGGCGGCGGAAGACGACGCCCAGGGCCAACGACGGAATCAGGTAGCTCGCCAAGATGCCCAGCTCAACCCAGTACTCCATATGGTAGGCACCGGCCATGGCGGCGTGCATGGCGTTGATGCCGTGGGTAAACGGCAGGAACGGATAGATCGCCTGGAACACGGGACCGGTCATCTCGATGGGGAACGTACCGCCCGAACCGCCGACCTGCATGACCAGCAGCACGACGGCGAGGGCCTTGCCGATATCTCCAAACGATACCGTAAGCGTGTAGACGATATTGGAGAACACGAGACTCGCAACCCAGCCCGCCAGCACAAACTGCAACGGGTTGTCGCACTGGATGCCAAAGAACAGAATGTCGCCCGCGCACACGAGCGTCGCCTGCAGCAGAGCCAGACCACCAAAGAACAGGTAGCGACCCAGGTAGATCTCGTGCAGGCGCACGGGGATGAGCTCGTTGATAAGCTCATCGTCAACCGAAACCTTCATCATGGCCGCCAGTACGATCGAGCCGACCCATAGCGACAGAATCGTGTAGAACGGCGCCATGGCCGAACCGTAGTTGCGGATTGGATAGACCGGCTTACGGTCGAGTGCGACAGGGCCGGAAAGCGACACGGCGAGGCCCTCGGGGTCGTTGCCGATCATTGTCTTAATCATGGCCAGGTCACCCGAGATCAGAGCGCTATCAAGCTCGTCCTTAAAGGCACTGATCTTGTTCGACGCCTCGCCCAGCTGATCGGAAGCCTTGTTGACCAGCTTTGCAGCCTTGGAGAGACCCTTCGCGAGCGAACCAGAGGCGTCGGTCAGACCGCTCACGGCGCTATCCAAGTCACCCGAGATACCGTTCAGGGAATCCAGAACGCCCGAAATGGTCTTCTTGAGTTCCTTGGCCTTAACCGAGAACGTAGAATCGTAGTCGGACTTGGCTCCCGAGATACCCGCCTTGGCATCGGCGATGGCCTGGTCGACCTCGGCACGCGAGTTGTTGACCTCCGCCATGCTGTCCGAAAGGGACTTTGCGGTCGCCGTCAGATCCTTCGCATTGTTGCGGTACTCCACGGCAATTCTGCCCAGCGACGTCGCAGCGGACTTGAAGCCGTCTTTGAGCTTGTCATCGCTCATCTGGTCGGCAAGGTTGCGGAGCCGATCGGCCATCGCATCGATATCGTCAGCACGCGTATTGAGCGCCGCTGCGGCTTCGTTGAGCTGAGACACCGTAAGGTCAACATGCTGATTCGCGGCATCGAATGCCTTCGCAAGCTCGGCGGACACGTTGTCGAACGAGCCCGCGCTTCCGTCAATCGCCGCGTCAACGGCATCGTTGGCGGCCTTGAGCGCTTCCTTGGAATCATTGATGCCGCTCTTGGCGTGCTCCATCAGCTGCTTCGTCGACTCATCAACGGTGCCCGTCTGCTTGAGCATGCCGCCCGCCGATGTCAGCGAATCGGACGTAGAGCTCAAAATGCCCGCGAGCGACGTCGCGCTCGCCTGAACGTCCTGCAGGTCCTCGACCGAATCGCCCAGCGTAGAGGACAGATTGGCGATAAAGTTGCTCACTTGGTCGGTGCTCATGTAATCGAGCAGGCTGGACACCGTCTTAAGGCCGATGGACGTGATGGTCTTGGTAAAGGTCTCGTTGACCTGGCTCTGGACGGCGCTCGAGCCCTTCTCGGTCACGATCTGTGCGATGGCGTTGGCCTTCTGGTTCTCATAGAACTCGATATCGGCGTGCTTCACGTCGGTCGAGAAGAGCGTCATCATGTCTGCGCTAAAACTTTTAGGGATAACAACGGCAGCGTAGTACGCGCCCGACTTAACGCCCTCAATCGCCTTATCACGGTCGTTGAGGACGACCCAATCGAAGTTCTCGTTGCCGCGCAGGGTGGCGGTTACGTTTTCGCCCACGTTGACCTCGACGGGAATCAGATCGCTCTCGTAGCCCTCATCGGTGTTGACCACTGCAATCTTAAGGTTGCCGGTATTGCCGTAGGGATCCCAGCTTCCGGCGATGTTAAACCACGCGTACAGGCATGGCACGATGATCAGGCCCATCACAACAACCAAGCCGATCACGGAGCGAGACACGTTTTGGACATCGCGCTTAAACAGGTGCAGGATGTTTTTCATTTATGCCTCACCTCCTTTAGAGTGCTTGCCAAGCGGGGTGGTGTCCCCGTCGTTTCCGCTTACGTTGTCAACGTCGTCGGCATCTTGAGCCTTACGATGCACACCGATATGCGGCAGACGGCTCGTGGGCTGTTCGCTGTCCTTGGTGCCCCGCTCGCTGGCGTTGAGACCAAACATGCGACGGGCAGCAGGGATGGCGGCCGTGTGCTCGCGCATCTCACGGCGAAGGTCCTCGTCCGAAAGCGCCGAGATACGCATCTGGGTATTGAGGCTCGCACGGATATACTCGATGTTGATGAGCCAGCCACAGATGGCGATAACCGAAATGATCCAGATAACGAGCAGGATGATCTTGCCGTTATTGTCGATATCGAGCACCGTCGAGAGCACAAAGAGCAGGACCTGCACGCCTACCACGGCAGCAAAACCGCCCTTGATGTAGTACGGGTAGCGATGCTCAAACGCCACGGCATGATCGAGCAGCTCGCGACGGTACGAATCCGAATCGAGCATGACGCGCATGGCCGTGCGCAGCGAATAGCGCTGGCGCGGCAGGTCGTTGGACTCGCAGATCATGAGGCCCGTCGTGGAAAGCTGCTTATCAAAGAGCAGATTGAGGTTGAGCAGCAACGGGCGCAGCTGCAGACCGATAAAGAGCGCCACGATCAGGAACACGCCCAGGATGCACAGGTTGAACAGGTAGTTGAACGAGTACATGCCGCCGACGGTCTCGCGCAGCAGGTTGATGCCATAGGTGAAGGGCAGCAGCGGATGCAGCCATTGGAAGAAGCCGGGCATCATCTCGATGGGATACATGCCCGACGAGCCGGGGATCTGCACAATGACGAGGATGACGCCAATGGCTTTACCGATATGCTTAAAGGTGGTGGACAGCGCATAGATGATGTTGACGTAGGTGAACGAGATAGCGATGCCGCCCAGCACGAACAGCAGCGGGTTGACGCACTGCACGCCAATCACCAAATCGCCCACCGTAACGATGATGGCCTGGAACGCACCCAGGATCACCATCAGCAGCCAGCGGCCAAAGTAGCCCTGACGCGCCGTAAAGCTACCGATGCCCTCGCGGTCGACCTCGAGCTTGTAGATAGCGATGAGCACATAGCCGCCTACCCACAGCGCCAGATTGGTGTAGAAGGGAGCGATGCCCGAGCCAAAGCTCTTGACTGGATAGATTGACTTGGACGTCAGCTCAACCGGAGATGCCATGAAATCTGCCACGTCATCGACGTCGACGTCCATGAGGTCGGCTAACTCGCCCATAGACTCAGAGGTCTGTAGCGCCGCAATGTCATTGGCGGCGGTCGCGAGCTTGTCCTGAACCTTGGCAAGGGAGGCGTCGGTTTGGGACAGCGTGGTCTTTGCCTGCTTGAGCGTGGCGTCGAGCTGCGCCAGCGTGCCGCGCGCGCTCGCTATCGTGGGGGTCATACCCGATACAATGCCGGTCAAATCGCCCGAAACGGCGGCAAAGGAGTCAAGCGCGCCCGAAGCCTTCGGCAGTGCGTTCTGCCCCAGATCGGTCTGAGCCTGACCGAGGTTAGCCGTACCGGTCTGAATTGCTGCGTTAAGCGCGTTGCTCGCGTTCGAGATTGCCGTAGCGTCGTTTGCCATGGCGCTCGACTGTGCAGAAAGGCCATCCTTAATGCTCTGCAGCTTCTGGTTTTGCTCGCGAAGCGAATTGATGGTCGACGCGATGAGCGCGTCGGCGTTCTCCGATCCCGTCGACGTATCGTTAGCGAGAATCTGCAGGCGCTCGATGACAGCGCTGTTGTGGTCAATCGTCGCCTGAAGGGATTCGAGCGAGTTGTCGATTCGAGTGGTCGTGGACGTAACCGTACCGGTAAGTCTGCCAATCGCGGCGTTCGCAGAAGCCGATGTCTTACTCAGCACGATGCTGCCCTCCGAAAGTGCCTTGGAGAGCGAGGTGATGGACTTGCCAGCCGTGGTGCGAGCTTCGCCCAGCAGATCATTACCCTGAGCGATTGCCTGCGTTAGCGAAGGTGCCTGTCCCTGCAGGCCCGCCAACGCAGCATCGGCCGAAGCAATCGAGCTGCTTGTCTTGTCGATGGCGGCGTTCATGTCGCCGATGGAATCACGTACTTCGCCCAGGGTATCAGACGCCTCGGACACCGAGCCCGCCAGCGAATCCTGGGTCTGGGTCGCTTTGTCCTTTAAATCGACTCCGGCATCTTTGGCGATTCCGGCAACAGTCTCGCCCACCGTAGAGACAAATTCCGAGTTGATCTGTTCCTCGATGGTATTGGCGCCAGTGTCGGTGACCTTGGGCGCAATAGCGCTCTTCTTCTCGTTGACGTAGTACGTGAGCTTGGGCTGATGGTAATTGCCGTCGAGCATTGAGACAAGATTGTCAGAGAAGTTCTTGGGGATCACGATGGCAGCGTAATATTCACCGCTCTCGACGCCCTCTTTAGCATCGGCGGCCGAATCGACGAAGGTCCAGCCCAGCTGATCGTTCTCTTTGAGCTGGTCGACAACCTTGTCGCCCGCATTGAGCTCGCCCACCAGGTCGTTTTGAGTTCCTTGGTCATTGTTGGCGATGGCAATCTTGATGCCCTGGGTGTTTCCGTACGGATCCCAGTTTGCCACGATGTTGTACCAGGCATATAGCGAGGGAATGACACACACGCCCAGGGTAACCACCAAGGCAACGGGGTTCATAAGCAATCGCTTAATGTCGCGCTTAAAGATCGCAAAGGAGACCTTTGCGTTGGATAGTTTGCTGCCGAGACTCACGCTTGGACCATCCATCCTGTCGTTGAATCGAATCGTACTATCGACAACCATTGTACGTAGGCGCTTTAGTGCCTCGCGGCACAATGGTGCTGAGTTTTGCGGATAGCAATATACTACGAAGATAAGTTAACGTACAGTTGTACAGTATCTTTAATTTCAGCAGGTCACAAAACCACAACCCGCACAAATAAATGATCCCTTGGGGACGGAGGGATCATTCAAAAGGAAACGAGAGTGGAAAATCTCCCACTTCAAGCCCGCATTCGAGCCAAAAGTGGGAGATTATCCACTCTCGTTCTAATCTAGTTACGGTGCCGTATCCCCGAACTACATCAAGTTGCAAACAGCCGCCGCGAAGGCCACGGGGTCCTCGGGGAGGATGCCCTCGACCAGCAGGGCCTGGTCATAGAGCAGACCGGAGTACTGCTTGATCTTGTCGGCGTCGCCTGCCTTCTGGGCAGCGACAAGCTTGTCAAAGACCGGGTGCTTGGCGTTGAGCTCGAGCACGCGTTGGCTCTTGGGCATGCCGTCGGGCGCGCCCTCGGGTCCTTTCTGGAGCACCTTCTCCATCTCGAGCGAAAGTGGGCCCTCGGTGGTGATGCAAGCGGGGGCATCGGTCAGGCGCGCGGAGACGGCAACTTTCTCGACCTTGTCACCGAGCGCCTCCTTCATTGCGCTAAAGAGATCCTCGTTCTCCTTGGTGGCGTCCTCGGCCTCCTTCTTCTCGTCCTCGGTCGCCAGATCAAGATCGCCAGTCGCAACGTTCTTGAGCTCCAGATGACGATCCTCGACCTCGGGCTCGGCACCGTCGGCCACGGCCTTTTCGGCAGCCTCGCGGGCAGCATCGTCCTCGTAGATCTTGGGCATATCGGCGGCAACGTACTCACGCATAGCCTGGAACGTGAACTCATCCACATCCTGCGTCAGCAGCAGCACGTCATAGCCGCGGTCGAGCACGCCCTTTACCACGGGCATCTTGGCCAAGCGCTCACGCGAATCGCCGGCGGCGTAGTAGATGGCCTTCTGATCCTCGGGCATGCCCTTGGCATACTCGGCCAGGGTAATCATCTTCTGTTCCTTGGCAGACCAGAACAGCAGCAGGTCGGCAAGCTCATCGGCCTTCATGCCATAGCTCGAGTAGATGCCGTACTTAAGGCCGCGGCCAAAGTTCTCAAAGAACTTCTCGTAGGCCTCGCGGTCGTTGTCGCGCATATCCTCAAGATCGGCGGTAATCTTCTTTTCCACACGCTTGGCGATGGCCTTGAGCTGACGGTTCTGCTGCAGCGTCTCGCGCGAGATGTTGAGCGACACGTCGGCGGAATCCACGACGCCGCGGACAAAGTTGTAGTAGTCGGGCAGCAGGTCGTCGCACTTCTCCATAATCAGAACGTTGGAGCTGTAGAGCGCCAGACCCTTCTCGTAATCCTTGCTGTACAGATCGAACGGCGCGCGGCCCGGCACAAACAGCAGGGCGTCATACTCGAGCGTGCCCTCGGCATGGAAGCTGATGGTGCGCGCAGGATCGTCAAAGTCGTGGAACGTGGACTTGTAGAACTCGTCGTAGTCCTTCTGCTCGACATCGGAGCTGCGCTTCTTCCAGATCGGTGTCATGGAATTGACGGTCTCAAGCTCCTGGTAGTCCTCGTACTCGGGCTTGTAATCGTCGCCGGCGTCCTCGGGCTTGGGTTTCTGGCGGCTTTTGGACACCATCATCTGAATCGGGTAGCGCACATAGTTGCTGTACTGCTGAATCAGGCTCTTGAGACCCCACTCGGTCAGGAAGCGATCGTAGGTCTCGGCCTCGCCGTCGGCATCGAGCTTCTCGTTCTCGCGCAGCGTCAGGATGACATCGGTACCGTGCTCGGCGCGCTCGCCGTCCTCGATGGTGTAGCCCTCAAGACCGTCGGATTCCCACACATGGGCGACATCCTCGCCATAGGCGCGGCTCACGACCTTCACGTGGCTGGCGACCATAAAAGCCGAGTAGAAGCCCACGCCAAACTGGCCGATGATGTCGACATCCGAACCCTGCTGCTCAGCGTTCTCGGTCTTAAACTCCTCGGAGCCGGAATGGGCGATGGTGCCCAGATTGCGCTCGAGCTCCTCGGCGGTCATGCCAATGCCGTTATCCGAGATAGTAATGGTGCGGGCGTCTTTATCAAAGGAGACGCGAATAGCTAGGTCGCCCTGGTTGATCTTGACGCTCGGGTCCTGCAGGCTCTTAAAGTTGAGCTTGTCGACGGCGTCGCTCGCGTTAGAGATAAGCTCGCGCAGGAAGATTTCCTTATTGGTGTAGATGGAGTTGATCATGAGGTCGAGCAGTTTTTTGCTCTCGGTCTTAAATTGACGCATATGCAGTCCTTTCGCGCTACCCCCGTCCGCAAAAACGGCCCGGTTGCCCGAGCCGCATCGCAGACCTGCTATGTTCAGACTTAGATTTTATAACCCATTAGCGCGCATATATACATACGGAATCGAAAAACTGTATGTCTAAGCGCTCCGATGCGCCAATTGCCAAGGAGTGTCCCCGACTGCCGGCAGAAAAGGAACGTCCCTATCTGCCATCTACGCGCTTGGCCATCCAGACATGGGGCTGGCCCTCGTCTTCGTAGTCTACCGGGGCAATTTGCGTGTAGCCCGCCTTTATATAGAGCGGCAGCACGTATTCCTGCGCATGCAGCTTAATGAGCTTGGCGCCGGCATCACGCGCGCACGTATCACTGGCCTCGACAATCTTGCTCGCCAGACCGAGACGGCGCATGCTCGGCAGCACAGCCACGCGCCCCATAATGTAGGTCTCCCCCGCCGCGACGCCTTCGTCCAAGTCGCACGCCGGCGACACCGGAGCCTCTGCGTCAGCCGCGCGCTCAAGCTCTTCGGGAAACACGCGCGAGCAACCGGCAAGCTCGCCGTCTACATAGAGCGTCACATGAATGCAGTTCGGATCCTCGTCGATAGCGTCAAACTCGTTCTCGTAGCCCTGCTCGTCCATAAAAACGACGCGGCGCACCAACGCCGCGTCATCAAAGCATCCCGTCTTAAGTTGGATATCCATGGCTGCCCTTTCATTCAATGCGAACGTTAGGGACAGATTTTAGCGAAAATGAGCTCCGCGCACGCTAAACTTCGCGCGAGCCTTCGCCAGGCAGTCGTAATGACCCACGTTATGGGCATCGCTCGCGATGAAGCTGTACAGGTTCTGATCGAACAGGCGCTGTGCCGGCTTTTTCTCGCGACCAAAGCGACCGCCGGCAATAAAGTCCGCCGAAGCCTGCAGCTTGCAGCCCATATCGACCAGGCGCTCCGCCACGCTTACATCCTTTTGAACCGCACGATAGCGCTCAGGATGAGCGATGATCACCTGGTAGCCACGGCACTGCAAATCGTAAATCGTGTTCTCGTACTCTCTAAACGCATACGCATCGGCATGCGTCGAAAGCTCGAGCAGAAACTCGTTGGTTCCATCGAAATGCAAGTGCTCCGCAGCATCGATACCAAGCTCAACAAGCTTTCGATGGTTGACCTCGAAGCCCATCTGGAGCGGAAAACCGTCAGCGTTATCACGCAGCAGCTCAAAGGCATCCCACATCTTGTCGTAATCAAAATAGGGATCACGGCAGTGAGGAGTGCAAACGATTCTGGTTACACCGGCCCGCTTGGCAGCCTCGAGCATCGCCAAGCTCTCATCGAGATCGGCGGCGCCGTCGTCTACACCCGGCAAGATATGGCAATGAATGTCACGCATAGGTCAGCCTTAATCAACTAAACGTTTGCTCGGTTGGTGAAGATGCCCTTTTTGGAAGTCCCCTGATCGTCGGAGCCCTTCTTCACCTTCTTACCGTCCTTGGTGTAGTAGGAGTAGTAGTACTCGCTGGTCTCGGTCTCGCAGTAGTTCATAACGGTACCGATGAGCTTGACCTTCTCGGACTTCTTAAGCTGACCGATGGCGTTGAGCGCCTCCTCGCGCTTGGTGAAATCCTCACGCACGACAAAAAGCGCACCGTCGGTCAGACTTGCGATCTCGGCAGCATCGATGAAAGTGCCGACCGGGGGAGCATCAAAGATGACGTACTGGAACTTGGCGGACAGTGCCTTTACCAGCTTGGCAAAGCGGTGAGAGACGATGATGTCGGCAGGATTGGGAATATGCGGCTCGGCATCGAGGAAGTAGAAGTTCTTCTGACCCGTCTCGACAATCGCCTGGTCAATAGAAACCTGCTCGGAAAGGACTGCATAGAGTCCGCCGCGGGAGCGGACGCCGAGCATATCGGCAAGGGATCTGCGACGCATATCAGCCTCGACCAGCAGGACGCTCTTGCCGCTCGTGGCGATTGCCTGAGCAAGGTTAATGGAAACCGTAGACTTGCCCTCGTTGGGAATCGAGGAGGTAACGGTGATGGTGCGGATGGGGTCGTCCACGCTCGCAAAGCGGATGTTGGCCAGAAGGGTCTTGGCGGCATTCTGTACAACGAGCTTGTCGGTGTTCTTTGCCTTAGCCATGCCTATTTACCACCTTTCATAGCCGGAATTCGGCCAACAACGGGAATGCCCAGGAGCTCTTCTGCCTCTTCGGCACCGCGGATGCGGGTGTTGAGCATGTCTGCCAAAACGACATAGGCAACTGCGATAAAGATGCCCGCGAGGAACGCGACAGCAACGTACAGCATACGCTTGGGGCCGCTGGGGGCTTCGGGGGTCTTAGCCTCGTCGATAACGTTGATGCTCTGGGCAGCGCCGACGTTCTGAGCGACCGTACTCACCGAGCTAGCTATGGCCTTTGCGACCTTAGCCGTCTCCTTGGCATCGGTGCCGGTAACCGAAAGCGTAATGACACGCGTGGTGGTCTCGGAGGAAACAGACACCTTGTAGTCATCCAGATCGGTGAGGCCCAGTTCCTTGGCGGCGCCGCTCTTAACGCTATCGCTATCCAGCAGCGTGGCGATATCGTTGGAAAGCATCTGACTCGCCGAGAGATCGTTGTAGCTCATCTGACCGCTATCGTCGGTCTTGGCGAGAATGTACATGCTCGTCGTCGCGGTATAGGTGTTGTCCATCGCAACGAAGGACACGATGCCCATGGCGATCGCGCAGACCACCGGAAGGGTGATGACCAGCTGAAGGTGCTTCTTCAGCAGCTGGAACAGTTCGAGAAGGGTCATGCAGCTTGCCTTTCATTTCCCCAGTTCGGATTGACAAAACTGTCCGTATGTTATCGCATCTTTTTACCGAGACCAAACTCTATACATAAGAAACAGGCTCTCCTGTAAAAATGTCGGAAGCAATCGTAAAATTGCACAACAACGCCGCACCCGAAAGTCAAATGCGGCGTCTACATCAATATCTATGTTGTATCGCTATGCGAATGGCTCGTCCTGCTGTATGGGAAACGTCACCGTAATGGTGGTTCCCACGCCCAACTCGCTCGACAGATCGAGCGTGGCGTGATGATACAGGGCCGCATGCTTGACAATGGCAAGCCCCAGACCGGTTCCGCCGCGTGCCTTGGACCTACTCTTGTCCACGCGATAGAACCGCTCAAATACCTTGCCCTGTTCTTCAGGCGCGATACCGATTCCCGTGTCGGCGACCGCAAGGAACGGATGGCCTTCGTCGTTGGTGCCGCACTGCAGCGTAACCGTACCGCCGGGTCGATTGTAGCGGATGGCGTTGCTTGCCAGATTATAGATGAGCTCGTCAATCAAGCGCGACACGCCCTCGATGACCACAGGCTTGGTCTCATGACTTATCGTCACATTCGCCTGACGGGCGACCTGTTCAAGACGCTGCTCGACCGCGTAGATGGCACGCGAGAGCTCAATAGGCTCCGTGGACCCAATGGGCACCGCCTCGCCCTCAGCTGCACGCTCGGCCTCGTCCAAGTTAGACAGCGTAAGGATATCGTTGACAAGCGCTGCCAAGCGGCCCGCCTCACGATAGATGCGACCGCCAAAGTTGCGCAGGTCGCCCTCGCCCTCGACCATGCCGTTTGCGATGAGCTCGGCATAGCCCGAAATCGCCGTAAGCGGCGTCTTGAGCTCATGGGTGATATTCGCCGTGAACTCGCGGCGCATACGGTCGTTGTCCGCTAGCACCGCCATTTGGCGCTTGAGTTCCTGGCGCTGCGACTCGATACGCTCAAGCATGGGGACCATCTCGGCATAGGCGTGCTCATAGCTACGGCGTGGGTGGTCCAAATCCACCTCTTGCAACGGCGCGATGATGGCACGGGACTCGCGGCGCGCCATAAAAAACGAGAGTACCGCACCCGCTGCTGCGATAAGCAGCATCGGCGCCACCATCGACAGCAAAATCGCCGCAACGCCAGGCTGGGCCTGCGCCAAGCGGACAACCTGGCCGTTATCAAGGGCGACGGCGCGATACAGCATAATCTCGTCGAGCGTAGAGCTTGCGCGCTCCGCGGAACCCAAACCACTCTCAAAGGCCTCGATGACCTCGGGGCGATCGCCATGGTTGGGCAGTGTGGAAGGCGACGCCTCGTTGTCGTAGGCAACCGATCCATCCTTGTTAATCAGCGTGATGCGCAAGTCCTCGCGATCGAGACTACGCAAGAACGGGATGGGCTCCTGCTGTTCGTCGAGAGCGGCAGCAATGAGCTCGGTTTCCTGCGCCAGATTGGCACTCGTGGCATCCGCCAAGGTGTTTTGCACAAAGAACGCACCCAGCACCGTAAACGCCACGATAACCGCCATGGCGCAGACAAAGATCGTCACAAAAACGCGGTGCGACAGCGTATGTTTTCCCTGGGGGGCGAAGACCACGGGTTACTCCTCCGATGCGGTGGCCGCGGTGTCGTCGCCTTTGGCACCATCGCCGGCAGAAGGCTCGGCCAAGCGGTAGCCCACGCCGCGCACGGTCTCGATGGCGCTGGCATGCTCGCCCAGTTTTTGGCGAAGCGTCTGCACGTGCACGTCAACGGTGCGCGAACCGCCGTCGAAGTCCCAGCCCCACACGCTCTGCAGCAACGACTCGCGGGTAAAAACCACGCCGGGCTTGCGCATGAGGTACTCGAGCAGGTCGAACTCGCGCAGGGTGAGCTTAAGCGGCTCGCCGGCAACGGTCACCTCGCGATGGCTGGGCGAGAGCACGATGTCGCCCACGCTGAGCACATCGCTCGCCTGCTTGACCATGCCGCCGCGACGCAGCAGTGCGCGGCAGCGGCTCGCAAGCTCCATGAGCGAAAACGGCTTAGTCAGGTAATCGTCGGCACCGCCATCGAGCGCCATCACCTTGTCGAGCTCGGTATCCTTGGCGGTAAGCATCATGATGGGCACCGTCGCCGTCAGGCGATCGGCACGCAGTCGACGCATAATCGCCAAGCCATCGGTATCGGGCAGCATGATGTCGAGCAGGACGGCATCGGGTACCCGTCGCGCCACGGCAGCCTTAAACTCACCGTCGCACGAAAAGCCTTCGGCCTCAATCCCCTGCTTGCGCAGCGCATAGACCGTCAAATCCCTGATGTTGTCATCGTCCTCGACGTAATAGATCATGTTGAACCCCTTTGCGGCCGGCATGACCGCATCTTAACCCTAAAGGTACCTTTACTAGATGGTATCAGCCAAAACGCCCCGTCAAATAATCCGCCGTGCGCGGATCGGTCGGATTCTTGAAGAGTTGCGCGGTGGGCGCGTGCTCCACCAGCTCACCCAGCAAAAAGAATGCGACCGAATCGGAGATACGCGCCGCCTGCTGCATATTGTGCGTAACGACCACGAGCGTGCAGGTCTCTTTGAGCTCACAGGCCAGCTGCTCCACCACGAGCGTCGACACAGGGTCGAGTGCCGAGGTCGGCTCGTCCATCAGCAGAATGTCGGGCTGCACGGCCAGCGCGCGGGCGATGCACAGACGCTGCTGCTGGCCGCCCGAAAGACCCAGACCCGACTCTTTGAGCTTGTCCTTGACCTCATCCCATAGCGCAGCGCGACGAAGGGAGTCCTCGACCAGCTCGTCGAGCACGACGCGGTCGCGCACACCCATACCGCGCGGCCCATAGGCGACGTTGTCGTAGATGCTCATGGGAAACGGGTTGGGGCGCTGGAACACCATGCCCACGCGCTGGCGCAAACGGCAGATGTCGTAATCGCCCAGGATATCTTGACCATCGAGCGCAATCTTGCCCTCGATACGGCAATCCTTGATGCCGTCGTTCATGCGGTTAAAGCAGCGCAGCAACGTAGACTTTCCGCAGCCCGAAGGCCCGATGAACGAGGTGATCTGCTTGTCGCGGATCTTGATATTCACGTCCTTGAGCGCATGATGGTCGCCATAGAACAGGTCGAGGCCCTCGACATCGATGCGCGTCGGCGAGGCGGCAAGATCCTCTGCCGTGGGGCGAGTCGCATCCCCAACCTCGCGCTCGCGCGCGGCCTCGGCCTGCGCTTTCATGAGTTCTTCAAGCTCCGTGGGCTCCACAGCCGCAGCAGCCGTCATACCGCATACCTCCACATCGATATCAATTCAGCAGTATCGATAGTAGGAATCGCGGCTCATATGCACGTGAGCGCATTGTCAAGTGTTTGTAAGGGCACACTGGCTATGCGGCGGGCAGCTCGATGGTGAATATCGTGTGTTCGGGCGTCGATTCACATGCAACGGTACCGCCGTGCGCGCATACGATCTCCTTGGCGATGGCAAGCCCCAGTCCAGCGCCGCCGCGATTGGTCGCACGCGCCGCATCCAGGCGATAGAACTTCTCAAAGATCACCTTGAGCTTTGCCTCAGGGATGGGATCGCCCTGATTGATAAAGCGCACGCGCACGCCACCGCCGTCCCGGCGTCTGGCCTCGATCGTGATGGTCGAGCCCTCATAGCTATAGGCAATAGCGTTTTTCATGATGTTGTTGAACACGCGAGCCATTTTGTCGCCATCCACGAGCACCGTCAGGTCCTCGCGAATATCAACTTGGACTTCCTTATGCTGCTCGTTGAGGATGGGATAGAACTCGTCAGCCACCTGAGCCAGCAGCAACCCCAGATCAACATAGCCGCGCGTGAGCACGATATCGTGGAAGTCAAAGCGCGTGATATCGAAGAACTCTTCGATGAGCGTATCGAGCCGGTGCGCCTTGTCGAGCGCCACGCCCGTAAAGTGCGCACGTTGCTCAACCGGCAGCTCGGGAGCCTCTTGCAGCAGCGAAAGATAGCCCACCACACTGGCAAGCGGGGTGCGTAGGTCATGTGCCAAGTACGTGACCAAATCGTCCTTGCGATGCGACTCGTCACGCAGAGCTTGCTGCACCTTGCGCTCACGGTCACGTACGCGGTTAAGGGCGCCCTCGACCTCCAAGAAGTCGCCGTCGATGTTATCCCAGGTGTCAGGGTGATCGATCAGGCGATCTTGAATACGAGCGGCCAGCACACAATCGGCATGCTGCTCGCCCTGCTCGTAGCCCTGGTAGTACAGGGCGCGGCCACACAAGAACAGCACGCACGCGGCAAGCGCCAGCACAAAGCCAAGCATGTTGAATACAAAGCCGGCATCGAACAGCACCGGCCCTTCGATGCCGCCGAGCGCCATGGCGCCAATCGCCAACGTCATGGCCCACGCGGCGCCGCCAATCACCACGCAGCGGCACACGATCTCAAATCGATCGATCAGCAAAAAGCCGACAAGCAGCACCGCCAAGATTCCGACGATGTTGTCGATGCCAATCAGCAGCAGGCTCAGCAAAAAGAGCAGCACCGTTGCAAGCGCGCGGTTGTCGACGACCGACCTCACGTATTCAAAGAGCCGATCGGGCACCTCGAACGCTTGCCTATCGTCTTTTGTCATATCAAGATCCTCACAAGCGAAAAGCGTTATTCGATGATGTAGCCGACGCCCCAGACGTTTTTGATAAAGCGTGGCTTTTGTGCGTCGTCGCCGATCTTTTCGCGCAAGTGGCGAATGTGCACCATCACCGTATTGTTGGAGCCAGGCATAAAGTCCTCGTTCCACACCGCGCGGAACAGGTCCTCCATGGCCACCACGCTGCCGCGATGCTCGACCAGATACAGCAAGATTGAATACTCGGTGGGTGTGAGGCGTACCGGCGCACCGTCCACCGTCACGGAACGAGCGTCGCGGTTGATCTCCAAGCCGTCGAGCTGAATGGTCGGCGACTCGGCCGCCTGTGCACGGCTACCGTAGCTGGTGTAGCGGCGAAGCTGAGCGTGCACGCGCGCGATGAGCTCCAGCGGACGGAACGGCTTAACCACGTAATCGTCCGCGCCAAGCGAAAGGCCCCCGATCTTGTCTTGCTGGGCATCGCGCGCCGTCAGCATGATCACGGGATAGGTATGGCTGGAACGGATCGTACGCAGCAGCTCAAACCCATCGATATCGGGCAGCATGACATCCAGCAGCGCCAGATCGAACTCCTGCTCCAAGATTGCCTTGGCAGCATCGGCCCCGCTATAGGCAATCTGGACATCAAAGCCCTCTTTTGTAAGGTAGATACCAACCAAGTCGGCGATGGCCTTTTCGTCATCAACTACCAAAATGTGCTCGTTCATGCGTGCTCCTCTCGCGCTCCATTATGCCCGAGGCGACGCACGCCACACACAACAAGCGTGGGTGATTAAGTCGACCTTAAGCACCCTTGTGCCCGTTCGGGCGCGGATGTGGGGCACACACGCACGCGATGATCGCCGACGCCGGCAAACGATATACTCTAGTTCCAGAAGAGACCATCCCGTCGAAAGCGAAATCTGTGAAGTCCCTCACCTCTTTTGCAAAGCGCTCAGCCCAGCTTGCCGCCGGCTTTGTCTGCGCTATCGCTCTTGCCGCTGGCGCGCCCACCGTCGCCGGCGCCCAAGTGCTCACGACCGACAATGTTTGCGGCAAAACCGCCGATGCGCGCGGCATCACGGCCGAAAACCTGCCCGATATCGATGCGACCAATGCCCTCGTCATGGGCAAAGACGGCACCGTCTACTATGGGCGCGGCGCCGATGAGCAGGTCAAAATCGCCTCGATCACCAAGGTCATGACCGCAATCCTAACCGTCGAGAATTGCAAGATGGACGAGAAGGTCACGGTGAGCAACGCCGCAGCCACCGTGGGCAATTCGACCGCCGGCTTGCTCGAAGGCGACAAGCTTACCGTGGAGCAGGCGCTGCGCGGCCTGATGATTCCCTCGGGCAACGACGCCGCCATCGTGCTCGCCGAATATGTGGGCAAGAAGATCGACCCTAAGACCAAAGACGCCGAGGCCACATTTGTGAAGGCCATGAACGAGCGCGCTAAGAAGCTCGGCTGTACCGGTACGCTTTTTGAAAACCCGCATGGTCTGGACTTTGATGAGTGGGCTGGCGATATGCACTCAACCGCACATGACGTAGCGCTGATGATGCAGGAGGCCATAAAAAACGACACGATCCGCGAGGTCGTAGCGAGCGAGGACTCCTGGATCGCGGTCACGGGCGCCGACGGCACCGACCATTCGCATTCCATGGACACGCATAACTATTTGCTGGGCCAAGATGGCAACATCGGCGGCAAGACCGGCACCACCGACGACGCGGGCTATTGCTTTACGAGCGCCTACAACCGCGACGGCGACGAGATCTACACCGTCGTTTTGAACTCCACCACCACCGACCAGCGCTTTACCGATACCGCAACCCTTGCCAATTGGTACTACGGTCACAAGGCGGCGGTCGCAATCGCCAACACGCAGGAAAAGACTGCCAACGGCAACCCGCTTATGGCGCGCATTAGTCAAACCGACTGGACGGATAAGACGATCGACGCCACGCTCGCCGATCCTACGGCGCAAGCGACCGTGTTTTCCCTTGCCGGCGAGGTGACCGAAAAGGTTAGCTACGACGATCTTTCGGGCACGGTGCATGTGGGCGACAAGGTGGGCAGCGTTACGCTCAAGCAGGACGGCACCAAGGTCGCCGTCATGGACCTGGTCGCCGACGAGGAAGGCGCAGGGCCCAATCCCATCGAGTGGCTGCTCGTGAAGCTCGACCGCCTGGGCCGCCGCATCGACAACCGCCCACTTGCGGCAGAGAGCGAGACCGTCGCCAAGGCTCCTGAGATGTAGGGCTGGGGGAACATTACATTTGAGATTGGAGAGGCGTCCAACGGGGCGCCTCTTTTTGAATACCTCTTAAACGGGATGCGTCAGAATCACCAAAGCGACATTGCTAGCCGTTTACCTTCGCTGTGTCTTTTCGGACCTTGAAAACGGGTCCACCGGGCATGCTAGTAGATCCTTTCGACCTCCTTGGTCAAGGCCCTGAAAAGATCCCCAGCTGAGGGGTCTGCCCCAGAGCACAGCGATTGCCAGGCACCCGTTTCTCCGATGGTGCCCGCACTCGTCATAACAAGATCGTCGCTCCGCCTGCGAATGGAGACACTAACGGAGCGGCCATTATGGAACCCATGGATATCGACTTTATTTATGCGCCCATCAGCTAGATAACTAATCATGACATTGATGCTGTCACCATACTCCGGCAATTCGAAGCCGTGGGAATCCATCAATAGCTTCACGTCCTGATGGTAAATGCGGGCCTCGACGACATTCTTGGGCATTTTCCCCGTCTTTGTTGGAGAGCAAAAGCTGATGCTTGGCTCCTCTTCGCTCATGCCTCGGTTAAACCTAAGCATGCACGGGCATACCGACTCAATGGTTCGCAAGGCGTCCGCCGCGACCTTTTCCTCGGTAAACATCTCCACGTCGATGCCGTTTTCTTCCATATAGGCACGGTTTTTACGTTGAAGCTCTAGCCGAGCCGCAGCCTCCCCATCTCCACGCTGTCCCCAATTTCCGGAGTCGGCGACATTTCGATCGAATGTAGAATCAACGGAACATGGCGCTTGCTGTTGAGTCGGATCACTGTCGCCGAGACGCCTTAGCTCGGAGCGTCTCATCAGTAGTGTCACAATATCAAACAGCCAACCAAATCCAAAAAGGCCAAAGGTAAAGAGATATAGAAAGAAGCTACCCCACATCCGTGCATACGCCCTATGAGCGCCCGACCACCCAAGAAGGAAGCATAGCAAAAGCGTCTTGTTTGCCCTGTCAACCGACGTAATCTCTCGAGTGAGAGATTTCTGTTCAGGCTTCGCCAAAGGTGTAATTTCATGCGATGAAACAGTAATTGAGGACGTCCTTGACGCCGAGCTCCGAGCGCCTGATTTAGCAACGGCGCGAGCGACATCCCCAACTCCGACGGTCGTTCTGCTGTATACGGCATTTTAAGCAGCCTTCTTCGGATTTTTGATCCACCCCATGCCCTTCTTACCATAGCCGGGGATTATCGCCCGCTTTACCGCGCGCTTCGCTCTGCCGGTCGTTCTTGCCTTGAGTGATGTCTTTAGATTCGGCTTACGCAGCCCGACCTTTACCATATTTCTACTCCATCCCCTCGGAACCCCACACCGGGGTGCACGAGCACGCCTGGGTCTCCCCGTTTTCAAGCGCCCCGTGTTTGCCTAATGTTCACGCCCTTTCGGACTCTAATCCCCAGCTGACATTCTTGATAATAAAAAAGGGCCCCAAATGGGACCCTTCTTCAAAGTCATACTGGCGGAGAGCTGGGGATTCGAACCCCAGATGCCCTTTTGGGGCATACTCGCTTAGCAGGCGAGCACCTTCGGCCTCTCGGTCAGCTCTCCGTAACAGCCGTTCTATAGTAACCAAACAGCCGAAGTTGGGCAAGGGGAATTTTGAGGCGTTTCCTCTTTTACCTCTCTTTTACCAGTAAACGTCTCAGTCAATCATCTCAACCTGTAACATCTGCAGGCCGTAATCCCCTCCAGATGTTACAGGTTGAGACAAAGATACAAGGACGGCCCCAGCGACAGCGCGGACAGCCCATTCTTTATTAGTCCTCTCGAACGGTCTCCAACAGATAATCGCGCATGTACGGAATTGCAAACGAAACGCAGCCATAGCCCGCGGGCTCAATCAACCCCGCATCGATCAGGCGCTTGCGATATGACCCAACTTTGTTCGCCGACAAACCCATCTTCTTGGCGATATCGCCGTTGGCGATATCGACGCCCTCGCATTGAGCCATCGCCGCGAGATACTGAAACTGCCGTTCCGACACCCTGCGCAGCGCTGGGGCAATCACCATAGCATTAAAGCTATCAAGAGCCGCCTGGATACCCTTACGAGCCGCCTCTTCGCTCACGCTCTCCGCCCCACTGCGCGCAGCAACCTGCCAAGCGTAATATCCGACCAGCTGGACCATAAAGGGATAGCCTGCCGAAGCTTTTGTTAATAGCTCAGCGGCACCTTTGTCGAGCTCCTTGCCCGCTCGTCTCATCGTATCCTCAAACGATCCGCCAACTTCAAAATCGGAAAGCCGAGTAAGTTCAACATGTTTGGCTCGCTGAAGGAACGTCAACGTATCATCCACCACCACGCCATCTACCGATGTCGGCAGTCCGGCGAAAGCGAAAGCGACATTCGCTCCTTGGCGGATCAAGAGCTGCATCTCATTGCCTAGCTCGCGCATTTCCTCAGTTGAGGCATCCTGGATCTCGTCGAGCGTAATGAGCAGACCACCGCGCTTCGCAGCATCGTACATCGCCTCGCCCAGATGAGAGGCCGACTTCGACATCTCCATGGAGCCAAGGCTGACCCCTAAAATCGATGGGGAAATCGAGATTGATTCAAGACGAACGTTTCGCTGCAGAGCCTCGAGGATTCTATTGCAAAAACCAGCATTGGAGGCAACGTCAACGACCTCGAATCCTTTTTTGCGTGCAAGGTCACCCAATGCATTAAGGAGCACCGTTTTACCTGTGCCTCGGACGCCCGAGATGCGCATGAGTCGATCGGGGGCACCAGGACCATTCTCAAGAGCCTCGGCAAAGTCATCCAAAACAGTGTCCCGTCCGATAAGCTCAGGCGGATTCATGCCCGCCGTTGGCTTAAAGGGGTTAGCAGCTTTCGTCATTCTGCCCTCCTCTGCTAGTTTTAACAACTTTAACAAAGTTTAGCAACTTTAGCAGAGTTTAACAGTTTTAGCAGGCTCGGCGGCTTTATGCCTTACCGATCCTGCCGGGTCCTCCCGCCCGCGCCGATACAAATAGCGCGGTGCGGCCCCTCTATATCGCCCCTACCCCAGCGAGCGGTTGAGGGAACCGAGCTCGTCGTTGCCCATGGTGCGCCACATTTGGAAGATGCAACCGCGTGCCAGGAAAAAGAAGCCGTTGTCGACCAGTTGAACAGCGACATCTGCCAGCTGATTCGTCACGGCGGACACTGGCGGCAGCTCGAGTCCGGCCTTGCGGATGGTCTCGACCGCTTCCTCGAACGTCGGAGGCTCGCTGACGCCCATCTCGTTCATAAGGCCCTGCATTTCTTCCAGCGCGCTGCTGCCCGACTCCTCGCCGCGCGGCACTAGACGGTAACAAGCCAGCGCCAGGTCGAGCTGATCGCAATTCCAATAGGCAAACGCCAAGCGGTAGAACAGGTAGCCAATTGCAGAACGATCGCTGGCAATACGTAGGCCGTGGCGCGCCACCTCGATAATCTCGTCAAAGCGCTCCAGACGCGCAAGCACGTTGATGAGCGCAAAGTGCGATTGCATGGACGAGCGCGCCAGATCGTAAAGATGGCGCACCTCGGGCAGTGCTCGTTCAAAGTCCTCTTGCTCGGCGTAAAAGCTGCAGATCTCGTGCTGGGCAAAGTACAGCGCATCGGGCGCACGAAGGATCCGCACCGAGCGGTCTTCTTCCAACACCGGTAGCACCATGCGCACCAGCTGGTTATCGCAAAACTGCGTTTGAACCGGACCTGTCGCCAAAAGCTCGGCGACGGCGCACTTAGCCTCCAACTCCTCGACAAGACGGGAAAAGCCTTCAAAAGCACCTGTACGGTCGACTTTTACCTGCTCGCGCAATTCAACAACACGGGCCACGTATGGGTCGTCGTCCTCTTCCATGACCTCCAACTCGTCAGCCGTATCGGCAAGTAGCAGATCGCGCAGCGCCGGCGGCAGCGCGCGATGGTCATCACGCGGACGAGCATGAACCTCCGCAGGCTCAATCGTCTCCGGAGCGGTTGACTCATACGCCTCAAGCACACACTTGCACGGCATATCGTCCATGTCCATGCTCTCAAGATCCTTGGCGACAGACGTGCAGTCGGTCAGATAGGCAGCGCGGCCAAAGGAATACGTCGCAATCACTCGCTCGCCCTGCTCACCGTCAGGGGCTGCAATTTGCACGTAGCAGCGCGTAATGCAGGCACCCGCGGCAAAACAAGCAGCCGCGAGTGTGAGCGCCACGCGCGCGTCGTGCTCGGCCGCCCACATCGCGCGCACGTCCTCGTCCAGCTCGCGCCAAGCGTCGGCCTGGGCGTCGTATTCGCGCTGCGGCATGCCGTCGACAATAGAGCGGCCAAATCGGACCAGCATGATGCCCTCGGCGGCGTTGGCGCGATAGGTGTAGTCGAGCCGCGTAACAACATTGAGAGCCTCGACAATCCGCGCAAAACGAGTACGAACGTCCCACTCGCCGCCCGGCTGGCACGCGACCGTTCCCGGCTTGGCCCACGGGTTGTCATTCGACAGCGTTTCGAGCAAGCGAGGAACGTCGTCTGTCGTCTTGCTGATATGCCATAGGTCAAAGAGCGAGCAGCCCTCAAAGCTTGGCGACGAGGCAACGGGGCCCAACCCTGCCCCAATACGCTCAAGGATGCCCGATAGGCGGTTCAGGCGGCACTCGATGGCAAGCAGGGCATCGATCTCGTCCTGGTCCAGCAGGCTACGGTCAAAATTGAGATAGAAGAGTCTCGAGCGATCGATGCGCGCCAGGCTCATTTCAGTTTTGGCCGCGATGGTGCGCAGGCGAGGCAGATCAACTTCGCCCATCAAAGCGGCGGCATAGCGCTCAATGCCACTTGGATTATCTGTATGGTCAATGCGGTAGAGCAATGTTTCGATTGCATCGGGCAGCGGTGTGGAATCAAAACCCAGCAGCACCTCAACCGGCTCAGAGAGTTTTACAAGTTTGATCTTGTCGACGGCATTTTTCATGCCCTCGTCGAGGCCGTCACCGTCTACCGTGCCTGAGACAGCGTTTTCAGAATCGGCGAATATCACGTAACGCAAGAACATCGAGGCCATGAACTCGCCGTAGCGAAGGCTGCGCGTCGAATTCCACGTCTCGCAATCGGATTGTTCGCGCATGGGGCCTTCGGGAGAGCCGATGACTCGCGCCCGGGAGTGCATCGTCCCATCGGTACCCCTGACCGCAATCTCACCGACGCTGGAATCGGACTCGTCAAGAATCAGCTGCATGTCGGGATCGTCGGGCAGCGGAGCCTCGCTGACGGGGCGGTCCACCTTGTACACCTCACCCGAAACGCTTACGTAGCCCAAAAGCGACACATGACTTTTGCCAACGAATTCGACGACATAACAAGATTCATGCTGATCCTCGCCAAAGAGTTTCCAGACCACGCCATATGAGCGTCCCGCAGGCTGCTCGGGCATCGCCGGAAAGCGCTTCTTGGGATCGAGAAACCTGAGCTTGTATGTCGGACGCTCTGCCACGAAATATCACCCTGATCGGTCGCTTGAAGAAGGAGTGGTCGCGAATAAGTCGCGACATCTACTCGGAATCTTACACGAGTCGATAAGAAATCGTCCGCTTCACGCCCGCGCCTCGACCGAGGTTCGAATCCATGCAGCGGTGGCATAAAAGAAAAGCCCCCGTTGCCGGAGG
>UREZ01000002.1 GCA_900547025.1 uncultured Collinsella sp.
CGCAGCGAGCCCGGGCGCTCTGCCCGCCAAGCTGCGTAAGCCGGCGAAACCCGAACCTCAACCTCTACGCAACTGGCCCCAAGCCTGCGCCGATTCGCTCTCGGCGCCGCGCGGGGGCCCGTGACGCATGCCCAAAAGGTATGAGGAGAAAGGAACGCGATGACGACAACCACGCCCTTCCGCCTTCATGGGGCCACGCAGGACCGGAAGCGACTGGGCCGTGCGGTGGGGCTGTGCTTGGATTGGCTACACTGATATGGACAGTTCCGTGAGGGGCGCGAGAGACGGGACTCTGGGGAGATCTTCGAGGAGGAGTGTCTCGACTGGAAGCGCGGGTTCAGTGGAGCAGGAACCTAATCTCTGTCTCTCCTGCTTTTTTGATTTGTTGAGAAGCCGGCATTTGGGGGCATTTTGGATAGCGAACAGTTCAAACAAGAAGCTGAGAAAATAGAACAAAGCCTGAGTGCCTTGAGAGTCGCCGAGCGCAATGCAGTGATTCCCTTCATGAACGGCGACTTTACCCAATGGGATCTATATCTGGCATCCTCCTCTGAGTATGCGATGAGACTGATAGACGGATTCATCTCCATGCTCGAGTCGAGGAATCTTGTTTGCGCCGCCCAGCTTCTCCGCGCACAGGTTGGAGTCTGCCTGCGGACATTCGCATTATTCGCCGCCGAAGACCAGGATGACTTTCTCAAGCAGGTGTTTCAAGGTGTGCCTGTGAACAAGCTGAAAGATTTCTCGGGTGAGAAGATGTCCGATGGAAGACTTCAAGACTTACTCGAGAAGTTCGATCCAAAGGTAAAAGATGTATACAAGGTGACGTCTGGATTCGTCCACTTCTCCATTGATGTTCTGCCGAGCATGGGTGTGCCTGGGGAGGGCTATGAGGTCGAGTTTAATTTTGGAGCCGAGCCCAACGAGAGAAACAATGCGCCTCTCGTGGAATGCGGCAAGGCGTTCTGCCACTATGTCGACCTGCATCTCCAGATGCTCCATAAGGTGATTGCTTCGGATGAATGGTATGCCGATCGATTCCGTATCGATTCCGATGGTCCTGCAGACGAGGCCTCGAAAAGCGAGAAGGTGTAGGTCGAACGCATTGACGCTGCCTTGACAGCATCCCGATATGATAACGAATGGGAGGTTCCCTGCGAAATGTGCGCCTCTGTATATTCTCGCTAGGACGCCCTCGACCGATAAGGCATCGTTGAGTTCAATTTGAGTTCAGCTCGGGTGCCTGAAATCGCCCAACTCTGATAAAAGGGGAGACGACGGTACACCACGTAGACGAGAGGCTATGGAAGTGCACGATTTGATTATATTGGCGCGCTAAACCGCCCCGCTGCCAACTTGAACTCCGCTCACGCGTGTATGGGGCTGCGAGAGGTAACGGCCTGCGGCCTCCTTTGTGTGCTCGATGATATCTTCGAGCATGCCGGGCATGGCGGAGACATTCGCTGCAATCCAGCCGTGTTCAAGCGCCGTTTCGGATAGGAGCGAGAGGGGGCTGTCTTGCCCGTTTCCCTTGCACCCGTAAAGATGGTTGACAGTTTGGGGTCTCCCGGGTCTTTAGCTTTTACCGTGCTAGATGCCTCATGGAAACTGTTGGACTTTAATCAGACAGACCCAGCATGTCGTTTTCCTCCATGAGGACATCGGCTAAAACCGCAACACCTATGCTTGTTTAAGCAAACTTCCTGATAGTCGTGGAGCTGCTGTAGCCCGACATGCAGGACATCGCTCGGCTTAAACACCGGATGCCGCATCCGCGAAACGAGTTGCGGTGCACCCTGTTCCAAAAGGTTGCCAAGTACCATGGCGTGAGCGTTGGGGTAGCCATCATTCAGCGTGGATACATCCGGATGCGCATAGATCCAGACGATTCCAACGTTCTCGTATTTCCCGTGCAGGTAATCGAAGAGGGCAAGCGACGCCATACAGTTGCCGCCGACGGTCACGACTCTGTCGGGGTTTTCTGCCGTAAGCTTCCTCTGCGCATCCTGAATTCCCGCCAGGACTTCGTCCTCGGCACAGATGCGAACTGCCTCCCATTTCTCATGTCCAAGTTTTGGGACGCGTTTCGCAATGCCGAGTGGGACCCCTGGACAGTCGGATCACGTGGTGGCCCCCTTTGAGAGGGTCACGAGCATGGTAGTCCCGTTCTCGGAACTTGCTTCGACCTCTACCGTGCCACCGTGAAGCGCCACAATCTCCCAAACGAGCGCTAGCCCGAGTCCTGCGCCGCCGTATGCCCTGCTGCGGGATTTATCCAGGCGAAAGAACGGTTGGAAGATGCTCTCACGGTACTGCTTGGGTATTCCCGGGCCCTGGTCCTCGACTCGCAGGAACACGTGGCTGTCGTTGTCGCAGATGGAGACGTTGACAGTCGAGCCGGAGCGGCTGTAATGGATGGCATTTTCGACCAGGTTAAACACCAGTCGATAGAGGAGCGTATCGCTCCCGATTACTAAAGCGTCTCCAGCACAATTGAGGGCTATGCCCTTATTTTCGGCAAGTGGCGCAAGGTCGGTGAGGACCTCTTCGGACAAGGGGCCAAGTTCCACATCGTCCTCGCAAGGAACGCTGCGGAGCTCACTCATCTCGAGCAATACCTTGGCCATTCGAGACATGCGCTCGGTTTGTTCTTGTAGCAGGCCGAGCAGCTCGGCCGTTTCGGGCTGCAAACCGGGGTGCTCGGAGATGAATAGTTCAATCTGTACTTGCATAAGGGCGAGCGGGGTGCGCAGCTCGTGTGCGGCGTTGCCGGTAAACTGACGTTGTGCAGAGAACCCTTCGCCAAGACGGGCGATCATGTCGTTGAAAGAGGCGCTGCATCGTTGTAGCTCGGTGGGCACATCTTCATTGAGTTTGATTTCGCTTAGGTTGTCAGGCTGCACACGCTCAACCTGGGCTGCAAAAGCCCGTAGCGGTTTGAGTGCACGGCCGCTCACAAAGTATGCCAGCGCGCCGCCAAGGAGTGTGACTCCAGCCGTGATGTACCAGGCTGTCGTGCCAAAAGACTCCTGTGCGTCGTTTACGACAATCGTGACCTCGTCATTGAGGCTCCCCTTCGTTGGGTCGAACGCCTGGGGCGAGTCTTCGCCGGTTGCGTTAAGGGCCGAGATGTCGCTGCCGATGGCGTCCATGTAGCGCATGCCCGTATAGCCGACCAGGCAGTTCGTCAGCACGCATGCCGCACACGTGAGCAGTGCCGTCATAATCGTTATGCGCCATTGCAGCGAAAGCCCTTTCATTCTCCATCCTCCATAACGTAGCCCTCTCCAATCCGATTGCGAATCGGGTCGTATCCCAAAGCGCTGCGCAGCTTTTTGCGGAGTGACGAGATATGAACGCGGGTTGCGTTGCTAAAGCTGTTCACGCTGCTATCCCAAACGTGCTCGATAAGCTCCTCTTGACTTACCGGACGCCCCTGATTAAGCATCAGGTATTCCAAGATTCCCGTTTCCTTGCGCGTAAGAGATAGGGCCTCGCTGTCCACGGAAGCGATGCGCGCCTTGGTGTCAAAGCGGAGCTTTCCGCAGGTTAATACTATGTCGCTTTGTGCAAAGCGCCTGAGGGTAAGGCTGCGGATCCTTGCCGCAAGCTCGTCAAGATGAAACGGCTTGGTAAGGTAATCGTTGGCGCCGGCATCGAGTCCGGCGACTTTATCGGATACTTCGCCACGTGCGGACAGAATCAGTACCTTAGTCTCGCAGTCGGTTTTCCTAAGTTCCCTGAGTACGGTCATGCCGTCGATGCGGGGAAGGTTGAGGTCGAGTACCACGAGGTCGAAGGCCTCAACGTCCAGTAGGTCGAGCGCCTCCTGTCCGTCGTGACAGCAGTCGACGCTGTACGCCAAGTTTCGCAAGCTGCGCGCGATTGCGTCACACAGCGCCCGCTCGTCCTCGACGATTAAAATACGCATAACAGTCTCCTTGCACATTTCAAATCGCGCTTAACACGGATTTTATAGTCGATATGGTCCAATGGTCGCGTAACGAAAGGAGTGGTCGAGTTGTTCAAAGCGGTAAAACCCATGGTACAGGTCGCTTTGTTGATCGTCGGAATTGCCATGGTGTGCTTTGGCGTTATGCGTGGCGAGGCGGATGCCGTGCTGGCCAAAGCGATTAGGCTGTGCTTGGAGTGTATCGGAATTGGATAAAAGAGCAAACACCGCGTCGCATGTTTTGGCCCGATTTCGCGGACTCATTCAGGCGGCGGCAACACTTATTACCAACATTCACCTGCCAAACTTTGCCAAAGGCGGCATCTATCAGGGCGCGGGAAAAACAGTCTGCGTACCCGGGCTTAACTGCTATTCGTGCCCCGCGGCATCGGGCGCGTGCCCCATTGGGTCGTTCCAGTCGGTGGTAGGTTCATCCAAGTTCAACTTTTCTTACTATGTTACCGGTACGCTCATTTTGCTCGGCGTGCTGCTGGGACGATTTGTATGCGGGTTTTTGTGCCCGTTTGGCTGGCTGCAGGAACTGCTTCACAAGATTCCCGGCAAAAAGCTTTCGACAAAAAGGCTCAAGGCGCTTACGTATATCAAATACTTCGTGCTGCTGTTTGCCGTGGTGCTGCTGCCTGTCTTGGTGGTCAACGATCTGGGCATGGGCGACCCGTTCTTTTGCAAGTACATCTGTCCGCAGGGCGTGCTCGAGGGCGCGATTCCGCTGTCCATTGCCAATGCCGGCATTCGATCTGCGCTGGGGCAGCTCTTTACCTGGAAACTTGCCGTTCTCATTGCCGTGGTAGTGCTGAGCGTTTTGTTCTATCGCCCCTTTTGCAAATGGATTTGCCCGCTCGGTGCATTCTATGCGCTCATGAATAGGGTGTCCTTGTTGGGGATTCAGGTTGACGCGTGCAAATGTGTCTCGTGCGGCAAGTGTTTAAGGGTTTGTCAGATGGACGTTGATGTGGTCCGCGCGCCCAATCATGCCGAATGTATCCGGTGCGGAAAGTGCATCGGGGCCTGTCCCGTCGATGCCATCAGCTATCGCTATGGCCTGGATGTGTCGGCGGAAAAGCTTCCCTTGACCGCCGATAAAAAGTAAACAAGCTTCGACAAAACGGAGGAATGACTATGAAGCTTTCTAAGATTGCGGCCCTGTTTATGGTGCCGGTATTGGCCTTGTGCCTTGTGGCATGTTCGGCGCCCGGTGGCAATGCGAGCGAATCTGCGAGCTCCGATCCTAAGATCGCAGAACTCACTGCGCAGAAGCCGGCCAATGCCGACGAGGCCGCCGAGTTGTATGCAAAACTCATGCAGAAGGAGAACGAGATCTTTTCGAGTGATAACGCGCTGTGGGAAAAGGTATTCAATGCGGCAAATAAAGACTCGACAATGATTGAGGACGGCAGCAATTACGGCGATTTCTTGCTCAAGACCATCGACGGCGCCAAGGATGAGTTTACGGCGGATGAGCTTAAGACGCTCAAGGCCGGTGCGCAGCAGATCAAGGAAATCGAGGACAAGCTCGAGAGCTTGGAGAAGGAGTTCCCCGGCTGTGGAAGCACGCCGAGCGCAGGCGAGAGCGTCGACGCTTCGACCGCTGGCATGACGGCTGGTGCCAATGCTTCGAGCGAGGCGACGAAGTTCCCCAGCTTTACGGGCAAGGACCTGGACGGCAACGACGTGAGCAGCGACGAGCTGTTCTCTAAGAACAAGGTCACCGTCATGAACTTCTGGTTCACCACGTGCAAGCCATGCGTGGGTGAGTTGGGCGACCTTGAGGACCTGAATAAGGAGCTTGCCAAGAAGGGCGGCCAGGTCGTGGGCGTCAATTCCTTTACGCTCGATGGCAACAAGGGCGAGATTGCAGATGCCAAGGACGTGCTGAGCAAGAAGGGCGTGACGTATAAGAACATCTGGTTCAAGTCGGATAGCGAGGCCGGTAAGTTTACGTCAAATTTGTTCTCGTTCCCGACAACGTATGTCATCGATCAGAATGGCAACATCGTAGGGGATCCAATCGTGGGAGCCATCAGCTCCGCCGAGCAGCGCGCAGCACTCGACAAACTTATCGACCAGGCGATTGCAAATAGCGAGCAGTAAAAAACGCGTAAAGCATAGCGAGGATCGTGCGCCGCTGTGCGAAGTAGTCCGCTACCTTTCAAGATAAGCTCCACCATATAGAGGTCCCGCTTGGGACCTCTTCTTTTGGGCGCCATCCCGTTCGTTTTTTGGCGCGGTTCGTTACATTCCTCACTGACTTCGGCAAAAAATGGGGATAGAGTAGGACAAACGCGTCGAATACGAACGGCGGGGGAGAGCGGGCAAGTGCGCCCGCGTGGGAGAGGTTGCCGTCCATGCTGGAGCTCAAGGGTATTTGCAAAAGGTACGTTACGCAGTCGTTTACGCAGGTGGCGCTCGACAACGTAAGCCTGTCTTTTCGCGATAACGAGTTCGTGGCCATTCTGGGTCCCTCGGGCTCGGGCAAAACCACGATGCTCAACGTTATCGGCGGACTCGACCACTTTGACTCGGGCGACCTGCTGATCGACGGTATTTCGACCAAGGACTTTCACGATCGCGATTGGGATGCCTATCGCAACAACCGCATCGGCTTTGTGTTCCAGAGCTATAACCTCATTCCGCATCAGACCATTTTGGAAAACGTGGAGCTGGCGCTCACGCTCACGGGCGTGGGGCATGCCAAGCGCCGCCAGCGTGCGCGCGAGGCGCTCGAGGCGGTTGGCCTGGGCGAGCACGTTAACAAGCGCCCGAGCCAGCTATCGGGCGGGCAGATGCAGCGCGTGGCCATTGCCCGCGCCCTGATCAATGACCCTGAGATCGTCCTTGCCGACGAGCCGACTGGCGCTTTGGATTCAACGACATCCGTGCAGGTTATGGATTTGCTCAAAGAAGTTGCGCGCGACCGTCTGGTCATCATGGTCACGCACAATCCCGACCTGGCATACCAATACGCCACGCGCATCGTCAACCTGGCGGACGGCAAGATCACCGACGATTCCGATCCTTTCGATGTCGCTGACGCCACGCGCCGCGAGGCCAAGCCTACGCGCAAAACCTCGATGAGCTTTGTGACGGCGCTGGGGCTTTCTGCCCGAAACCTTATGACCAAGAAGGGCCGCACGGCCATGACGGCCTTTGCAGGCTCGATTGGCATTATCGGTATCGCGGCGATTCTGGCGCTGTCCAACGGCGTAAACGGCTACATCAAAAAGGTCGAGGAGGATACGCTCTCGAGCTACCCGCTCACCATTTCCAAGCAGGATTACGACCTGTCGTCCATGATGGGCGGACAGGGGGCCACGGATGACGATACGTCCAAGAACGAGGACTCGTCCGACGGCAGCACCGACAGCAAAGCTCAGGGAACCGATAAGATTCCCGTGGTCACGGCCGTAAAGGATATGTTTGCGAGCGTTAAGTCCAACGACATGACGAGCTTTAAGGCATGGCTCGATGCCGGTGGCGACGGCATCGATAAAGAAGTCAACGCCATCCAGTACGGCTATGGCGTGACGCCGGTTGTCTATCGTGCGGGTAAGGGCGACAAGAAGCCCGTCCGGCTGGTGCCCAACGCCATGACCGAGGCTATGAGCGGAGGCGCGAGCTCGGCGGCAACGGTGAGCATGGAATCCATGGGAACCTCGGTCTTTAACGAGATGATTGACGACCAGAGCCTGCTCGACAGCCAGTACGATGTCGTCGCCGGTCATTGGCCCACGTCTGCTAACGAAGCCGTAATGGTGCTTTCGAGCCGTGGAACGGTGGGCGACTACACGCTCTACAGCATCGGCGCGCTGGATATCAACGAGCTCAACGACCTGGTTAACAGCGCCATGACGGCTGACGGTAAGATCGAGACGCCCGAGACCGGCTCCGACTTTACCTACGACGATGCGCTGTCCACGACGTTTAAGGTGTTGTCGCCGGCCGATGCCTATCGCAAAAACGAAGAGACCGGCATGTGGACTGACATGTCTGGCGACACCGACTTTATGGCCGCCAAGGTTGCCAACGGTATTGACGTGCACATTGTGGGCGTGGTGCGACCTAACGAGACGGCCAACGCGAGTGCGTTGTCTCCGGGCATTGCCTATACGCATGCGCTGACTCGCCGGCTTATGGAGCGCGCCGCCGATTCGCAGATTGTGCAGGAGCAACTCGCCCACCCCGAGACGGATGTCTTTACGGGCAAGTCTTTCGATGAGCTGCAAGGCGAGGCCAAACAGGGCGTGGACCTGGGCAGCATGTTCAGTGTGGACGAGGCAGCGCTGAAGAGCGCGTTCTCGTTTGATGCGTCTGCACTCTCGGGTGCGGCCGGCGGTATGGACCTTTCTGGTATCGACTTATCCGGGTTGGACATTGACCTCTCGGACGTTGGCAAGGACATCGACTTCAGCGACATCATGGCACAAGCACCGGCTCCAGATTTCTCGGGCATCTTTGACGGTCTGGAGCTCACGCCCGAGCAAATGCAGCAGGTGGGAATACTTGCCAACCAACTGTTTGAGGACTTTTTGCAGTCTGATCAGTTTAAGGCGCTGTCGCCCGAAGATCTTAAAGACGCGTCAACGCTCGCTGCCGCATTCTCGACGTATCTTGAGCATGATGCCGCGGCGCAGCAATGCCTGGCTCAATTGAAGGCGCTCGGCGGCGATGCCCTGGCCGAGCGCCTGCAACAGGCGATGACCGACTATGTGCAAAAGCAGCTGGCTCCGTATCTGCAGCAGGCTATGGATCAGGTGATGAAGGCAATCAGCGAGCAGATAGCGTCGACGGTATCGTCCCAGCTCAAGGCGGCCGCGGCGGGGCTCATGGACCAGATGGCGACGCAGATGTCTTCGAGTTTTGCCAACCTGGCGAGCGCCATGCACGTGGATGCGAGCGCCTTTGCTCGTGCCATCCATTTCAACATGGACGCCGAGGACCTGAGTTCGCTCATGATGAGCTATGCCAAGGCTTCGAAGCTCACCTACGACAACAATCTGACCACGTTGGGTTATGCGGACGAGGCGAACCCCATCTCGGTCAAGATTTTCCCGCGCGACTTTGAGGCCAAGGAGCGCGTACTCGATCACATCGATGCGTACAACAAGCAGGTCAAAGCCGCTGGCCACGATGATCGGGCAATTTCGTACACCGACTACATGGGCATCATCATGGGTTCGGTGACCGACATCGTGAACACCATCAGCTTGGTGCTCATCGCATTCGTAAGCATCAGCCTGGTGGTGAGCTCCATCATGATCGGCATCATCACGTACATCAGCGTGCTGGAGCGCAAAAAGGAGATTGGCATTCTGCGTGCGATTGGCGCGTCGAAGCGTAACGTGGCAAACGTGTTCAACGCCGAGACCTTTATCGAGGGCCTCATTGCCGGCGTCTTTGCTGTTGTCGTCGTGGTGGCCGTGAGCTTCCCGGTCAATGCTTGGGCGCTTGCGGCCAAACAGGTCCCCAACCTGATGAGCCTGCCCGTGCAGGATGCGCTGGTGCTCATCGCGATTTCGGTGCTGCTAACGGTCGTCGCCGGTTTGCTACCGGCCCGCAGTGCATCCAAAAAAGATCCCGTAGAGGCCCTGCGCTCCGAATAATGCGACAAAGGGACAGTCCCTTTGTCGCATTGAACGGCATGTAAATCGAGATCTATTACTTTTCACTTGTTCACTTCCCGGGAAAGTATTCACTTTTGTTGTATGGGGTGCGGCTGGAGGGTGGTCATCGTTCAGTAGTCACCTCTATCTTGTGAATCGCCTGAAGCGCAAGGCATAATGCATGTGACAAAGGGACGGCCCCTTTGTTGTGTTGATATGAGAGAAGAGTAGATGATCCTTTCGCTGGCCCCCATGGAGGGGATTACCGGGCATGTGTTCCGTCGCGTGCATGCGGAGTGCTTCGGTGCGCTCGATTGCTATTACACGCCGTTTTTGCCGCCGCCGCGGGTGGGAAACCGCTTTGGCGGCAAGGCGTTTAAGGAGATCGATCCTGCCAATAACCAGGGGCTCAACGTGGTGCCTCAGCTGATGTCCAAGAACGCGGACGAGTTTGTGTGGGCGGCACAGGTGCTCGCCGACATGGGCTATCGCGAGGTCAATCTCAACTTGGGTTGCCCCTCGGGGACGGTTGTCGCCAAGGGCAAGGGCTCGGGTTTCTTGCGTAATCTCGACGAACTTGAGGTGTTCTTGAGCGACGTGTGTGAGCGCTCTCCGCTGCCGGTATCGGTCAAGACCAGGTTGGGGTTGGAGAGCGACGACGAATACGAGCGCGTACTCGATCTATATTGCCGCATGCCGCTGGCAGAGCTGATCGTGCATCCGCGCGTGCAGAAGGACCGTTATGCGGGCTCGCCGCGCAAAGAGTTTTATGGCGAGACGCTGGAGCGTGCGCCGTTCCCGGTTGCCTATAACGGCGATATTTTTGATCTTGAGGATATGGATGCGCTGGTGGAGGCCTATCCCGGCACGCGCCATGTGATGTTGGGGCGTGGCCTGCTCGCGAACCCCGCTCTGGCTCGCATGGTCAAGGGCGGCCCTGCTGCAACGGCTGCTGAGCTGCAGCGCTTCCACGACACGCTGTTTGCGGCATATGCAGAAGAGATTGGCGGCAATGCGGTCTTCCGCATGAAGGAGTGGTGGTTCTACGCCAAGTGCGCTTTCGCTGATCCCGCTACCGTCCACAAGATCGTACGCAAGACCAAAAAGGTCGACGAATACCGCGCTGCCGTCGAGCGCGTCTTTCGCGAGCAGCCACTCGCACCCATAGCCCGCTTCTACGGCTAGCTAGTCGTTGGGGACGTTCTTTAACGACTAGTCATTTAAGAACGTCCCCAACGACTATGTAGCAAAAAGCTGTACACCAGCATCCAAAGATGTCGAAAAATGTCGACTTTGGATGCTGGCGTACATGTTTGGGTCCGACGGGGGAGCGGGCCTAGGCAATCAGTGCATCAAGTGTAATGAGCTCTCTGAGCCGCTCCGTGCGTGTTTGCCCATGGCGTTTGGCTTTTTCGTCAAACGCCTCAAGAATCGATTCGCCCACACGTGCTGTTATAACGACGCTTGGCTCATCGGAGATCGACGGCCTTCCCAGCTTGATGGTGCGACCCTTCGGCCATTCATCTTTTTCGTATGCCTTCGCGGCTTTCTCCAACTCTCCGGGAGCAAACCCCATCATCTTTTCGAGCTGCTTAGCGTCCATAGCGCCTCCTATCGATCGGCATAATGTCGAGCACAGGTCAACGGATACTCTTTTTGTATACAGTTTTGTAGACAAAAATATAAACAGTTTATCAGGCTAATTAGCTTGTTTTGACCCGCGTGTTCGATAGGAAATGAGCATTGACGGCTTCGATGCTCCTTTGCTTTTCAGCTTGGAATTTGGATGCCCATTGAACTTCCGGAGGGGAGCGCTTTATTAAGCTATCGAGATTCTGGGCAGGAGCTCTCACTGGTCTTCGGTAATGGGACCAGCTTAATTCGCGACACAGTGTGTCGCGAATGGGAGTAGTCGTTAGGTGTCCTTCAATGGCTACTCATATAAGAACGTTCAAGTGCCGGATTTTGTCATTTAGTGTCGCTCTCAGCGACTATTCTGGAGGGTCGTGGTCAAAAAAGGGCAAATATGAGTACTGTTGCCATTATGGTTGCATTTATTTGCTATAAATTGTAGCTCCTGATGAGATTTGTTCCCATTAAGAGCTACTTTTATTGAACATATGAGGAGAAATAACGTCGTCTGCGGACGAGTGGAACGTTGAATAGTTCCTGAAGTGATCAAAATCGCTGCTACTAAACAGGTAGCAGTACTCATATTTGCCCTTTTTTGACCACAGCCCTCTCGGAAACCTTTCCAGAGGCGTCAAACAGCCATAATCCAAAGGTCTCCTCAAACAATTAGCCGGCCAAGAGCGTCCATGACTACCAAAAAGCTGTACGCCAGCATCCAAAGATGTCGAAAAATGTCGACTTTGGATGCTGGTGTACATGTTTGGGTCGTATGGGTTGGGGCCCTGGACGGACAGAGCGTGCGTACTAGAGCAGGTTTTCCTGCACCCACGCGATGATGTCGCTCGATTCGTAGAGTGGTTTGCCGTCGATGAACAGGCAGGGAACCTGGCGTTTTCCGCCGACGGCGATGAGTGTCTGTTCGGCATCGGAATCGGTCGAGATATTGCGCTCGGGAATGGTCACGCCGTTATCGGCCAAAAAGTGCTTGACCTTTAAGCAATACGGGCAGCCGGTCATAACGTACAGCGCGAGCTCGTGATTAGTAGCCATAGGTCTCCAATCGGTTGAGGTTTTGATTGAAATACCCAAAGCCGCCGCGGTCTATGCGCGCGTCAACGAAGACTCGATGGCCTGGACCAGAAACGCCGTGGCTCCGGTGGCGCAGGGCTTGTCGTAGTAGTCAACAAAGCGCTGGTCGGCAAGATAACCGTGGGCGAGGCCCAGGTACGCCTCGTCTTGGGGCTCGCATCCCCAGTTGAGAGCAATCCAGCGACGATGCATCGCGACAAGCTTACGAGCCTCGTTGCTCTCTGGGTCGCCAATGCCCATGGCAATTGAGAGCTGGCCCAGAATAGCGCGTTCAAGTTCCTTCATGTCGTTCCATGTCTCGGGGTCCATGTCCAGCAACGCTTCGTTTGCTGCATCGATAGCCTCATCGCCGTAGCGCGCCCGCGCCTCGGCACCGTAGCGCGCCTCGTTTTCCTGCACGGTGCGCCAGCGCTCCAGTTGCGGCAGGACGGCGCCCATGAGCGAGACGGCTTCGTCGAGCGACATGCCGGTGTTTTGTGCCAGGCGCGGGGCACAATCCTCAATCATTGCCTCCATGGTGGTGTCATAGGTGTACTTGCCGTGGTCGTAGCACCACTTGCAGTAATGATCGGTCGCGGTGCCCGTGGCATCGGTGCCGCAGTCGTCGGGCGTGAGTATCATGCCGCAGCTCTGGCAATAGTGCTCAGGCATTTCGAGCAGGTGGGACAGCGGTTCTCCGGTTACGGCGGCGATGAGCTTCATCATGTCGATGCCCGGTGTGACCTCGCCGCGCTCCCACCGGCTGATGGCCTGGCGTGTGACGAAGAGCTTAGCGGCAAGCTGCTCTTGGGTAAGGTGATGGGCGCGACGGACAGCAATGAGCTTTTCTGCAAAGGCCATAGCGGCTCCTTTCTGCTGGTTGATGGCTTAAGCATACGCGGCGGCAGGCGCCCTTCCAAGCAACCGTTGGTTGCACGACGGGGGACCGCGGCGAAGAATTGCGCGCAACGCCCCACGCCTCCATGCCGTACAATGACCGGCATGGAACCTATCGCACGCATACATACCGACCTGCCGCAGAAGTTCGGCATTCCGCGCAACAGCTTTTTGGCGCCCCATCTGCAGGGACGAATCTTTTTTGAGCCGGAATTTGCCTCCAATGCAGCGGTTGAGGGCCTAGACTCCTTCTCTCACCTGTGGCTGCTGTGGCGCTTCGAAAACGGAACGCCCGGCGGCACGGCTAAGGATATTGCCGTCGACGCTAAAACGCAGGACAGGTCCAGCACCAACGCAAAATGGTCGAAAACCGTGCGCCCGCCGCGTCTGGGCGGAGCCGAACGTGTGGGAGTGTTTGCCACGCGCAGTCCGTTTCGCCCTAATCCCATCGGGCTCACCTGCGTCAAGCTTGATCGTGTCGAGCTCACCGACGATGGCCCCATCATCCATGTGTTGGGGGCCGACCTGCGCGACGGTACGCCCATCTACGACATCAAGCCCTACATTCCGTTTGCGGACTGCCACCCGGATGCGACCGGAGGCTGGATCGAGGACGCTCCGTGGCAAGAGCTCGATGTTGAGTTTCCGCAAGCACTGCAGGATATGGTCCCGCCCGCAAAGCTCCTCGGCTTGGTCGAGGTCTTTCGCCAAGACCCGCGCCGCGCGGGCAGCAAGCACGAGCCACACCGCGTCTATCATCTGGCTTACGCCGGGCTCGACATATCGTTTACGGTCGATGAAACCCAGCTAACCGTAGTTGCCGTCAACGACGCGCAAGACTAACCAGCCATTCGTCCGCACCCGTCAAATTAAGCGCCAAACCCCGCGCCAAAACCGCCCACGCTGGTGGACAATAACGCCTACCAAAACAATCAACTTTGCACGGGAGTCCAGCATGAAATACGACTTCACTTCAATCATCGACCGCCACGGCATGGACGCCATCGCCGTTGACTCTTGGGGTGAGATCCCCGGTATGGCCCCGAACGCACCCGACGAGGGCTTCGACCGCATTCCCATGTGGGTGGCCGACATGAACTTTGCCACGGTGCCCACGGTCCAGGAACACATCATTCAGCGCGCCCAGCACCCCATGTTTGGCTATTTCAATCCGCGCTCCGAGTATTTCGACCGCATCATCGAATGGCAGAGCCGCCGCAATGGCGTCGAGGGCCTGCGCCCTGAACATATCGGTTACGAAAACGGCGTGCTGGGCGGTGTCGTGTCGACGCTGCGCGCGTATGTCCAGCCGGGCGATGCGGTGCTGGTCCACAGCCCCACCTACATCGGCTTTACCAAGTCCATTGAGGCCGCGGGCTATCACATTGTCCACAGCCCGCTTAAGCTTGACGACCAGGGCGTGTGGCGTATGGACTTTGAGGACATGGAGCACAAGCTCGCCCAAAACCACATCCATGCCGCGGTGTTCTGCTCGCCGCACAATCCCTGCGGCCGCGTATGGGAACGCGACGAGATCGAGCGCGCCATGGACATCTATCGCCAGCACGATTGCGTGGTGATTTCGGACGAGATTTGGTCCGATATCATCCTGCCGGGGCACAAGCACATCCCGACGCAGTCGGTGAGCGAGGATGCACGCATGCGCACGGTTGCCCTCTATGCGCCGAGCAAGACGTTTAACCTGGCGGGCCTTGTCGGCAGCTACCACATTGTCTACAACGAGACGCTGCGTGACCGCATCTGCGCCGTGTCCAACAAGACCCACTACAACGAGATGAACGTCCTCTCCATGCATGCGCTTATCGGTGCCTACCAGCCGCAGGGCTATGAGTGGGTGGACGAGCTCAATCAGGTGCTTGCCGGCAATATCGAGTACTTCTGCAATTACGTGGACGAGCATTTTGAGGGCGTGTCCTATTCACGTCCGCAGGGCACGTACATGGTGTTTCTGGACTGCACCGAGTGGTGCCGAGAGCATGGCCGCGATATTCAGTGGTTGCTCGATGAGGGGGCACGCGTGGGCGTGGGGTATCAGGACGGCCGCCCGTTCCACGGACCCTGCCACATTCGCGTGAATCTGGCGCTGCCGCTTTCGCGCGTAAGGGAGGCGTGCGACCGCCTGGACCGCTACGTTTTTAATGCACGGTAAGTGAGCACTGCATGCGGGGCCTTCTGCCAAGTCGGCTGGAAGGTCCCACACGGTAAAGCGCCTGTAACAATTGGGCACTCGTGTGGTTTTGTTTGCTATTATCTTTAACCATTTCAGTCTGTAAACAGGATCGTATGGAGCTCGATGAAAAGATCCCGTCGCTCGGTTGCCATTTCGTTGTTTGTTGCGCTTGCAGTGGCGAGCGTCTTTGTCGTAGCGATAGCTGGCTGCTCCGGGTCGAATGACGGAGCCTCGACGTCTGCATTAGAAGGTCTGGACGCCTCGCAAGTCAAAGACGACGACCTTAAGACGCTCAACGTCGGAAGCGACCTCTATCCACCGTTTGTGTATACCGACGAGTACGGCGATATCGTTGGCCTGGATGTCGAGATATTGACCGAGGCTTTGGCTCGCATTGGTTACAAGCCAAAATACCAGCTGATTGACTGGGAAAAGAAGAAGGAGCTGCTGGCGAGCGGCGAACTCGATTGTGTCATGGGCAGCTTTAGTATGACGGGTCGCGAAAACGAATATCGTTGGGCCGGCCCGTACCTTGCGAGCCGCCAGGTGGTCGCGGTCGATCCCCAGAGCGATATCTACACGCTTGCCGATCTTGAGGATAAGATCGTGGCGGTTCAGTCCACCACCAAGCCCGAGGACATTTTGCTCAATCGCATAAATGAAAACGTTCCGCAGATCAAGGAACTCTACAGCTTTTCGGACGGTTCATACCTGAACCCGGCGCTCGTCGAGGGCCTGGTCGACGCTATCGCCGCGCATGAGTCCTCGTTCCTCACCTACGAAAAAGACTATGGTGTGACATATCGCATTTTGGATGAGCCGCTGCTAGAGGTCGGTTTGGGCACCGCTTTCGATATCAACGATACGCGTGGCATCGACGTCAAGCTCACTCATGCCTACCAAGAAATGCTTGCCGATGGCACCATGGAACGCCTGGTGTCAAAGTACTTCGATGACCCTTCGCCATTTTTGAATATGGAGGGCCTGTCATGATCGATGCGCCCGACCACGCTGCTCAGGAGCGGGGCAATCGTTCGGCAGGGGCATGGCTCCTTGTCGCTCTGCTGGGGATAGTGCTCTCGGTTGTTGTCGGCATGATGAGCTACGGTTACACGACGGCCCAAGCCGAGCAGCGCTTTGCCGACGTTGTCGATTACGTGGCGACGCAGAGCCTTTCCTACGATGCATTCAACAGCGCCTATACGACCAAAAACCTGATACGCGTTATGGAAATCGCCGGAGAGGCTGCCCGCGATATGGAGCGCGACGGTTCGGTGGATAACGCCATGCTGGAGCAATACGCCGACCAGTTCAACGTGAGCGCGCTGATCGTGACGGACGCATCGGGCAATTTGGTGTCCGAGTCCTCGACGGGCGATGTGGACTACGGGTCGCTCGCTACGTATCTCAAAGAATCACCCGTGCTGGAGGTGGCAACTCATCCGCTTAAGTCCTATACCGCCCGCATCACGCTTGCGGATGATTCGGTCGCAGACATTGGCTGCGTGACTCGGCAGGATGGCGAGGGCATCGTTATCGCGGTAAGGAATCAGAGCGCGAAAGCGGTTGCAAGCAATACACTCAAACTGCAGAGCTTGCTTGATGGCTATGAAACCATCGATAGCGGCAATATCGTGATCGAAAGCGACGGCAAGGTCGTTGCGACCAATGCCGTTGAACCCACCGTATTGGGCGTGTTCGATCTGCCTGCGACGGATGTCTTTATTGTCGACGGTATTAAGGATCGATGCCTGGCTGGTAAGGTCAGATTGGTTAACGCCGACGGCGAGTGGTATTTGGGCACATTTGGAAAAGCGCACAAATTCTATGTGTACACCTATGCCTCGGCGCAGCGCTACTTTGAGGTCGCCGCGGCTGTTGCCGCCGGCGTGCTGGTGCTCTACGGCGGTGTTATAGCCGTTGTTGTGACGGTGCGTCGCCGCGCTGATCGTCGACGTTTGACGGACTTGCTGCAGCAGGAGCGCGACTATGGCGACAAGCTGGCAAAGGCGGCGCGTGAGGCCTCGTCTGCCAACTCGGCAAAGACGGAGTTTCTGCGTCGCATGAGCCACGATCTGCGCACGCCCATCAACGGCATTCGCGGCATGGTCGAGGTTGGCGATGCCAATGCGGACGATCTGCAAAAGCAGACTGAGTGCCGCTCAAAAATCTGGACGGCATCGGGACTGCTGCTCGACCTTGCCAACGAGGCGCTCGATATGAGTCGCCTGGAGAGCGGGCAGGTCGACCTGAACCTCGTGCCCATAAATTTGGTGGCCCTCAACTGTGAAGTGCGCGATATTCTGGAGCGCCAGGCCGAGGAGCGTCTGGTGACAATTATCTCCGACCAGCAGACGCTTAATCATCCCTATGCGCGGGTGAGCGTGACGCACCTCAAGCGTTTGTTGCTCAATATTGCCGGCAATGCCGTCAAGTACAACCGCCAGGGCGGCTATGTCCGCCTGGTGTGCCGCGAGGTGGAGCCAGCGGATGGCGTCCCCGTCTATGAATACACGATCGCCGACAACGGTATTGGCATGAGCGAGGAGTTCCAAAAGCACCTCTACGAGCCGTTTTGCCGCGAGGAGCAGCAGGTGGAAGGCGCTTCGTCGGGAACTGGCCTGGGCGCGCCTATCGCAAAACAGCTGGTCGAGCTTATGGGCGGAACCATGAGCTTTACGAGTGTCTTGGGGCAGGGGACGACGTTTACCATTCGCCTGCCGTTCGAGAAGTGCGACCGCTCCGAGATTCCTCAGGCAGTTCCCGCGGATGCGGGAGACGGCGATGCGCTCCAGGGCTTGCGCGTTTTGCTCGTAGAGGATAACGATCTGAATGCCGAGATCGCGCAGTTTACGCTCAGCCGTGCCGGTGCCATCGTGACGCATGCTAAGGATGGCGAGTCTGCCGTCGAGATGTTTGCCGCGAGCGCGCCGTACGAGTACGACGCGGTGTTGATGGACATCATGATGCCCGGTATCGATGCCTTGAGGCCACGCGTCGGATTCGAGCACTCGATCGCGAGGATGCCGCGACCACGCCGATTGTTGCCGTGAGCGCCAACGCCTTTGCCGACGACCGCAGGCTTTCGCGTGAGGCGGGCATGGACGCGCACCTGAGTAAACCCGTGAGCTCGCAGGAGCTCGTTGAGGCGCTAGCGCACATAGCCGCCGATGCTTCATAAGCATATGGCCCGGTTCCAAGGTGGGTTGGAACCGGGCCATATTGTTATTGATGAGGCCTGCTGAGGGGCTTACTTTTCTTGAATCTGCTTGCCGCAAAGATGCTCAATCGAAATCTCGTAGAGCTGGACGCCCTTGATGTCCTTGGCGATTTCCTCTTCGACTTCTTCGGCAGAAGGGTAGTACTTAAGGGCGAGCTGGCGGACTTTGTCCTCGATAAACGCGGGGGTGTCATTCGCCAGGCGACAACGGCCAAAGACGACGGTGCTCATAACGTAGGGAGCCCAGTCACCGTCCTGGTACCACTCGTTGCCGTATACGGTAAAGCAGACCTTGTCATCGCGCTTGAGTGCGTCGACCTTGTGGCCGGCTTTGGCGCCATGGAAATAGATCTTGTCGTGCTCGGCGTCAAAGAAGTAGTTGACGGGAATGGCGTACGGGTAGCCATCGTCGCCGTTGACGGCAAAGACGCCGCGCTTGCAGGTAGCGAGCAGTTCGCGCGCTTCCTCGTCAGTGATGGCGCGTTTCTTTCGACGTAAGGGTCTAAACATCGTTGGCTTCCTTTCTGGTCGTGCGTGGTGGTTGAGCACAAACTATAGCGAAACGGATCCGTTTTTCTTGATGCGGGCGAGTATGTTTTTGAGCTTGTTAAAGTCGAGCGGTTTGGATAGATGGGCGTTCATGCCGGCGTCGTGTGCCGCCTTGGCGTCCTCGGCAAAGGCATTGGCGGTGAGCGCGATGATGGGGATATCGGCTGCATCGACCTTCTCGCTCAGGCGAATCGCGCGGGTTGCCTCGTAACCGTCCATGTCCGGCATCATAATGTCCATCAGGATCGCATCGAAGCTGCCGGCGGGATGCGATAGGTACAGATCGACGACTTCGTTGCCGTTGGCGGCGCGGGTGACCACGACGCCCTCGGATTCTAGCAGCGCCTGGGCAATCTCGGCATTCAATTCGTTGTCTTCGGCGAGCAGTACGTTCATGTCGGCGAGCGAGCAGTCGAGCGCCCCCTCGACCGTATTCGCCCGCGCCTGGGGGTTCTTGTCGATATCGAGCGGGATCTCCACGTAGAACGAGGTGCCCGCATGGAGCTCGCTGGTGACTTCGATGGTGCCGCCCATTAGTTCAATAAGCGACTTGACGATTGGCATGCCCATGCCGGTTCCTTGGAACTTGCTACGCGCATCGTTACCTTCTTGGGCAAACGGCTCATAGATATGTTTTAAGAATTTGGGAGTCATGCCAATGCCGGTATCCGAAACGCTAAAGCAAAAGAGCGCGCGCCCGTTATCGAGTGGCTTGGTCTTTGAGCTAAAGGTGACGGAGCCGCCGTGCTTGTTGTACTTAATGCTGTTGTCTAACAGGTTGATCATGATCTGTCGGATATGGGTGGGACTGCCGACCATGTATGGCCCCGTGGTGTATGGCAGACTATTGTCCTGCATGGTGATGCCGTTATCGGATGCGCGGAGCTTGCACAGAACCAGTGTATTGTCACAGAGCTCTTTGAGGTTAAAAGGCGCATGTTCCAGTGTTATCTTGCGGTCTTCGATTTTGCCCATCTCGAGGATGTCGTTAATCAGCGAGAGCAGGTGATTGGCGGCAACACGAGCCTTGGCGCGGCTTTCGCGGGCGACCTGGATATCGCCTTCCTTCAATTCCTCGATATCGATAAGGCCCAGGATGCCGTTGGGCGGCGTTCGGATGTCGTGGCTCATGCGCGTGAGGAATGCCGTCTTGGCGGCGTTGGCGGCATCGGCTTTTTTGCGCTCGGTTCGAGCGCGCACGAGCGCCCAGATGAGCAGGACGATGCCGACCGACAACATACCGATGAGGGTAGCTGCAATGGCGGTGCGGTTGCGAAAAAGGAATTGAAGCGTGTCTGATTCCTGGGTCGTGTACGACGTGGATGAGTAATTGCTTGCGGAGAGCGATTCTCCGGCATTGATGATGCCCTTGTTGATGATTCCCAGCAGCTCGGGCTTTCCGCGCGAAATCCAGCACGCGAGGTCACAGGTGTCAGGGAGCTCGACCGTCTCGCAGTTCTCGAGATCATAACGGTCGCCGATGGTTTTTGCGCGTGAACTGGGAGCGATGATGCAGTGCGCCGTTCCCTTCCTAAGGGCGTCGAACGCTTCATCGTCGGATTGGTATTCGGTCACGGTCGCTGTGGGGAACAGACTTTCAAGTGCATTTTTGTTGACAAACGATGATTTGGTACAGGCGATGTTCTGAAGGTCTTTGTACAGGTCGCTGCCGGTGTGGATGGCGGTGAGGGATATGGTCCCCAACGATACCGACTGCGCAACGCCCGTTTGCTCGGCAAACCAGTAATCTCGGTATACCGGCAGCGCAACGTCTATGCTTCCCTTTGACAGGGCCTTTGACATCATCTTGTAGCTATCAAAGGGGACGGTTTTGACCGTAATGCCAAATTTATCGTGCAGCGTCGTCGCAAGCGATGCGAGCGAGCCTTCCATTTCGCCGTTTTCGTCTTCGTTGCAGTAGGGGAGTTTGCCCGTAATGTAGCCGAGCGTGATGGTGTTGTTGTTCGCCTTGAGCCGGGCGCGCTCATCGCCGGTGAGCGAGGATGATCCGCTGTTTTGCGCTGAATAGTTCGATTTGACCTCGTCGTTATAGCGGGGGTTGACGCGGTTGATTGCCGCCATTGCGGAGTTGATGTTGTCCATCAGGTCGGGGCGGCTTTTGGGAACGGCAAAGTAGTAGTCGCTCGAACCGACGTAGAACATGGGCGACGCCTCGGGCGACGAAATGGTGTCGTTCATGATGATGGCGTCGACCTCGCCGTTTGCGAGCGCGTCAAAGAGAACGGAGCCTCCGTCATACTCCCTGTATGCGCAGGCGATTCCCTCGTTGGCGAGCCACTGCTGGCCGACGATGGTTTGCATAACACCGGAGTTGTAACCGATGGTGAGACCCTGGAGTGCTTGAGGGTCACCCTTGGCCAGGTCGTCACGGTCGGGCCTGGCGTAGATGTAGTAGCGCTCGGCGCCCTCGGGGTTCGAGGAAAAGAGCAGCTTTTGGGCGCGTTCCTCGGAGTAGGAGATGTTGGGCATGAGGTCGATCTCGCCTGCCTCGAGCATGTCCATAAGCTCGGTGAAGGTGCCGGAGACGTATTCGTACCGCCAGCCGGGCGTGTAGTACGACAGGGTCTGGAGGTACTCGTAACCCCATCCCGAGAGACGCTCGCCGGGGGTGCCGTTCTGGAAGCCCTCGTTGTTGACGAGCCAGCCGACGCGGACCGTCTTGACTGGCTGACTAGAGTCATCGGCAAAAGCCTGGACAGGCGCGATGGAACTCAGCGCGGCAAGCGCGGCAAGCACAATGGCCAGGGCGCGACATATAACTGAACGAAGGACAGCGGAAGCTCTCACATGCAATCCTAACGAATCGAGACAATACCGCATAAGGATACCAGCTCAGCCTGCCCAGTCGGCAGCTGTACCGCTAAACGCTCCCGCCCGGCAGTCATCGGGGACGTTCTTAAACGACTAGTCATTGGGGACGTTCTTGTTTGACTAGTCATTTAAGAACGTCCCCAATGACTAGTTTCGTTTGCGGGGAAGGCGTGGGACAATACCGAGCGAACGTGATTGGTTGTCCGTGGAAGGGGTCGCGATGAAAAAGCTCAAGACGCTTGCCGATGTGTTGCGACAGGCTGGCTTTGCGCGCATCACGGGTCTGTTTCTTATCTTTTACCTGCTGTGCTCGACGGCCGTCTGGCTGTCCGAGCCAACGACCCTTACGTTTGGCGATGGCCTGTGGTTTAGCTTTGAGACGGTCTCGACGATCGGCTTTGGCGACATTCCGGCCGAGACACCGGTTGCCCGCGCCATTACCGTCATTCTGAGCATCATCAGCATCTTCTACATCGCCATGCTCACGGGCGTGGCGGTGAACTACTGCAATACGCTTATCAAGATGCGCCAAAAGGACACCATGGCGCGCTTTATGGATGATCTGGAGCATTTGGAAGAGCTCGATCGCGACCAGCTCGCCGATCTGTCGCGCCGTGTGCGCGAGTATCGTCGACGCCAGCGCTAAGACGAACGTCGTGCGCCACAACAAGGGGGACCAAACATGAACATCACCGTCTACCTGGGTGCCAGCGCCGGCAACGACCCGGCGTTTCTGCCCGCGGTGCAGGAGCTGGGCAATTGGATTGGCGCCAACGGACACGCGCTCGTATACGGCGGGTCCAAATCGGGACTGATGGGCGCGCTCGCCGATAGCGTACTCGAGGCAGGCGGACATGTGACGGGTGTGGAGCCGAGCTTTTTTATCGAGGCAGAGTTTCAACACGACGGAATCGACGACCTTATCGTGACGAGCGACATGGCCGAGCGCAAAGCCAAGATGATCGAGCTCGGCGATGCGTTCATCGCATTTCCGGGCGGCACGGGCACGCTCGAGGAGATTGCCGAGGTTATGTCCGCGGTGTCGTTGGGGCACCTGAGCTCTCCGTGCATCCTGTATAACCTGGACGGTTACTACAACGACCTCAAGGCGTTGCTCGGGCACATGATTGATAAGGGGCTTTCGAGCTCGAGGCGCCAGCACGGCATCTACTTTGCCGACGATTTGCGCGAGATTGCCTCGATTATCAACGGATAAGTCTTGAGCCTGCCCCACTATGGCTCCCAATGGTGCCGTTTGCGGCGCAGGTGGTTGGCTCGTTCGGGCAACGCTCGCTCTACAATAAAACGTATCTATGTCGACTTTGACCGCGGGAGGACCCGATGGATAACCTTGCCAAACCCACGAACCGAGCGCTGTTTTTGGTCAGCGTTGCCGTGACCGGTGCACTCGCGGGTGTTGCAGTCTGGCTATTCTTCTTTGCGATGGGGCACGGCATTGATTATTTGTGGACCGAGGTCCCGCATATGCTGGGCGTCTCTTCGCCCGAACTCGCCAGCGGCCCGTTTGGCTTTCTGCCGTACCCGTTTTTCGTTTGCCTGCTGGGCGGCTTGGTGATTGGCCTGTACGAAAAGATGACGGGCATCAAGACCGACGACCTCAACCAGGTGATGGCAAAGGTTAAGCAAGACGGGCGCTACCCGTACGACAACCTGGGCAAGCTTTCGCTCGCGGCATTGCTGCCGCTGCTGTTTGGTGGAAGTATTGGACCGGAGGCCGGTCTGACCGGCGTTATCGCCGGTCTGTGCAGCTGGGTCGGCGACCGCATGCGTCGCTTTGGCGCCGAGTTTAGGGAGCTCACGTTGCTGGGCACCCAGGCTGCCCTGACGGCGCTCTTTACCGCGCCCGTCTTTGGCTTTGTGGCGCCGCTTGCCGGTAGCGCCGACGGCCAGGGCGAAGACGCCGACGATGAGTCCGCGTCCGGCGAGATCGCCATCAAGCTGCCCAAGGTGCAAAAGACGGTGGTCTACGGCATTGCGATTGCCGGCGGTCTGGGTACCTACCTGCTGCTTGGCCAGCTTGTGGGCGGCGGCATGGGCATGCCCAGGTTCGAGTCCGCCGAGGTGGGCAACCTGGAGCTTACCTGGCTCGTCCCTCTGTCGTTGATCGGCACCGTCTGCGGCTGGCTGTACTTTGTCTCTGAGCATGCAAGCGAGGCACTGTCCCATGCAATAGGGGAGCGTCCTGTCGTCAAGGCCATGCTGGCCGGTCTGGCACTCGCCATCTGTGGCACGGTCCTGCCCTATACCATGTTTGCCGGCGAGACCCAGGCCGACGTGCTCATGGAAACCTATCTGACCATTCCCGCTGGCGTGCTTATCGCGACCGGTCTTGTTAAGGCCATGCTGACGCCCGCCCTCATCAACCTTGGTTGGCGCGGCGGTCACTTCTTCCCGGTTATCTTCTCGGGCGTAAGCCTGGGCTATGGCCTTGCCATCCTCACCGGCACAGATCCGGTCTTTTGCGTCGCCGTCTGCACGGCATCGACGATGGGTGCGGTCATGCGTCAGCCGGTCATGGTCGTGGGCCTGCTGCTCATGTGCTTCCCACTCAAGGGTATCGTCTGCATGATCATCGCGGCCGTCATCGCCGCCGGCATTCCGCTGCCCAAGCCGCTGCGCAAGTAGCGCGGTTTTTCACGAGTCAATTCCAGGGGTACGAGATGATCCTGTACTTTAGCGCGACAGGGAACAGCGAGCATGTGGCGCGTCGCATTGCAGCGGCGACAAGCGACAAAGTTATGTCGATTGAGCGCTTTGATGCCGAGATCCTTCACCTTGCTGTGATGGAAGGCCCCTGTCGGCTGGGGTTTGTCGCCCCGGTATACGCCTGGGGCTTGCCGACGCCAATGATCGAGTTTTTGAAGACTGTCGACCTATCGGTTGCTGCCGGCACAATGGGCGGCGAGCGCCCCTATACGTTCTATGTCTCGACATATGGTTCGACGACCGGGCAATCGGCCAAGTTCGCCCGCGATCTGCTACACGAGCGTGGGCTCGAGTTAGATGCGGCGATGAGCGTCAAGATGCCCGATACCTGGACGCCTGTTTTCGACCTGTCTGACCCTCAAAAGGTTGAGGGCATCAATAGAGCTGCCGAGGCGCAGATTGATGCCGTGATCGAGGCGGTGCGGGCACGCCGCACGGGCAACATGATGCGCCATCGCGTGCCTCTGTTTGCATCGTGCGCGTATCACGCAATTGGGCTGCCGCGCATGCAACAGACGAGCAAGTTTGCCGTCGATGCCGATCGCTGCATCGGCTGCGGCCTGTGTGCCAAGCGCTGCCCCATGGCGGCGATTGAGATGCGCGACGGCCTTCCCGTCTGGACAAAGCCGGAGTGCGCAGCCTGCCTTCGTTGCCTGCACTGTTGTCCCAAATTTGCCATCTCGCACGGTAAGCGCACGGCATCCCACGGTCAGTACAGGCATCCCAAGCCAGGTGTGAGGATGTAGCGGCTGCTGGCCGCGCTACTTCCAAACTGCGAGCGCGGCGGTGCCCAGTACGATGAGGGCGAGACCGATGACGCTGCGTCGTGAGAGTTTTTCGTTGAATGTCAGGCGCGCAAATAGTACTGATACGACAATCGATAGTTTGTCGATCTGCACCACGACGCTCACCTGGCCTGTGGCGATGGCGTAGTAATAGAGCAGCCACGATGCTCCGGTCGCGATGCCCGATGTTGCGAGAAATACGAGTTCGCGCCGGTCAGCGTGCGCGACCTGATCCAGTTTTCCCTTGGCTGCCACGATCGCCCATGCCATAACCAGTACCACGCAGGTGCGGATTGCCGTGGCCAGGTTTGACTCGACGCCTTCGATGCCAACCTTGGCAAGGATGGACGTGAGCGCCGCGAACACGGCGGCGCCGAGGGCGTAAGCGAGCCAGGTCCGGTCTTGCTGCTGCTCGGGTCCGGCAGACTGCTTCTTCTCGATCATTAAAAACGTGCCGAGGGTGATGACAGCGGTTCCCACGAGCTTAACCGCAAGGTTGCTCGTCTCGCCAAAAAGCACGATGGCGATCAGCGCGGCGAGTACGGTGCTCATCTTGTCGACCGGTACGACCTTATTGACGTCTCCGATGCCCAGCGCCTTAAAGTAACAGATCCACGAAGCGCCGGTAGCGAGTCCCGAGAGGACGAGAAAGAGCCAAGATCTGGGTTCGATGCTGCCGATGGTTCCAATGGATCCAGAAATGCCCGCCATTGCCCAGGCGAAAACGAGCACCACGCAGGTGCGAATGGCCGTCGCGACATCGGAGTCGGTCTGCTTGATGCCGCATTTGGCCAGGACAGATGTGACGCCGGCAAAGAAAGCCGACACAAATGCTGCTGCGACCCACGACACGGGTGAAATGCCTCCCCAAAGAACGACCGCGCCAGATTTACGGCGCTCGTCCGATGATACCGCCCCGCCATGAAGCTTTGGTATCGCTGTGGTGAGACAGGGGCCATAGTTCGAGAGGGCATTTGGTTAAGGCTCGAATCGAAGGTGAATGGTTTTCCGCGAAGTGAACGAGTAAATCTGGACCCCTGGAACATACACACTTTTTTCGAACAAAACTGCAGGATTCTTAGACAAAAACCGCAGGAATTGAGTCCTTAAAAATGTCGATGCTACAGGGCACTGTTTTTACTCGTTCACTTCTCGGAAAAGTATTCACCTTCGATATGCTGACGGTGTCTTTTTGGTTGCCAAGAACTAGACGGCCTGCTGTGAAGGGCGGTGGTGACGCTATGCCGCCTCGTTACATTGAAAAAATAAGCGGGGTACCACCTAAGCTTTTTTAGCCGTCGATTACAGATCGCGTGCTCGATAAACCTTGGTGCTGACAGCGCAGCTGATTACACATAGTGCGAGCGCCAGTACTGCAGTTCCTGCACACAGACAGTCAAGGACGGCGGGATCGGGATTCGCCCCGGCAATCGACATGAGCCAGTTGCTGATGGGGTTGGAGGAGCTCAACGTGGCAATGGCAAGGCACCAGAGCAGGGCAAACAGGCCAACGGATAGGCGCAGCGCCTCCATATGTCCAAAACGAAAGAATAACGGCTGTGCCAAAAACACCATCATGAGGGAGATGAGCATCGAGGCTGCCGAGGCTATTGCGATCTCAAAGACGGTCTGTCCCGTCGAGGTCACGTCCGCGCTGTTGAAGAACGGAAGGGCGATGATGTTCAAAAGCACGGCGGCGCAGGCCATGATGGCCGAGAAGACAACGATGCACAGGTAGCGTACGCAAATTATGTCTTTGCGCGTGAGAGGCAGCGTTGCCCGATAACGCTCCCATCCGTTTTGATTGTCGAAGCCGGCCAGCGAGCTCATGACCATGATGGGCGACATGGCGCTGACCGCGCAGGCGCCGGCGCTCATACCGGAATCGCCGTCCGATGCGTTGGCAAGGGTTAGCACGACGAAGATGAACAGGCCGACGCCCGCAATGCTCGGGATGAGCGTGCGAGCGATGGCGAGCTCGGACATAAAGGCGCGTTTCATTTTGAAGCCCCTTTCAGCGTGAGGCGAAGATAGTCGTCAATGGTTGCCCGATCGCAGGGAATCTCGGGAAAGGCCTCGAGCGTTTCGCGACGGTTGGGCACGAGCACGTCCACGCTATAGGCGTGGCGGGCGGCATGGGCACCTTCGACGCAAGCCATAAGCTCGGCGGCCTGCGCTTGGGTGCAGTGGGCGATGCTGGCGCGGTCGGTAATGTCCTCGCGCGGCAGGTCAAACACAATCGAGCCGTTATCGATGCAGATGACGCGGTCGGCGGCGCGATCGAGGTCGGACGTAATGTGGCTCGAGAGCAGCACGCTGTGCTGACCGTCGGCGACAAAAGCAAGCAGCTCATCGAGCAGTTCCTCGCGCGCCATGGGATCGAGGCCCGCGGTGGCTTCGTCCAAAAGGAGTAGCTTGGTATTATGGCTGAGTGCACAGGCAAGCTGCAGTTTCATGCCCATGCCGCGGGAGAGGTCCTTGACCTTTGTCTTGGGACCGAGGCCAAATCGGTCGATGAATCCGGCGAACGTTTTGCGGTCCCACGTGGGGTACGCCGGGCCTACGAGTGCCTCGATCTGGCCCACCTTGAGCGTTGAAGGGAAGGGGCACGTGTCCAGCACGAGGCCGACACGGGCACGTAGACAACGCTGTGTCTCATCGGGCGCGTCGGCGCCACAGCGCTGCCCAAACAGGCGCACCTCGCCGGCATCGAGCTTTATAAGCCCGAGCGCGGCTCGAATCGTCGTTGTTTTGCCAGCACCGTTGGCACCAACAAAGCCGACGATCTGGCCAGGCTCCACGGCAAGCGTGACGTCGCGCAGTGAAAAGCGGTCGCTTACAGTGCGTGAGATGCCTTTGAGTTCAAGCAAGTTTTGCATGGTATAGCCTTTCTTGCAGATGGCTACTGCATGGTTTCGGGGGCTACCAGGTCGAGCATCTCGTGCAGCTTGTCGCGCGTGACACCCAGGGTTTCGGCTTGGCTCGCCGCTTTCGTAAGCAGCTCTTCGATATGGCAGAGCTGGTTTTCGCGCAAGAGCTCCTGGTTGCCGTCGGCAACAAAGCAGCCCTTGCCCTGCACGGTACAGATAAACCCGAGCTGCTCCAGATCGGCGTAGGCGCGCTTGGTGGTGATGACGCTCACGCCTAGGTCGCTCGCGAGTGCGCGGATGCTGGGGAGTTTGGCTCCCGCAGTAAGTGCGCCCGATAAGATCTGAGCTTTGACCTGCGAGGTTATCTGCTCGTAGATGGGCTTATCGCTCGAATTGGATAGGATGATGTCCACAGCGGCTCCTTAGCTGTTGGGCTACACGTGTATATAACCGGTAAGCACAGTATATATACACTATGCACAGTTACGCAAGAGGTAAATACCGATTGGCCCGGCTACCCAGGCCCCAACTGATGAATTTGTCCTGATAGGCGCCCTAGAGCGGGATTTCGCGGCTACAATAATGCGGTTACAACGACGTAATGCACTCAATGCAAGAAAGGATCCGCATGGCAAGCCTGTCGGATGAAATCTCGTCGCGCCGCACATTCGCGATCATCAGCCACCCGGACGCCGGTAAGACCACGCTTACCGAGAAGCTGCTGCTCTATACCGGCAGCATTCAGACCGCCGGTTCGGTCAAGGGCAAGAGTTCGGCCAAGCATGCCGTCTCGGACTGGATGGACATCGAGAAGGAGCGCGGTATTTCCGTCACCTCCTCGGTGCTGCAGTTCACCTATAACGGCGCCTGCGTCAACATCCTCGATACCCCCGGCCACCAGGACTTCTCGGAGGATACCTACCGTACCCTTATGGCCGCCGACGCCGCGGTCATGGTCATCGACGGCGCCAAGGGCGTCGAGGCCCAGACCAAAAAGCTCTTTAAGGTCTGTACGCTGCGTCACATTCCCATCTTCACCTTTGTGAACAAGCTCGACCACGAGGCTCGCGATCCGTTTGAGCTCATGGAAGAGATCGAGAATGTTCTGGGCATCAACACCTATCCCATGAACTGGCCGATCGGCAGCGGCCGCAACTTCCGCGGCGTGTTCGACCGTCAGACCCGTCGCGTTATCGCCTTCGAGGGCGACGGTCACGCCAACGCCACCAAGAAGGTCGCCGAGGTCGAGGCCGAGCTGGGCGATCCTTCCATGGACGAGCTCATCGGCGAGGAGAACCATAAGAACCTGATGGACGACATCGAGCTGCTCGATGGCGCTGGCGACGAGCTCGACTTGGATGCTGTGGCCTGCGGCAAGCTGAGCCCGGCGTTCTTTGGCTCGGCGCTCACCAACTTTGGCGTGGAGCCCTTCCTCAAGGAGTTCCTGCGTCTGGCCCCGACGCCGCGCGCCTATACCGATACGCTCACCAGCGAGCCGGTCGATCCCTGCCGCGACGACTTTAGCGGCTTTGTGTTTAAGATCCAGGCCAACATGGACAAGAACCACCGCGACCGCATCGCCTTTGTGCGCATTTGCTCGGGCAAGTTCGAGCGCGGCATGGATGCCTTCCACGTGCAGGGCAACCGCAAGCTCAAGCTTGCCACGGGCACGTCGATGATGGCCGACGATCGCGCCATCGTGGACGAGGCGTACGCGGGCGATATCGTGGGCCTGTTCGATCCGGGTATCTTTAGCATCGGCGACACCGTGTGCTCCGGCAAGCGCCACGTGCAGTATCCGCAGATTCCGACGTTCGCCCCCGAGATGTTTGCTCGCATTACGCAGGTCGACACGCTCAAGCGCAAGCAGTTCGTCAAGGGTATGGAGGAACTTGCCCAGGAGGGCGCCATCCAAATCTTCCGCGAGCTGGGTGCCGGCATGGAGAGCGTCATCGTGGGCGTGGTCGGCGTGCTGCAGTTTGAGGTGCTCGAGCGCCGTCTCAAGGCCGAGTACCGTGTTGAGGTTCGTCGCCAGCCGCTGCCCTATACGGACATCCGCTGGATCCAGAATGACCCCGATACCATCGATATCCCGGGTCTTTCGCTCACGCGCGACACGCTGCGCGTCGAGGACATGCGCGGCGGTAAGCTACTGCTGTTCACGAGCCCGTGGAACGTGGATTGGGCTACCGACCACAACCCCGACCTTATCCTGTCGGAGTTTGGCAACGTGGCCTTTTAACGCATCGGCGCGGTGGCCCTGCGGGGCTGCCGCGCCGTTCGCTTGCCTGATGCCGTGTGAGCGGCTATCATACCCACCGTCGTCTCAAGACCGGGGCGTCCGAGCAGTTCGGGTCCGATATCCTGCTCGTTAAACCTAAAACCAAAGGAGTACATAATGATCAAGAAGGTCATGGAGGACTACAAGGTCCTGCTGCGGAGCATTCCCGCGGCAACGGTTTCGCTGTTTTTCGTGAGCGTCATCATGATGAACCTGCTGGCCAACAAAGAGCTTATCAGCCTGCCGTATCTGGCACTCGATTGCGGCTTTGTGGTGAGCTGGGTTTCGTTTTTGTGCCAGGACATGATCTGCAAGCGCTTTGGCGCCAAGGCATCCATCAAAATCTCTATCCTCGCGCTGCTGGTCAACCTGGCCGTGAGCCTGTGCTTTTGGGCATGCTCGCTCACGCCCGGTATGTGGGGCGCCTACTACGACACCGGCATGATCGAGGTCAACACCGCCCTTAACGCCACCATTGGCGGCACCTGGTACGTGGTGCTGGGCTCTTCGCTGGCAATGCTCGTTTCTGCCGTGGTTAACTCCACGCTCAACCAGTCGCTCGGCCGCATGCTCAAAAAGAATAACTTTGCGAGCTTCGCCTTCCGCTCCTATGTGTCCACGGGTGTTGGCCAGTTTATCGACAACTTGGTCTTTGCCATTGTGGTGAGCCACACGTTCTTTGGTTGGACCTGGGTGCAGGTCCTTATGTGCTCGCTGACCGGCGCTGTTGCCGAGCTGCTGTGCGAGGTTTTCCTGAGCCCCGTGGGCTACAAGGTCGTGCGCGGCTGGGAGCGCGAGAATGTGGGCTCCGAGTACCTCGAGCGCCACGCAACCGCCTAAGGAGCGAGTATGCGGGTTTTGATCACGGGCGCTTCGGGCGGTATCGGAGCCGCGTGCGTGCAGCGCTTTTTGGATGAGGGCCACGAGGTCGTGGGCTTTGATCTGCTGTCGCCGGCGATCGAACACGAGCGCTACCGCCATCTGATCGTTGATGTCCGCGAGCCGGACTCGTTTCCAAGCGACCTTGAGCCTCAGGTAATCGTGAACGTTGCCGGTACGCAGGATTCGGCCGACGACATCGCTGCCAACCTGTGTGGCACCATCAACGTGACCGAGCGCTACGCCTTTGTGGGGGAGGGGCTCGCCGCCAAGCCTGCGCCGGCTATCAAATCCGTGGTCAATGTGGGGTCGGCGAGCGGACATACGGGATCGGAGTTTCCCGCCTATGCCGCCAGCAAGGGCGGTGTTATCGCCTACACCAAGAACCTTGCAAACCGCCTGGCACCGCAGGCCATCGCCAACAGTGTGGACCCGGGCGGCGTTATAACGCCGCTCAACCGTTGCGTGATGGAAGACGAACACCTGTGGAACCAGATTATGGAGCTCACGCCGCTTAAACGCTGGGCCACCGCCCAAGAGATCGCCGAGTGGATCTACTTTGTGGGCGTGACCAACCGGTTTATGACCGGGCAGAGTCTGTTGATCGATGGCGGCGAGGCTGGTCGCACACAATTTATATGGCCCGAATAGGAAACGCGCCCGGCGGAAAGCCATCGGGCGCGTTTTTTGATGTATCGATTTTTAGCCGATGCAAGTCCAGTTGACGGGGGTCGAGCCGTGCTGTTCGAGTAGCCGATTGACGGCAGAGAAGGGGCGCGACCCCATAAAAGCGGGGAGTTCTGCCGTGGCACGGTTGGCCGAAAGCGGCGAGGGGTGCGTAGAGGCCAGGCAGAACTTGCCGGTTGCCTTGCCCGCACCGGTAGCGGCGAGTTTGCCTTCGACCATCTGCTGGGCAAAGCGGCCCCATGCCAAAAAGACTACCGGCTGGGGCAGCTGACAGCAGCGTTCGATAACGTAGTCGGTGAGCGTGCTCCAGCCCAGTTTGGCGTGCGAGTTGGCGGCATGCTCGCGCACGGTGAGCGTAGTGTTGAGGAGCAGGACGCCCTGTTGTGCCCATGGTGTCAAGTCTCCCGTGGCGGGGATGGGGCAACCCAGATCGGCTTTGAGTTCCTTATAGATGTTGCGCAGGCTCGGCGGCAACTTGGTTTGCGTTGCGGGGACCGAGAACGACAGCCCCATGGCCTGGTTGGGTCCGTGATAGGGGTCTTGACCCAAGATGACAACCTTGACCTGGTCGGCCGGCGTGTAGGCGAGGGCATTGAGGATGTCGTCTTGTGCCGGGTAGATGGTCTGTTCGGCACGCAAGAGGGCGATGCGCTCGAGCAGCTGGTTCGTAGTGTCACGTACCGGCTGCGGCGCATCGCCCAACCAAGTTGCTATGTTGCGGTCGCGGGTCGCGGTGTCCATGGGGCTCCTTTATGGCAGATGCTCTGTTGGCATCTATTGTAAAGGCGCACCGGTTGCCTTTATGCCACGGCTGTATGAAGAGCGGGGTCTACGAGACGTGCTCGGGCGCTCCTGCCATGCGAGCCTGTTCATGTGCGCGGAGGCGCGGAAGCTCGACGGTTGCCACCATGACGCCGGTTAGGATGAGGGCGGCGCCAAAGAAGGCGATGGGGCTCAGGACCTCGCCAACCAAGAAGAACGAAAAGACAGCGGAGCAGACCGGCTCAAGCGAGAAGGCGAAGCCGGTGGTCTCGGCGGGTACGTGGGGCTGCACGAGCGTCTGGGTGATAAAGCCGTAGGCAGAGCAGATGAGTGCGAGCGCGACGACGACCACGATCTCGCTGGGCGTACTGGGAAGTGTGAAACCGCCAAAGACGCATGCGGCGATGCCCGAGAACAAGCCGCCGAAGCCCAGCTGCCAAACGCCCAGAGCAAGCGGATCGACTTCTTCGACAAAGCGCTTGGCCACGATAATGTGGCTGGCATAGATAAAGGCCGAGAGCAGCATGATGATCGCGCCGGGATTCAGGCTGGTAAAGTCTGCGCCCGAGAGCAGCAACATACCGCAGGTGACGATGGCGGTGCCGACGAGCACTTTGCGCTCGGGGGCGCGACGCAGCAGGGCGGCGTTGGCAAACGGCACGATCACGACCGTCAGGCTCTGCAAAAAGCCGGCAGTGGAGGCAGAAGTGAGGCTGGAGCCCAAGCACATGCAGGTGAGCTCGGTTGCCATAATGGCGCCGATGATAGCGGCACGAACCATAAGGTCGCGGTTGATGCGGAACGCGCGCTTGTGGAAGAGCAGCAGACAGGCCACAAAGGCGATGATGCAGCGCAACGCGACGATGCTCGTGGCGTTCATGCTGTCCATGCCGATCTTCATGAGGGGATACGAAAAGCCCCATGCGACGGGAACGGAAAATGAGAGCGCGATTGCTTTTTTGCGATCCATGGGACTCCTTTTGTTACAGAACGGTTTCGCACAAAGGATTCTGCTCTCAGATGTTGATGTAGTAAAGCGAATGTATCTTCAGTATGATTAAGAAACGCTAAAGTAGGCGCGAAAAGCGCTGGCAAAACGTTTTACGGCTGCATTGATGTGGAGGCACGATGGCATCGCGGTATCAGATTGTTTGTATGGTGGTCGACCGCGGCAGCCTTAAAGGCGCGGCGGACGAGTTGGGCTATACGCAAAGTGCGGTGAGCCAGGCCGTCAAGGCGCTCGAGCGCGAGCTGGGCACCACGCTTATCGAGCGCGGAAAGCAGGGCGTTTCGCTTACGCGCGACGGTAAACAATATCTGCCGTACCTGCGCCAGATTGTGACCGCCGAGCTCGAGCTCGAGGGCAAGCGGCAGGAGCTGCTGGGGCTTTCGTCGACTGATATTCGCATCGCGACGTTTACCAACGTGAGTCGAACCGTGTTGCCGCGCGTGATCCGCGATTTTGGAGCCCTGCACCCGGGCGTACGCTTTACCCTCAAGCAGGGCGATTACACGCGCAACGCCCAGTGGGTGCACGATGGCGTGGTTGATTTTTGCTTTACGGCACGCGGATTTACCGCTGGGCTCGAGAAGCGCGTGGTCTATCACGACGAGTTGGTGGCATTGTTGCCGGCCGCGCATCCGCTGACGGCAAAGGAAAAGGTGACACTCGCCGACCTGGCGTCCGAGCCGTTTGTACTGCTGGATGAGGGCGAACAGAGCCTGGTGCTCGATGCATTTGCGGCGCATGGGCTGTCGCCGCACGTGACGAGCGAGGTGACTGACGACTACACCATCATGGCGATGGTGGAGGAGGGCCTAGGCGTGAGCATGCTCTACCGTCGTACTGTGGAGGGCATGCGAGCCGATATTCGTGTGCGGCCCATCGTGCATGCCCCCTCGCGCGACGTGGTGGCCGCCTGGCGCAGCTGGGACACCATGCCTATCGCCACGAGGCGCTTTATCGACTATATGAGCTCGCATATTGTCAATTAATGACTGTCGTGGCGTTGAGTGCGGTGTTTAGCGGGCTGTCGCTTTGGCTTGGGTGGCGCGATAGGTGCGTGCCGGGTGGCAAAGTAGTACCGCCACGACCATAAAGAACGCCGTGGTGCCCAGGCTGATGGGGTAGACCATCATGATGTTCGCAAAGGTGCGGAAGTGCGGGAACACGCAGAACACCCAGTAGAAGCGGATGCCGCAGACACAGATCATGGTGATGAGGGCGGGCGTGAGCGAGATACCAAAGCCGCGCAGGTAGCCGGACATGTTTTCGTAGAACATGCTAAAGGCGTACGCCGGGAAGATCGAACATACGCGGATATAGCCGATCGAGACGATGTTGGGATCGCTGTTGAACAGCGACAAGATCTCGCGCCCCAGGCCGACAATAATGATGATCGTGGTGAGTGCAACGATACCGCCTTCGACCAGGCAGACCTTGAGCGTTTTGGTGCAGCGGTCGATCTGGCGGGCACCGTGGTTTTGTCCCACAAAGGTGGTGCAAGCCTGGCTAAAGCTGTTGAGCAGGTTATAGCACACGTACTCCAGGCTCATGGCGGCGCTCGATGCCGCCATGACCTCGGTGCCCAGGCTGTTAATGGCGGACTGGATGATGATGTTGGCGACGGCAAAGACGGCGCTTTGGATGCCGGCGGGCAGGCCGATCTTGACGATGCGCTTGAGGGCGACGGGGTCGATAGCCAGGTCGCGTGGGGTGACGCGGACGACGGAGTCGGTCTTGAGCAGGCGGATAAAGAGCGTGGCGGCGCTGACGGTGTAGGCGATGGCGGTGGCGATGGCGACGCCCGCGACGCCCCAGTGGAGTACGGGGACAAAGATGAGGTCTAGGCCAATGTTGAGGACGGTGGACACAGCAAGCGCCTGCAGCGGCATGCGGGTGATGCCGACGGAGCGGAAAATCGCGGCCTCAAAGTTGTAGAGCAAGATCGAGGGCAGGCTGAGCAAAAAGACGCGCAGGTAGAGCGAGGCGAGCGGCATGGTCTCGGCAGGCACGTTGAGTGCGGCGAGCATGGGCTCGGCAAAGATCTCGCCCAGAGCGATGACGACAAAGCCTACGAGCGCCATTAAAATCGAGGTATGGACGGCGCGTTTGACCATGCTCTGATCGTCGCGGCCGATAGCGTTGGCGATGACCACGTTGGAGCCAAGCGACATGCCAATAAACAGGTTGAGCATAAGGCTGGTAAGCGGAACATTGGAGCCGACCGCCGCCATGGCGAGGGTTCCCTGGTCGCCCGAGAAGTTGCCGATAATGACCGTGGCGATGAGGTTCGACAGCTGCTCCAAGATGCTCGTGGCGGCCACGGGGAAGGCGAACAGGGGAATATTGCGCCACAGCGAGCCGGTGGTCATATCGATGTGCTTAGATGCGGTATCAGCCATACGCTCTCAATCTCTAACATGCTATATCGTGCTTATTTGCGCAGACGATGATACTCCTAATGCAACCAGTCGGCACTTAGGGACGTTCCTTTTCTGCCGGCAGCTGGGGACACTCCTTATCTCTTCTAACTAGTCATTCAAGAACGTCTCTTCTAACTAGTCATTCAAGAACGTCCCCAATGACTAGGTGGGGAAGGCGTGCGACAATGGTGGACGTTGTGTTGTTCGCGCTAAGGAGTTGCCATGTTGTTGTGTCCCGTTTGCCATGAACCGTTGGCGGACAATGAGCGCGGTGCTGCATGCGCGGGCGGACACCGGTTTGACCGTGCGCGCGAGGGCTATCTATATCTACTGCGCTCGTCCAAGAGCGGCGACTCCATGGGCGATCCCAAGTCGCAGGCGCGCAGCCGTCGTGACTTTCTGAACCGTGGATACTACGCGCCGTTGCGCGATGCGATGGTCGAGCTGGTGCACGAGCGGGCGGCAGAGCACGGGGTGTCTACGGGCAAGCAGCTGACCTTGCTCGATATTTGCTGCGGCGAGGGCTACTATACCAGCGCCATGGGCGCGGTGCCGGGCGTGGATGCTTACGGTTTCGACCTGGGCAAAGAGATGGTGCGCCTGGCCGCCAAGCGCGGCGATGCGACCTACTTTGTGGCCAACATGAAGGATATCCCCGTGGCCGATGGCACCTTCGATATGGTGACCGAACTCTTTGCTCCCTTTAACGAGCGCGAATTTGCCCGCGTGCTGGCGCCAGAGGGCTCGCTCTATACCGTGGTGCCGGGTGCCCGTCATCTCTTTGGGCTCAAGGAAGTGCTCTACGATACGCCATATCTCAACGATGAAAAACTGCCGAAGACCACCGGGCTCGAGTTGGTCGGAACACAGCGGGTGTCTGCGAATATTACGCTTCAGACCCAGGCCGATATCGAGGCGGTGTTCCAGATGACGCCGTACTACTACCGCACGCGCCCTGCCGACAAAGAGCGCCTGGCAAACTTGGACACGCTCCAGACCGATATCGACTTCATCATCGCCGAGTACCGCCACAGCTAACAACCTGCCAAAAAGGGACAGGTTAATTTTGGCAGGTTTTATCTGGGCAAATGCAAAGGGCCGACCGCGGAGATGCGCGATCGGCCCTTTTTAGTTGCTTGGCTGCAGAGGTTATGAGAAGCGAGCGCTTACAGGCGGTCCTTGTTCTCGGCCTTAACGGCGTGTGCCTGCTGAACAAAGAACAGGTCGTAGACCACGATGACAAAGGCGACGATATTGACGGAGCTGCCGCCGAGCGCGGGAAGCGTGAGCACGGCCTGCGCAAGCGTGGCGACCGCGGCAACAATACCGAGCTTAAATGCGCCGTCTACCTGCGAAGGCTTGTTGGCGCCCTTGATACCGGCGACGCCTGCCGCAAAGTCGACAAGGCCTTTAATAATCACAACGACAGCAGCGAGCATGGCGTTCGATCCGTAGACGGATTCAAATTTGCCGGTCGCGATGCCGGCGATTCCGATGACGAGGCTGGCGATGCCCAGAACAAAATAGATGAGGGCAAGGATTTTGAGTGTCTTGCGCGCGGCGCTCATAGGTAGTCCTTTCGATGCGGGCGCTGCCAGTCTGGCGCGTCCCATATGCTGCACATAACGTGAAGCACATTGTAGTTCAACGTGACGGCGTGTGTGTCAGAAAGCGCTTCTCGTCTGTGCAGGGCAATCTTTCAAAAAGGAAAGCCAGCTGTAAGGCAAATCGATGGCAGTTCATGTGCGGCGCTGCGATGATGGGGCCATGGTAAGAGCTGGACCGAAGGAGGAGCCATGATGTACGGAACAGGTCAAGTGCGTGAGCCGCGGTCGTTGGGAAGGCGCATGGGTGATTCTGTGATCGCTGCCGTGTGCACGGGATTGATGGCGGTGCTTTGCGTTGGGATGCTGTGGGCCATGTCGCATGTGGGACAATAGCGGACGGTTGGGTGCCGACATAAACGGCGCTCGCGTATTCGTTTTGCTTGCTAAGGAGTACCCATGGGCATCATCGATCCCTTTTCTGTTGCTCGAGCCGCGGGGCTTGAGCTGACCGGGAAGTCCGAGGGACTCACGCTCACCGACGGCTCGATGGAACTGCGTGCCGATTTTACCCGTATGCTTCCGCGGCTCAAGCAGGGCCGTCTGCAGCAAGAGCTGTTGGTAAAGGCTGCGCGCACAAAAGGCATCGAGCGCCCATGGGCGATTGACGCCACGGCAGGCTTTGGCGAGGACTCGCTGCTGCTGGCGGCCGCGGGCTTTACCGTCGATCTGTATGAGCAGGATTGCGTGATCGCGGCGCTCCTCAAGGATGCCTTGGATCGTGCGGCAGATGATCCGGCGCTTGCGGCTGCCGTGTCACGCATGCGTTTACATGCGGGCGAGGACAGTATTGCCGGCCTTCTCCATGTAGCTGAGCTGATCGGTCAGGGCGAGCTTGCTGCTCCCGACGTGGTGTATCTGGATCCCATGTTTCCCGGGCGCACCAAGAGCGCGGCGGTTAAAAAGAAGTTCCAACTCTTGCACCATCTGGAACAGCCGTGTGCCGATGAGAAGACGCTGGTCGAAGCCGCGCTTGCGGTGCACCCGCGCAAGGTCGTTATCAAACGGCCGGCGAAGGGACCACTGCTTGCCGGCGTTAAGCCGAGCTATCAGCTTGCGGGCAAGGCCGTCCGCTACGATGTTTTGGTGCCGCCGCGCCCGTAGCTTGCGTGCGATGGCTGGCACTCCGCCAGCGCCGTGCCGATGCGGGGCCTATTTCCAGGGGTGCGACGTCAGATGCCATCCGCCGCAGTATTCGCATTTGTAGCAGGCCAAACCGCGCCGTCCGCGGTTTTCGCAGTCGGCCATGACTGCCTCGGCCTCGGCGCGCGTGTCGTAACGGTTTTTGCGCTCGCACGACTTGTAGCGCCAGGCTTCATCGCGCTCGGCGTCTAGTGCGTCGCGGCGCTCGTCTTCGTGTGCAAACAGGTCGCTCATATCGCCGCCCGTGGCAGCGCCCAAAAACTCGCTTTTGGCTTTTGACCAGGCGGCTCGCTTTTTGCTCCCCATCTGCTTCGCGCCCCTCTCCAAACGTTGGTATCATTGCTCAATCAAAGTGATACCAATAAACGTGAGGTCGCCGCGTGATGATCAGAAAAACCCTCGATACCGACATTCCCGCCATCATGGCTATCTATGACGCGGCCCGCGCCTTTATGCGTGCGCATGGCAACGCCACGCAGTGGCCCGAGGGCACGCCCTCTGCCGAGCAGCTGGCTGCCGATATCGCCGCCGGTGGCAGCTATGTGTGCGAAGTCGACGGCCGCGTGGTGGCGACGTTTGCCTTTTTACCAGGCCCGGACGAGTGCTATGACGTAATTGAGGACGGTCAATGGCGTAGCGACACTCCGTACGCCGTGCTGCACCGTGTGGCATCCGACGGCACCGTGCACGGTATCGCGGCTGCGATGTTTGCCTTTGCCAAGGAGCGTGCCGATCACCTGCGCATCGACACGCATCAGGACAACCTGCCCATGCAGGGTGCGAGTATTAAGGCGGGGTTTGAGCGTGCCGGCGTCGTCTATGTATCCGACGGCACGGCGCGTGTTGCGTTCGATTGGCTGCGCGAGACATAAGAGCGGGGACGCGTATCAACAATTTGCACGAACGAAAATGGCCCCGGGTGGGGTCATTTTCGTTCGCTGCGCTGTTTTGCGAGCCGGCTTTCGCAAGGCGCGAACCTACGAAAATCGCCGCGCGGCAACGCAGGGCGATGAGCTCGGTCGGGGGATAGGGCCCGCTTCGCCCGCCGGCCCGTAAATTGTATCATCCAGTGTGGAACGAGGATGCCCGTTGCCGCGTGCGGTGGGCTTGCAATAAGAGGAGAGCCATGTCGAAGCAAGCGGTCGTTGGAATCTTGGCGCATGTCGATGCCGGCAAGACCACGCTGGCCGAGGCCATGCTGTTCAACGCGGGTCGCATTCGCAAGCGCGGCCGCGTGGACGATGGCGATTCATATCTGGACACGAACGCGATCGAGCGCGAGCGCGGCATTACGATCTTCTCGTCGCAGGCCATGCTCGACCATGGCGATACCCACGTCATGCTCGTGGATGCGCCGGGACATGTCGATTTTTCTGCCGAGGCGGAGCGCACGCTGCGCGCACTCGACTACGCGATTTTGGTTGTGGGCGCCAACGACGGCGTGCAAGGGCACACCGAAACCCTGTGGCGCCTGCTTGCGCGCTATGACATTCCGACGTTCATCTATATCAACAAAATCGATTTGGAGAATCCCGGCCGCGATGTTTTGCTGGCACAGCTTGGGCAGCGTCTTTCCGAGGGCTGCCTGGATGCCAACGAACTGCTGGCGGGCGGCGCCGTTCAGGAGGACGCTGCTGCGTTGGACGAGGCGGCGCTCGAGGAGTTTTTTGAAGCGGGCGAGCTTTCTGTCGCAACGCTGTCGCGCATGGTTGCCGAGCGCAAGCTCTTTCCCTGCTTTGCCGGCTCGGCGCTCAGGGACCAGGGCGTGGACGAACTGCTGGATGGCATATGTGCGCTGATGCGCGAACAGGCGTGGCTCCCGGAGTTTGCCGCGCGCGTCTATCGTGTCAGCCGCGGGGATCGCGGCGAGCGTTTGGCTTGGGTTAAAGTGACCGGCGGCACGCTGCACGCAAAACAGATGATTGGCGGACGTTCCGGTGCCGAGGCATGGGAGCAAAAGATCGATCAGGTGCGCATCTATAACGGCGAGAAATACGAGCTTGCACAGAAAGTTGCCGCTGGCGGCATCTGCGCCGTGACGGGTCTTGCACACGTTCGCCCAGGGGACGCCCTGGGCGCGGAGCCCGCGGGCGATGCGCCCGTCATTGCGCCAGTCCTTACCTATACGGTGCTTCCGGGCGAACACGATGTCCACGCGGTGTTCAAAGCACTGACTGAGTTGGCGGACGAAGATCCTATGCTCGGCGTAAGCTGGAATACGCATCTTGAGCAGATTCATTTGCAGTTGATGGGCGCCGTGCAGCTCGAGGTCGTGCAGCGGGTGTTGGCCGATCGCTTTGGCCTTTCGATTGATTTTGAGTCTGGCGGCATTCTCTATAAGGAGACTATTTCGCAGCCGGTCGAGGGCGTGGGCCACTTTGAGCCACTGCGCCACTATGCCGAGGTACATCTGCGCCTGGAGCCATTGCCGGCGGGTTCGGGCGTGCAGTTTGGCACCGTTACCTCGACCGACGAGCTCGATCTTAACTGGCAGCGTCTGGCGCTCACCAACGCCATGGAGCGCGATCACCTGGGCGTGCTGACTGGCTCTCCCATCACCGATGTGCGCATTACGCTCACGGGCGGCCGTGCGCATGCCAAACACACCGAGGGCGGCGATTTTCGCCAGGCCACGTACCGCGCGATTCGTCAGGGTTTGATGCAGGCGCGTGAGGCCGGCGCGGCGGTGCTGTTGGAGCCGTGGTATCGCTTTGAGCTCGAGGTGCCGGGGGAGTGCGTGGGTCGGGCGCTCTCGGATGCCACGCGCATGGGTGCCGAGTACGAGCCGCCGACGATGGCGGGGGACCGGGCGAAGCTTGTGGGTCGCGTGCCGGCATCCGAGGTGCAGGACTATGCCCTGGAGGTAGCTGCCTACACAAGCGGCCGCGGTCATCTGTACCTGGAGTTCGCCGGTTATGCGGCTTGCCATGATGCCGAGCGCGTAATCGAGACGGCCGCCTATGAGCCCGAGGCCGATCTGCCCAACACGCCCGATTCGGTCTTTTGCTCTCACGGTGCCGGTTACACGGTCAAATGGTACGACGTACCCGCCGCGGCGCACGTAAAGGTCGATCCCTCCACCTTCCGCCCCTGGCGAGCAGCAGACGCAGAGTTCTTCTGCCATAGGTGATAGAAGGGCGGCCTCTTTGTCACCTGCTGTTGGTATAACTCGGTACAAGTTGGTATAACTATTACCAGGGTTTGCCAATCCGAGGAGGCCGACATGAATCCAAATCCCTTTAAGCCAACGGCAGGCAAGCGGCCTCCGATGCTCATCGGTCGAGAGTCGGTCATCGAAGATTTCGAGGAAGGGCTCGATAACGGCGCCGGAGCGCCGGGTAGGCTCATGCTCATTACGGGAAATCGCGGCTGCGGCAAGACGGTTCTCCTGCGGGAGCTGCAACGTCTAGCCAATGAGCGCGGATGGGCGGTTGTCTCCGATTCCGCTTCGCTTGGCTTATGCGACCGATTGGCCGACGCGCTTCGCTCGAATAAGCCCGTTGTGACGTCAATGGAGTTCGGTCCGTCGTTTGGCCGGATGTCGGTCGAGGCGGCGCGGGCAAAGGGCGAAACGTTGCGAGGGCTGGTCAACGAGCGCCTCAAGAAGCTCGGTCCAGGCAAGGGCATACTGTTTGCGATTGACGAGGCGCAATCGGCGTCTATCGAGGAACTGGCGGCTCTTGCCGTTCTCTATCAGCAGGTGCTCGGAGACCAGGATGCTACGGGCTTGCCCGATAGCGAGCAGCGCGGCCTTGCGCTGGTGTTCGCCGGCTTACCCAGTATGGTTGACGATCTGCTCGAAGAGCCGAGCGTAACGTTTTTACGGCGTGCCCAGCAGCGTACGTTGGGGGCGATATCCTTGCCCAAGGTGCGCGATTCGTATATCCAGACGGTCAAGGACGCTGGTCTTTACGTGGACGCGGGGACGGCGGACCTTGCGGCGCGCAAGAGCATGGGGCATCCCTATATGGTTCAGCTGGTGGGATATTACATGTGGCGCTCTGCCGTCCGGCGTGGCTCGCAGGTCATCGAAAGGTGCGATGTCGAGGCTGGCCATACGGATGCCGTCTCCGAGTTCTACGCAGCGGTCGACGCGCCCCTGTATTACGGGCTGCGCAGTCCACAGCGCCTCTTTATCGAGGCCATGGCGGTTGACGAGGGCAAACCGACGCGCATGGCGGATGTCATTGAGCGCTGCGATCGCACCCAGAGCTGGGCGAGTAAATATCGCGCAAGCCTGATTCGCGAGCGCGTCATCGGGGCTGCCGGATACGGTCTCGTCCGGTTTACCGTGCCCATGCTGGGCGAGTACATCCGCGATCGAGTTTTATGGCATGAGTAGGGTGATAAAGGTGACGGAACAGAAGATGAGCCCGCAGGCTATCGAGGTGCGTGGCGCGCGCGTGCACAACCTCAAAGACATCGATATCGATATTCCACTGGGAAGGCTTGTGGGCATTGCCGGCGTGTCGGGCTCGGGCAAGAGTTCGCTGGCGCTGGGGGTTCTTTATGCCGAGGGCTCGCGTCGCTATCTTGAGGCGCTCAGCACCTATACCCGCCGTCGCCTGACGCAGGCCGAACACGCCCAGGTGGACGAGGTTCTGCACGTGCCGGCGGCGCTCGCATTGCATCAACGCCCCAGCGTGCCGGGCGTGCGCTCGACCTTTGGTACCATGAGCGAGCTCAACAACAGCCTGCGTCTGCTCTTTAGCCGTTGCGCCCATCACGTGTGCCCGCATTGCGGGGCGCGTGTGGAGCCGAGCCTTAACGTAGCTGCGGGCCTGTCGCTCACGTGCCCTGCGTGCGGCCGCGAGTTTTACGCGCCGGGTGCCGAGGACCTTGCCTTTAACAGCGGTGGCGCGTGTCCCACCTGTGGCGGAACCGGTGTCATGCGCGAGGTGGACGAGGCGAGCCTGGTGCCCGACGAGTCAAAGACTATCAACGAGGGCGCGGTGCTTCCTTGGGGCACGCTCATGTGGGATCTGATGAAGCAGGTGGCCGGCGAGATGGGCGTGCGCACTGACGTGCCGTTTAACCAGCTCTCGCCTCAAGAGCGCGACATCGTGTTCCATGGTCCGGCGGTTAAGAAACACATTCTCTACGTTCCCAAAAACGGCGAGGGCGCTACGCCGCTCGATTTTACCTATTACAACGCCGTCTATACCGTCGAGAATGCGCTCGCCAAGGTTAAGGACGATAAGGGGCTTAAGCGCGTGGCGCGCTTTTTGCGCGAGGGCCCATGCCGCGATTGCGGCGGCACGCGTCTCTCCGAGGCGGCACGCCAGCCCCAGGTGCGCGGTATCAATCTGGCGCAGGCATCGGCCATGACGCTAGGCGAGGCGATTGAGTGGGTGCGTGGGGTGCCTACGTCCTTGCCGACCGAGATGCAGCCCATGGCGACGGATATCTGCGATTCGTTTTTGGGCGCGGCCCGTCGCCTGGTCGATCTGGGTCTCGATTATCTTTCGCTCGACCGCGCCGGTGCCACGCTCTCCACAGGTGAGCGCCAGCGTGTGCAGCTCGCCCGCGTGGTGCGCAACCGATCGACGGGCGTGCTCTATGTGCTGGACGAGCCCTCGATTGGCTTGCATCCTGCCAATGTCGACGGCCTGGTAGGCGTGATGCGCGATCTGGTGGATGACGGCAACACCGTGGTTGTTGTCGACCACGATACGCGCGTGCTGGCGGAAGCCGACTGTCTGGTCGAGATGGGTCCTGTTGCCGGAGCAGGCGGCGGTAATGTGATCGCTGCAGGTACGGTGGACGAGGTCGAACAATCGCAGGGCAGCCGAATCGCACCGTTTTTGCGCGCAGACCCCAAGCGTTTGCGCCCGCAGGTGACTGACGACGAAATGTTCGACCAGGGCCATATCCGCATGGCAACCGAGGCCATCCATACCGTCAAACCGCTCGAAGTCGATATCCCGCGCGGCCGCCTTGTCGCGGTGACGGGCGTTTCGGGTTCGGGCAAGACGACGTTGGTGCTCGAGACGCTCATCCCGGCGCTCAAGGCGCAGGCAGCCGGCGAGCGCCTGCCAAAACATGTGCGCTGGGTCGATGCCGAAGGCATTGCCCGCGCAAACCTGATTGACGCTACGCCTATCGGCGCCAACGTGCGCTCGACAGTGGCGACTTATGCCGACATTCATGACGAGCTGCGTCGCGCCTTCGCCCGTACGTCCGAGGCCAAGGCAGCCGGCTACAAGGCGGGTGCCTTTAGCTACAACACCGGCGCCTTGCGCTGCCCTACGTGCGATGGCACGGGCTCGATATCACTCGACGTGCAGTTTTTGCCCGACGTCGAGATCGTCTGCCCGGCATGTCGCGGCTCACGTTATGCAGACGCGGCTTCGCATATCCATCGCGAGGGCAAGGACGGGAGTCTCCTTACGTTGCCGCAGCTCATGGACATGAGTGTGGACGAGGCCATCGACGCCACACTGGGGCTCAAGAAGGTTCAGGCGCGCTTGCAGACCTTGCACGACTTGGGCTTGGGCTATCTCACGCTCGGTGAGCCCACGCCGGCGCTTTCGGGCGGCGAGGCACAGCGCCTTAAGCTCGCGAGCGAGATGGGCCGCGTGCAGGATGATGCCGTATTCGTGTTCGACGAACCCACGATTGGCCTGCATCCGCTCGATGTTCAGGTGTTGCTGAGTGTGTTTGACGGCCTCGTTGCCAAGGGCGCCACGGTTATCGTGATCGAACACGATCCCGACCTTATCCGTAACGCCGATTACGTGATCGACATGGGCCCGGGCGGTGGCGACGCGGGCGGGCAAATCGTCTGCGCCGGTACGCCGGGCGACATCGTGGCCTGCTCCGCAAGCATCACCGGCCGCTACCTATAGACAATGAGGCAAAGGGACAGCCCCTTTGCCTCATTGATGCCTATTTCACGCATTGAGCCGCGAGATAGTCGCGGAAGAATGGCAATTCAAATGCGACGAGCCCTCGTCCTCGTTCCCCGATGATGCCGGCATCTATCATTCGGCGTCGGTAGCGGGAGACCTGCTGCGGCGAACGCTTAAGGCGCTCGACAAGGTCGGCGGTGGTGGACTCTTCCTCGTCATCGAGCATGGCGATGAGGAATCGCTTGTCCTCTGCAGTGAGTTCCCGATAGGTTGCCGCGAGGATTCGGTCGTCCATCTCGTCGCGCGCGATTTTGATTCCCAGGTCAAAGTCGCGTGACGAGATTTCCTTCGAATCGCTTGTGAGATCCCAGGCACGGTAGCCTACGAGTTGCAATAGGAAGGGAAAACCAGAGATCGAGCGAACGGCTCTATCGATTCCCTCAGCATCTGCCAGGCGATCGTTTTCCTGGATTGTGCGAATCAAGGCCTCGCGTACGTCATAGTCGGCAATGCGACCCAGATGATATTGTTGGGCGCGGCGAAGGAACGAGACCGTCTTGTGGTTCAGCAACGTCGAGACATTGTTGGGAAGTCCCGCCATGAGCAGGGCGACGCGTTTCCCATCGGTCACAAAGTGCTGATACGTCGCTGCGAGCTGAATCATTTCGTCGAGTGTCGGGTCCACCTCGTCAACCGTGACGAGCAGACCGGTGCCTGCCTCGTTGAGCTGGTCGATGATGTCGCTCATGCGATAACGCCAGGTTGAGGCATCGTGAACGCGATTGACCTCGATGCTGCCGAGCGGTGCAATTCCGAGGCCGGTGACTTCGAAGTTCTTAGACGGGTCGATAAGATGGCCGGCAGCACGTTTCGCCCCGAACTCGATTTCCTCAAGCATTCCCGGGAGCGCGGTCGTCTTTACGGCAATCCAGCCGTGGGATTCCGCCCTTGTCGCGAGCGACGACATGAGAGCGGTTTTACCGGTTCCACGCGCGCCTGAGAAGATCGAGGTCAATTCTGGGCGCCTGCGCTGGCTCAAGAAGGCACGGTCCAGATCCCGAATAATCTGTTGTCTGCCAGCGAGATGGGCAGGAACCTCGCCAAAACTGGGGGTAAACGGGTTCTCGAGATATTCCACAAGGCTCTCCTTTCACACCGCCGTTTAACTTCATTTTACTTTAGTTAATTCTGATTAAAAGTGAGGGCTCTTTAGGCTCTTTATCTAGAGCATCAATTAGGCATGTGTGCCATCGGCGTGGCGCTTGAATGTGACAAAGGGATAGTTCCTTTGTCACATTCCCGGAAAGCCTGCCTGGCGCAGGGCCTCGTAGAGGACGATGGCGGCGCTGTTGGAGAGGTTGAGTGCGCTGATGCGGTAGTCGTCCGGGTTGACGAAGTTGCCGCAGATGTCCTGTTGAAGGATGGCCTCGTGGCTGTCCTCGGTATGCCCCAGCGATTCTTCGTGGGCTTCCCAAGCCTCGGCGTTATCGAGTGAGTCGCAATCGCGCAGCATGGGGATGCGCTCGCAGCGCTCGGGCGCCGCGGCAAGCAGTGGCTCGGGAATGCCCGAACTCTCGCTGCCAAAGACCAAATAGTCGCCGTCGCGGTAGGTGCTTTGCGCATAGGTTCGGCGCGCCTTTTTGGTCAGCAGATGCAGGCGTTCGTCGGCAGGGGAGAGACCATTGCGCGCAAGGAAATCCTCCCAGCCGGCATAGGTCGTCACGTCCAAGTTTTGCCAGTAGCCCAGACCGGCGCGACGTACCGTCTTGTCGTCGAGCGAAAACCCCAGCGGCTCCACCAGATGCAGGCGGGCGCCGGTGACCACGCAGGTGCGGCCGATATTGCCCGTATTGGCCGGAATCTCGGGCGCATACAGCACAATGTTGAACATGAATCTCCTTGGCTCAGAACGAAAAACCACCACGAAGGGCACCTTCGTGGTGGTTTGGCGGCTACGTAGGCGGAAAATGTCCGCTTGGATAAACCTAGGCGCGGTGCCAGTCGGTCAGGCAGGCATCGAGGGAGGCGATGAGTGCATCCTTGTCCATGTGACGGCCGATGATGCACAGGCTCGTCATGCGGTCGCCCGTCTCGTCGTCCCAAATCTGCATGATCTCGGGGTTCTCGTCGATAATCTTCTGCTTCTCGCCCTCGGGCGCGGAGTCAACGAACAGACCGTTCTCCATCAGGCG
>UREZ01000003.1 GCA_900547025.1 uncultured Collinsella sp.
AAATGCGGCCCGCGCAGCGTCGAGCCGTTACGCGGTTTGGTAAAACCGCGTAACCCTAAAGCTCCGTTACTTCAACGTTGTTGTAGATCTCGTCCCAGCGGTCCATGACCAGGTGGCCGGTCTTGGGATCCATGGCGTTGAGCTTACCGCAGGTATTGGCGGTCTTGAGCACGGTGACGTCGTCGGCACCAGCAGCAATGGCATGCGCAAAACCGGCAATGGTCGAGTCGCCGGAACCCGTCGCGTTCACAGCCGCAATCGCGGGCGTCTTGGCGCGGAACGCGCGGCCCTCATGGAAGCCCACCGAACCGGCAGCGCCCATCGAAACGACGACCCAGGGGATACCGGCAAAGCGGTCATCGGCGGCAAGCGCCTCGCGCAGGGCATCGACATCATCGGTCGTAAAGGACGTACCCAGCAGGCCGTTAATCTCGGTCAGGTTGGGCTTTACGAGCTCAGGCTTAGCGTCAGACTCCAGCGCGGCCTCCAGCGATGCACCCGAGGTGTCAAGCAGCACCTTGGCGCCCGCCTCCTCGGCGATCTTGACGAGCTCGGCATAGTAGCCGGCATCGACGCCACGCGGCAGCGAGCCCGAAAGCGTCACGACGTCCGCCTTCGCTGCAAGCTCGGCAAACTTGGCCGTAAAGGCCTCGAGCTCGGCCGGGGCGATCTGCGGGCCGCTCTCCAGCAGCTCGGTCTGATTACCCTCGTGCAGGATATTCAGGCAGATGCGCGTCTCACCAGCAATAGGCACAAAGTCGTTCTTGACGCCGTCGGCATCCATAAGCTCGGCCATATAGGCACCCATGTGGCCGCCGAGCAGGCCGGTCGCGAGCACGTCGTCACCCAGCTGCAGCAGCACGCGACTCACGTTGAGGCCCTTGCCGCCAGCGGTCTTTTCGGGTGTCACACGGTTAACATCGTCGATGATCAGCTTGTCGAGCTGATAGCGCGTATCAATCGACGGGTTCATGGTAACGGTCAGAATCATGTTGAACTCCTGTTCCGGGGCGGCATAACCCGCCCCAAACATACGATAGCTCGTTAAAGGATCTCGATCTCAAAGCCGCGGGTGACGGTCTCTCCCGGCTTGGCCACCAGGCAGCCGCGCTTGTGCTCCAGAATATCGTCCTCGTCGGAGCAGGTGGACAGGCCGCCCCACGGTTCCACGGCCACAAAGTCGCCCTCGGGCTTGCTCCACACAATCAGGTATGGCATATCGGGGAACGTCAGGCGCACGCCCTTGTCCTCGGTTTTCTTGGTAAGCGTAACCACGTGGCTCTCGAGCACGTCAAAGATGGTCTCTGCGAAGTCAAAGAGTTCGTGGGTCAGCGGCAGGTCATGGCCAACCATCGGGTTCTTGCTGCGATGCTCAACATCAATCAGGCCCGTCGAGGGAACGGCAGTACAGAGCTCGGCGGCCTCGCGCTGCTCAAAACGGAGCTCGTAGTCGTCGTAGGACTCGCCCTCGTCAAGCGGGCACTTAAAGCCAGGGTGACCGCCCACAAAGAACGGCATGTCCTCGGTGCCCTCATTGGTCACCTCGTACGACACGGCCACCTTCTCCGCATCGATCGTGTAACGAGCAACGATCTTAAACGGATACGGGTACTGCTCGAGCAACTCGGCATGGCCGGCAGAGCTTAAGCTCAGCACAACCATGTTGTCGCTCTGCTCCTCGAGCTTCCACTCCTGCTTGCGAGCAAAGCCGTGGCGGGCGAGCTTGACCTCGCGGCCGCCCATGGTCATTGCGCGACCGTCACGAAGGCCGCCGCAGATCGGGAAACAAATGGGTGCCTGGCCCGACCACACCGCCGGGTCGCCCTGCCACAGGTACTCACGGCCGTTGGCCGTAATAGAAGTGAACGACCCGCCCGCCGTGCTCAGTGCCACGCGGATAGAACCGTTATCAAGAACAAACTCCATAGGAGCCTTCCCTTTCTTACGACAGCCCGCCAAGTCAATAGGGCTGATAGAAAACCGGCCCGCGCCCCCTCACAGAAACGCGAGCCGTCAATTGAAAAGCTGCAAATCGCCAAGTACAGCCAAGAGCGAAGCACTCAAGCCAAGCAAGCAAACGTGTTATCGGAGCAGCTCGCCGTACCAGAACACTTCGCAACAACAGGGGCGATCTCACAGGTCACTCAAACGTCAGCGAGCGACGCTCAGGTGCCCTAGGTCGCCGCGAAAGAGGAGCGACGCGTACTTCATGTACGCGAGCGACGGTTTGAGCGGCGAGATGGGGTGCCTGAGCGCAGCGTCGACCGGTCCGGCGTTCGGCAGAACGCCGGAACCTAATTAGTCGTGATACTCGCCGCGGTCCCACTTCTCGAGGAACTCGTCAAAGAAGTGCGGGTCAGCCTGAGCCTCGGCGTCGGCCTTGTTGCAGGCATCGATCTTGGCGATCAGGGCGTCGTGCTCGGGAGTCTTCTCGTAGGGCTCCTCCAGGAAGGCAAGCATGATATCGGCCATCAGGAACTCGCCGGTGATCTTGCCGCCAAAGCCCACGATGTTGGCGTTGAGCTCGCGACGGGCATACAGGGCAGAGGTCATGTCGCGGACCAGGGCGCAACGGGCGCCGGGAACCTTGTTGACGGCGTTGGTGATGCCGATGCCGGTGCCGCACAGGGCCACGCCAAAGTCGGCCTTGCCGCTGGCAACGGCCTCGCCCACGGCCTTGCCGTAGATGGGATAGTGCGTACGGGTGTGGCTGTAGGTGCCGCAGTCGAGCACCTTGTAGCCAGCCTGCTCCAGGCGGTCGGCCAGATAGATCTTCTCGTCCGTAACGATATGGTCGCAACCGATTGCGATGGTCTTCTTCATCAGAACGTCCTTTCGTCTGAATTCACAAGTTGAGGTAGAAGTTCGAGTTCTCGGTGGCTCTCGTTAGGCCATCTTGTTGAGCATGTCGACACGGATCTGGTGACGGCCGCCGGCGTACTGTGCACGCAGGAACTCGCGGGCGATCTTCTTGGCGACCTCGGTGCCCACAACGCCCGGGCCCATGGTGACCATGCGCGAGCCGTTGTGCTCGCGGGTCATGTAGGCGGAACGCTCGTCGGAAATGTTGGCGACGACCATACCCTTAATCTTGACGGCGGCCATATAGGAGCCGACGCCGTACTTATCGAATGCGAAGCCCTGGGAATCCTTGTGCTCCAGCAGGTCCTTGGCAACGGCGGTCGCGGAATCGACAAAGTCCGCGGCAGGGGTCTCGGAATAGTCGACGACCTCGTGACCGTCGGCGATGAGCATCTCCTTGATGGACTCCTTCATCGACATACCGTCGGCATCGGAAGCGATTACAACCCTCATGACATCCTCCTTGAGAGATACGCAGGTGCGTAGTTTCTGTTTGGAAGTGTTGAATCGCGTTCAGGTCCGGGCATCTGAATGTGCGGTTCTTCACTGTTCATGTTTATTTGAACACATTCGAACAGCGACTGCAACCATTATTTGTTTATCTTTGTTCTTTTTTGAACAAACACCGTTCACGGATGATTGCTGACCGTTTGGACCCGGCGCGGACGTAGCGACCATGTGTTCAACAAACAAAAGGGCGGCCGAGAACGTGTCTCGGCCGCCCTTCGGCGGTATTCCCCGGTATATACAGCTGTTTTAGCTACTCGGACTGCCCGCCCTTTTTGGCGTGCTTGGAAGGAGCGCTCAAGAAACGGCCCGTCAAATAGTTCGCCGGGCCGGAAATATCGATCCCCAGCAGCACGTGTCCTAGCCATAGGAACGCCACGAGCACCAGCAGCGGGATAACGCACGAGGTCACGATCATCACGATGACACCTTCAATCAGATCGGTCACCTGCTGCACGATCTCGTCGGTCATCTGCTTGGCGCCGCTGGTTACCGACGTGACCAGGCTCGAGGCCCCATCGGTCAACTGCTCGAGCACATTTTTTGACTCCGTGGCCTCGGATTTTTTCTTGTTCGATTTTGAGCTGGTCTCGGCTGACTTGTCCGTGGTGTCGGCCGCGTCCGCAGCGTCCGCAGCCTTTTGCTCAGCTTGCTCACTACTTACGCGATACGTTTCGTCGACCTTTTGCGACACCCATACGCTTGCAGGCACCAACGCCATGCTGATCATGGCGACCACCAGCACGCGCGTCGCCACACGGCGCAGGACGGCGCTCGTGCTCCAGCGCCCGTGAATGCCGAGCGACACCGCAAAGAGCACCAACGCAAACGGGATTAAGATGCCCAGGCCAACCGACCACAAAATGGTTAGCAGGTATTTCTCGAGGTAGAGCACAGCAAGCACGATACCAAGGTTGCCTGAAAGCTGCGCGAGCTGCTCGGCAACTGGCGTTCCCGTATCGCCCGGCAGCGCAGTGATACCCGCAGATAGGGCGACGCACGAGGTTGTGAGCGCCAAAACATTGCCCTTCTTTTGATCGATGACCTCGATGGTAGAGTCCCAAGTTTTGGTATCGGCAAAATGCGGACGAGCTACAAAGCCCGACAGCAGCGCCAGTACCACGAGCGCAACGATAAAGCCAATCTGCAGCTTTTTGTTTGCGCACACGACATCGGACAGGCTGGGCTGCAGCTCGGTTACCGTCGTATGCTCGGTTATCTGGACAGGACGCCCATGAGCCATCTCGTGCGCATCTGTCTTTTGAATCAATCCGTTGTCCGGCATTTGGACACCTCCTCATTCCGGCCTGCATTGCGGATGGAAGTATACCCACCCATCGAAAAACCGAACGGGAGGGCGTGCAGAAGCTCCAAGACTGTCCCCAACGACTAGTCGTTTAAGAACGTCCCCAATGACTGTCTCGGGATGAGTTGCGGTGGAATAGGGTTTGTTTTGTGCCCGCCGGCCCCTATTCAGTCCCTATTTCACCGCAACTTGGAGGAGGACAGAAAAAGCCCTGCCGCGGGTAGCGGCAGAGCTTTTGGAAGGGGACTTGGTTGTGAGGGCTCGTTAGGCGAGCTTGGCCTCGAGCTCGGCGATGCGCTTGTAGGCATCGATGGTAAAGCGGGTCTGCTTCTCCAGGATCATAGTGGTCATGAGGGTGTCCTGAGCGTGAGCCATGATGAAGGTCATCTCCATCTCGCCACCGCCGGCCTCCTGCGAAAGCAGTTTGGTCTGCGTGTCGTGGGCACCGATGAGCGCATCGCTGGCATCCTTGTGCAGCTGTTCGGCCTTCTCAAAGTCACCCTCGCGAGCAGCATCGAGCGCTGCAAGCAGATCGGTCTGGGCGTCACCTGCGTATGCGACGATCTCGAATCCAACCATCGAGATTTCTTCTTTGGTTGCCATATTGCGTTCCTTTCACATATGAACCAATGGAGAGCATCGCGTCCGGGCATACGCGCTGCGTTGTGTATGACAGAAACAATAACATTCAAACAAAAAAGAACAGCTCAAAACGTAATTTCGAACTATGAACGGTCACTTTTCGCCCGTGAACGGTTTTTAAACCAATCTGAACAATATCGAACACAATTATCGGCAACCCAAACAGAGCCGCACCCTAACGCAAATCGCGCACCGTATCGCCCTCGACGAGTACGCCCGGAAACAGCATGTGCTCCACACCGGGTTCAACGCCCTCGGCACCGGCGATCTTATCGACTGCCCACATGCCGACACGCTTGTTGTCAAAGCGCACGGTGGCCAGGCGACGATCGGGCACGATGTCGCCCAGACTGTCATCAACACCCACCACGCTCACGTCCTCGGGCACGTGCTTTCCGCGCGACTCGAGTCCGCGAATGCAGCCGTAGGCCATGGCGTCGTTGGAAGCATAAATGGCCGTACAGGTCGGATCGTCCGCCAGAGCCTGACCGGCAGCATACCCGCTCTGTGCCGTCCAATCGCCACGAACGAGTCGCGGTGGCTCAGTGCCATGCGCGCGCAATGTCTCGCGCCAGCCTTCCTCGCGCCGCATGCCCGAAAGCGAGCGCTCGGGACACGAGATAAAGTGCACGGTCTTGTGTCCCTGCCCCAGCAAGTACTCGACAACCTGGCGTGAGCAATCGAGCTGATCGTTATCGACCGTCGAGCACAGTGGGTGCTCCAGCATGGTAACGAGCACCGTCTGCATGCCAGGTAGCGGCTCGAAGGTGCCAAAGTCCGCCGGCATGCGATTCATGATCACGACCATGCCGTCTACCGGCAGCGCGCTCATACGCGACGATGCGCTCTCGAGGGTATAGGGATGTCCATCTACTTTAGTGAGGGTGATGGCATAGCCATGTTTGTCGGCCGCGGCGGCAAAGCCCTCCATACGGTCGAGGTTGCCGGTACCGGTAATGTTGAACATGGCGACGCCGACGGTCTTAAACTTGCCACGGCGCAGCGATCGACCGGCGAAATTGGGGCGATACCCCAGCTCGCGCATGGCGGCACGCACGCGTTCCTTGGTCTCGGGGCGCACACTGGGCGAATCGTGCACGGTGCGCGAGACCGTCTGCTCCGAAACGCCCGCGAGGCGCGCCACGTCTTTGACGGATACCGATTTTTTAACAGCGGCCATAGGTCGATCTTTCTATGTCAACGATGCCATTGGTGGCACCCTACGCAGTCAAATGAAACGTCTTCAAGTATATCTAACGCCTCCCCCACCATACGCTCACCACCCAAAACCTACCGTTCACCGACATTTTTGCTTCCCCAAACGGCTTTTTGCGCCCAAATGTTAACGTTGCCATTGTGCAAACACAGAGCCACCGGGCGGCTCAAACGTTTACGCATAAGGAATCGACGGTTCGCAGGCACAGGAACCACCGGTTCGCGTCTTTTTTTGTGTCGCAAAATGGCAACGTCAACATTTTGGCAACCGAACGTCAAAAGCTACCATCGTTGCTAACCCACCGACTCTTAGGAGCATTGCATGGAGCAACTCATCGCCATCATCGAAAAGGGCCAGCCCTTTTTCAACGCGATCGCCCGCAACAAGTACCTCAAGGCGATCCGCGACGGCTTTATCTCCGTCATCCCCATCATCATCTTCTCGTCCATCTTCTGCCTGGTAGCCTCGGTCCCCAACATCTGGGGTTTCTACTGGCCCGATGACATCAACAACGCCCTGTGGAAGTGCTACAACTACTCCATGGGCATCCTGGCCATCGCCTGCGCCGCCACCACGGCCAAGCACTTCGCCGACGCGCAGAACCGCGACCTGCCCAAGAACAACCAGATCAACTTTATCTCGTGCATGTGCGCGGCCATCATCGGCTTCTTGCTCCTTTCGAGCGACACGATCGCCACGGACGCTGCCAGCGGCTTCAACACCACCTACCTTGGTTCCAAGGGCCTGCTGACCGCCTTCATCGCTGCGTTTGTGACCGGCATCATCTACAAGTTCTTCATTAAGCGCAACATCACCGTCAAGATGCCCGAGCAGGTTCCGCCCAACATCTCGCAGACCTTTAAGGACATCATCCCCTTCTCCGTCTGCATCACCGTCTTTTGGGTCTTTGACATAGCCTTCCGCGCTGCTTTTGGCTTCTGCTTTGCCCAGGGCGTCATCCAGGTGTTCCAGCCCCTGTTCACCGCTGCCGACGGCTACATCGGCCTCGCTGTGATCTACGGCGCCATGAGCCTGTTCTGGTTCGTCGGCGTCCACGGCCCCTCGATCGTCGAGCCCGCCATCGCTGCCGCTCTCGTTGCCAATATGACCGACAACCTGGCTGCGTTCCAGGCCGGTCAGCACGCTTCCGCTGTCCTGACCCAGGGTGCCCAGTACTTCGTCGCCTGCATGGGCGGCACCGGCGCCACGCTCGTCCTGGTCTTTATGTTCTGCTTCTTGGCCAAGTCTCAGGAGATGCGCGCCGTCGGTAAGGCCGCTATCGTCCCCGTGTGCTTTGCCGTCAACGAGCCGCTACTGTTCGCCGCACCCATCGTGCTCAATCCCGTCTTCTTTGTCCCGTTTGTCTTTGCCCCGATCGCCAACATCTGGATCCTCAAGATCTTTATCGACTTCTTGGGCATGAACGGCTTTATGTACACCCTGCCCTGGACCGTCCCCGGCCCCATCGGCACCATCATGGGCCTGGGCTTCCAGCCGCTCGCCTTTGTGATGCTCGCCCTTATCCTGGTTGTCGACTTTGCCCTGTACTATCCGTTCTTCCGTGCCTATGACGCCCAGAAGTGCGCCGAGGAGGCCGAGATTTCCGAGGAGGAGCTCGCCGCCAAGAACGCCGAGAAGGCTGCCAAGCTCAACGATGCCTTCCAGGGCAAGGCTGACGCCAAGAGCGTTGCCGCCGGCGCTGCTGCCGAGGCCGTGAAGGCCGATGCCCCCGCCGCTTCTGCAGCACCCGCTGCCGAGGCAACGACCGCCAGCGACCTCAACGGCAAGCGCGTGCTCGTGCTCTGCCAGGGCGGCGGAACCTCGGGCCTGCTCGCCAACGCACTGGCTAAGGCCGCCAAAGAGCGCGGCATCAATCTTGAGACCGCTGCCGAGGCCTATGGCAACCACGTTGACATGCTCCCCGACTTTGACCTGGTCGTCCTGGCCCCGCAGGCCGCCAGCTACCTGGCCGACCTGCAGAAGGACTGCGAGCGCGTGGGCAACAAGTGCGTCGCTTGCCGCGGTAAACAGTACATCGAGCTCTCCCAGAACGGCGATAAGTCTCTCGCCTTCGTAAGCGAGCAACTCTCGAAGTAAGTAACGCTCAGGGCCAGCCGACCATCCAAGACCGGCTGGCCCTTCGATTTAGACGATTGGATCATCATGTCCGTTAACCCTGCTAGCGTCACTAACCCGCCTGCGCAGTTTCCCGAGGACTTTGTCTTTGGCGGCGCCACTGCTGCCTACCAAGTAGAGGGCGAGACCCGCACTCACGGTAAGGGCAAGGTTGCCTGGGACGACTTCCTGGAGGCCCAGGGGCGCTTCTCCCCCGATCCCGCTTCGGACTTTTATAACCAGTACCCCGTCGATCTGGAGCTGTGCGAGGAGTTTGGCATCAACGGCATTCGCCTCTCCATCGCCTGGAGCCGCATCTTCCCCAACGGCACCGGCGAAATCAACCCCGAGGGTGTGCAGTTCTATCACGATCTCTTCGCCGAGTGCCACAAGCACCACGTTGAGCCGTTTGTCACGCTGCATCACTTCGATACGCCGCTTCCCCTCTTTGAGAAGGGCGACTTCCTCAACCGCGAGACCATCGACGCCTTTGTGGACTTTGCCACCTTCTGCTTTAAGGAGTACGCCGACCAGGTGACCTACTGGTTCACCTTTAACGAGATCTGGGCCGACGCCTCCAACACCTACATCGAGGGCACCTTCCCCGGTGGCGTCAAGGCGCATCTGGCCGAGGCCTTCCAGTGCGAGCACAACATGATGCTCGCCCACGCCAAGGCAGTACTGGCCTTCCACAACGGCGGTTTTAAGGGCAAAATCGGCGTCATTCAGTCGTTGGAGTTCAAGTACCCGCTCAACGAGAACGACCCCGCCGACATCAAAGCCGCCAACAACGAGCACGTGCTGCAGAACCAGTTTCTGCTCGACGCCACCTTCCGCGGCGACTATGCCCCCGACACCCTCGAGTGCGCCAACCGCCTGGCTGCCGTCTCAGGCGGCACCATCGAGATCCTGGACGAGGACCTCGAGATTATGCGCGAGGCCGCGCTCTACAACGACTACCTGGGCGTTAACAACTACCAGTGCCGCTTCTTGAAGGCTTACGATGGCGAGAACGACCTGCACCACAACGGTACGGGCGAGAAGGGCACCGGCCGCTGGCGCGTTAAGGGTATTGGCGAGCATGTGAACAAGCCTGGTATCCCCACCACCGACTGGGACTGGATCATCTATCCCGAGGGCCTGTTCGATCTGCTCGTCTACATTAAGCAGCGCTACCCCAACTACAAGCAGATCTTCATCACCGAGAACGGCATGGGCTACAAGGACCCCTACAAGGACGGTTTTGTGGACGACCAGCCGCGCATCGACTACATCGAGCAGCACCTGCGCTGGTTGCTCAAGGCCATGGAGGTTGGCGTCAACGTAGGCGGCTACTTCCTGTGGAGCCTGCAGGATCAGTTCTCCTGGACCAATGGCTACAACAAGCGTTACGGCTTCTTCTACGTTGACTTTGAAACCCAGAAGCGCACGCCCAAGGCAAGCGCCTACTGGTATAAGCACGTGGCACAGACCCGTCGTCTGGACTAGCGGCTTGCGACGAGCGGTTGGCGGAGTTGCACCGCCCACATAACCTGTCCCCCATTTCTCAGCCGGGGGTGGCACGTCACACGGCGCGCCGCCCCCGGTCTTTTGTTTTTGTTCGGCCTGGGGGCCGTTTGTCTCGATCTGTAACATCTAGCCGAGATTTTGGGTCCTAACTGTTACAGATTGAGACGAACGAATCCGAACCTACGCCCGCAAGTCCTTTACGCTGGAACGCTCGACCAACACGCCCGAGACGAGCGTACGGCTTCTGGAGCTCGGAGCTTCCAGACCCGCGACGACCTCGTTGAGCGCACGGACGCCCAGCTCGCGGTGGCGAAACTTCACCGACGTCAGAATCGAGTTGGGAATCGTCTTATAGAGCTCATCGTCGAAGCCGATCACGGACACATCATTGGGCACACTGAGCCCTTTGTCACGTAGAGCCATCATCACGCCGTTTGCCATGCAGTCGTTAGCAGCGAGGACCGCCGTGCAATCGGGCTTATCGGCAAGCACAAGGCCCGCGGCATAGCCACTATCCGCATTCCAATCGCCTTGCAGAGGCTCGGGCGGCTCAATGCCACGCGCCTCGAGTGCCGCACGCCAACCTTTCATACGGCACTGGCTCGACAACGACTCTTTCTTACCAGAGACGAAGTACACGTTTTTATGCCCGTGGTTCAAGAAGTACTCGCACGCCATGCGCGCGCCGCCCTCTTGGTCGTCACTGACGGTGGAGCAGGTAGGATGTTCCATCGGTGTGATAATCACCGTCTTGAGGTCTTTCGGTGCCTCAAAAGTATCAAAGTCATCGACCATCTGACGCAGGTTGAAGATCATGCCATCAACAGGCAGCTGCGACATCTTACGCGCCGCTTCGGCAAGGGTCATCTTCTCCCCCGCCCGCTTTTTGATCATCGTGAGCGCAAAGCCGCGTTCTTCGGCGGCATCTGCGATACCGTCAATCATGTCCACGGCACCGCCCGACAAGTGGAACAGCACCACGCCGATGCACCCGTAACGGCCCAACTTGAGCGAACGCGCGGCAAAGTTGGTTCGAAACCCAAGCGCTTCCATTGCGGAATGGACCTTATCGCGTGTCGACTCTCGCACGCTACCGGGCTCGTTGATCACACGCGAAACCGTCTTGAGAGAAACACCCGCGGCAACTGCCACATCATTCATTGAGACATTTTTCTTGTCCATCGTTGCCACTACTTCTCCAGTCGGTCTTGCATCGCTTGTTTTTTTTCGTTCTAGCATACACTACCTGCTTGACTGATAAATCAACCGTTTACCGGACAATATCGACCACTCACCCCTAAATCCTTGTTGCTCTTCCAAAAATGTCTTACGTTGTCATTAACGAAATGACAACGTTGTTATTTCGCAATGCCTTCCTTAAGCAGGAAGGTTTCCGGGCAGTCCTGACCATCCATCGACGACCAGTTCCATCCACATGCATCGCGCATCAAGTAGCAAAGGAGCTCTATGGACGCCATCGTAAAGATGCTCGAAAAGCATCAACCGTTCTTTGAGAAGATTTCGAGGAACATATACCTCCAGGCCATCAAGGACGGATTCCTTGGGTGCATGCCCATTGTCCTCACCTCTTCGATCTTTCTGCTCATTGCCACCCTTCCCGGCGTAGTCGGCGTCACGCTGCCCCAGCCGCTCATCGACTGGTGCAACAAGCTCTACAACTTCACCATGGGCGTCATGGGCATCATGGTTGCCGGCACCACTGCCAAGAACTTCACGGCTTCCATGAACCGTCGCATGCCCGCCGGCAAGGTGCTCAACGACGGCTCCACCATGGTTGCCGCCCAGTGCAGCATGCTTTTGCTAGCTGTTACGCAGTTCACCACCAAGTTCAACGGCTCCGAGCTTTCGGTCTTCGACTGCACCAGCATGGGTACGCGCGGTCTGTTCTCGGCCTATATCGCCGCGTTCATTACCGTTTGGGTCTATAAGTTCTGCGTCTCGCGCGATCTGACCATTAAGCTGCCCAAAGAGGTCCCGGGCGCCATCGCTCAGAACTTCCGCGACATCATCCCCTTTGGCGGTGCCGTCATCATCTGCGGCATCATCGATGTCGTCGTGCGCAACCTCATGGGCGTTCCGTTCTCCGAGCTGCTTATCAAACTGCTCTCCCCGCTCTTTACCGCTGCAGAAACCTATCCTGGCCTTATCCTTATCCAGGCAGCAACCGCGTTCTTCTGGTTCATCGGCGTCCACGGTCCCTCGATCGTCCAGCCGGGCATCGACCCCATCCGTCTTGCCAACCAGGCCGAGAACCTGCAGGTTCTGCTGGCCGGTGGCCACCCCGCCCACTCCCTCACCTTTAACATGTCGCTCGTGGGTGAGTTCGGCGGTACCGGCGCCACGTTCATCGTGCCGCTTCTGCTGATTCTCTTTATGAAGTCCAAGCAGCTCAAAGCTGTCGGTAAGGCCTCGATTGTTCCTGTTGCCTTCGCCGTCAACGAACCGCTGCTCTTTGGCGCTCCGATGATCCTTAACCCCTACATGCTCATCCCCTTTGTTGCCGCCGGCTGCGTCAACGTGAGTGTTGCCAAGTTCTTTATCGACAACGTGGGCATGAACGGCTTCTCCTTCGTGGTGCCTTGGGCTACCCCTGCCCCCATCGGCATCTTCATCACCACGAACTTCCAGCTTATCGCCCTGGTATTTGTCGCGATCATCATCTTGCTGGACGCCATCATCTACCTGCCGTTCTTGAAGGCATACGATAAGCTGCTCTGCGACCAGGAGGCCGAGCGCGCCGCCGAGCTGGGTCTTGAGTCCGATGGTGCCGCTTCCATCGCCGCCAACGCCCCTGCGCCCGCTGTCGAGCAGACCGCCTCTTCCGTCGAGCCGACCGCCACTGCCGCCGACAGCAAGCCTGTCGCCGATCAGCCCGAGCCCGCCTCCGACGCATCCGCTAAGAAGGATGTCGACGGTCTGAAGGTCCTCGTCCTGTGCGCCGGCGCCGGCACCTCTGCCATGCTTGCCAACGCCATCAAGGAAGGTGCTGCGCAGACCGGAGAGAACATCGCTTCCTCCGCAGGCGCCTATGGCCAGCACACTGCCATCATGGATCAGTACGACGTTATCGTGCTTGCCCCGCAGGTTCGTAGCTACTACAACGACATGAAGGCCGACACCGATCGCCTGGGCATTAAGCTGCTCGCTCCCCGCGGTAAGGAATATATCGACCTTACCCGCGATCCCGCCGGCGCCATTAAGTGGCTCCGCGAGAACCTCGACTAGGCTCCTCCCTCTGTTGGTGCCCGGATCCCCAGTTCGGGCACCTCTCCCTATTCGAATCCCACAGAAAGGATGACTCATGACCAACCCCATGCAGTTCCCCGACGGCTTTGTGTTTGGCGGCGCCACCGCCGCTTACCAGGTTGAGGGCGAGACCCGTACGCACGGCAAGGGCAAAGTGCCCTGGGACGATTTCCTGGCAGCCCAGGGTCGCTTCTCCCCCGATCCCGCAAGCGACTTCTACAACAAGTACCCGGTCGATATCGACCTGTGCCAGCGCTTCGGCATCAACGGTATCCGCGTCTCCATCGCTTGGAGCCGCATCTTCCCCAGCGGCACTGGTGAGATTAACCCCGAGGGTGTTGCCTTCTATCACGAGCTCTTTGCCACCTGCAATAAAGCCGGCGTTATCCCCTATGTCACGCTCGATCACTTCGATACGCCCGAGGCCTTTTACCAGAACGGCGGCGAGGGCTTCCTGACGCGCACGACGATTGACGCCTTTGTCGAGTACGCCAAGTTCTGCTTTGCCGAGTTCCCCGAGGTCAAGCACTGGTTTACCTTTAACGAGATTCCCGCGACCGCCGAGGGCAGCTTTATCGTCGGCAACTGGCCGCACGGCGAGAAGTATCGCTTGGACAAGGCCTTCCAGCTCATGCACAACATGATGGTGGCCCACGCCAAGGCCGTCGTCGCCTTCCATGAGGGCGGCTTTGAGGGCGAGATCGGCATTGTCCAGAACCTGGAGCCCAAGTATCCCCTCGACCCCAACAATGCCGCCGACTGTGAGGCAGCTCGCATGGCCGACGTCATCAACAACCGTTGGGTACTCGACGCCACCTTCCGCGGCCACTATGCAGCCGACACCATGGAGGCTGCGACCAAGCTGGCCCATATCGCCGGCGGCGAGCTCGACGTCCGCGACGAGGACATCGCCGCGCTGACCGCCGCGCTCCCCTACAACGATTGCCTGGGCGTCAACACCTACAAGTGCCAGTTCCTGCGTGCCGCCGAGGGCGAAAACGACATCAACCACAATGGCACCGGCGACAAGGGCTCCTCGCGCTGGTTCCTCAAGGGCGTGGGCGAGTCATGCGTGCGCGAAGGCGTACCCACCACCGATTGGGACTGGATTATCTATCCCGAGGGTCTCTACGACCTGCTGCTCCGCATTAAGAACGATTACCCCAACTACAAGAAGATCTACATCACCGAGAACGGCATGGGCTATAAGGACGACTTTGAGGACGGCTTTATCGACGACGCCCCTCGCATCGACTACATGCGTCAGCATCTCGCATGGATTCTCAAGGCAATCGACGGCGGCGTGAACGTCGACGGTTACTTCGTGTGGTCGCTGCAGGACCAGTTCTCCTGGACCAACGGCTATAACAAGCGCTATGGCCTGTTCTACATCGACTTTGAGACCCAGAAGCGCTATCCCAAGGCGAGCGCGTACTGGTACAAGAACGTCGCGGAGACCGGCCTGCTCATGGCCTAACTTCAGCCGCGTATCCCCTGTCGGCCGCATGCGAATCCCCCACGGGTTCGCATGCGGCCTTTTTTGTTTTTGGTGAGCCCGAGCAGGCCGTTTATCTCGATCTGTAACATCTAGCAGGGATTTTCAATCCTAACTGTTATAGATTTAGACGAACGGGCGACCAGGGCTGAAAGATCTCAATCTGTAACACGTAGCCCACTTTTAACCGTCTAACTGTTACAGATCGAGACAATAAGATAGTCAAATCCGAACTTTCCAAGCAGTTATAAAGCATGGTTTCTAGTTTTCGGTATCACGAACATACTTTCGGTATCATTTAATGATACTATGATATCGAAAGTATGTTCGTGATACCGAAAGGAGCCGCATGCGCCAGTTCGATTACACCACAGTCCCAGCGGAACTCGAAGCAACTCCAATCACCAACCTCCTCCTCTCGATACGCGAGCATAAAGGCCGTCAGCTTGCTCTGAGTCAAGTCAAACCCGAGCTTCTATCGTCCCTAATGGAGGAGGCTAAGATCCAAAGCACCCGGTCCTCCAACGGACTTGAAGGAATTGTTACCACCCAAAAAAGACTCAAAGCGATCATGGCGTATTCCGCCAAGCCAAGCTCCCGCGCAGAGGAAGAAATTGCTGGATACCGAGATGTGCTGTCGCTTATTCACGAGCAACACGATTCCATTCCCGTAACGCCATCGGTCATTCTGCAGTTGCATCGTGACCTCATGGCGCACACGGCAATCTCGTATGGAGGCCATTGGAAAGATAGCGATAACGAAATCGTCTCCATTGACGATCAAGGAAATCGATTTGTGCGCTTTAGGCCCCCTTCGGCCCTAGCAACCCCGGGACTTATTAAAGAAGCCTGCCAGTCCCTCAACGATGCTTTATCTCGCCAAGTTTGCGATCCCCTCCTTATATCGCTCCGCTTTATCTTCGATTTTGTTAGCATTCATCCCTTCAACGATGGCAATGGCAGGATGAGCCGGCTCCTTACAACGCTGCTGCTCGAAAAGACTGGATACGACGTTGCGCGTTACATCAGCATCGAACGACTTATTGAAGACAACAAAGCGCTTTACTACAACGCTCTCGCTGCAAGCTCCACTGGATGGAATGAAAATCAAAACACCGAAGTACCCTTTATCCGTTTCATGCTCGGAACAACCCTGGCCGCCTACCGACAGCTCGAGCAGCGTACCTTAATTGAATCAAGCACTCGTCCCATGTCGAAGCAAGCGCGCATCGCCGTTCTATTTCAACAGAGACCCGGCGTCATTAAGAAATCCGACATCCGATCCAACTGCCCCGATATCAGCGAGGTCACCGTTAAACGAACCCTCGGTCAGCTTGTTAGTTGCAGCGCAATCGAAAAAACAGGAGCGGGTCGTTCGACAGGCTACATACTCAAAGACGTCCATGCTCTAGAACTATTCTTGCAATCCACAATACCCGATAGCGAGGCCGCAATAACAAAAGAGGCTCCAAAGGATAAGCTCCTTGAACGTATAAACCACGCCGAGGATGAAAGCAAAGAGGGGCTCTATGAAGACTATGATTCATTCTCAAGGGACATAAAGACGAAATACGGAGTCTAGTCATATCTCAGAATAGCCTCATCCTTGTTGCTCAAAGTTATTTGCGCGTCATTTTAAAGCGGTACCCCTGCGCCGGCTGGGGGGCAGAAGTATCGTCTGCCGATCCTGCTGGAGTCGGCAATCAGATAGCGCGCATCGGCCTTGCTAAAGGCGAGCTGCTGGATGCGGCCCTCGTCCATGTTGGACGTGGACACGTCGCCATCCAGAATGCCGTTGGCACCGATAAACGCCGTGTCAATCCCTAGTGCGCGCAGGGCATCCTCGGCCATGGGGCCCACAAAGGCGGCGGTGCGGCGACGGTACATGCCGCCCACCAGGCACAGCTCGCAATCCTCGCGCGCCTCGAGCAGACTAAAGACCGAAAGCGAATTGGTCACATAGATGGAAGGCAGTTTGTCGGTGACTCGGAGAGCGCCAATGCGATCTCACGACGGTTGCGTTCATTGTCTCAATTAGATACTCAACGAAATACGGCCCCGCAGCTCAATAAGCTGCGGGGCCGTACTATACACCGACGAATTAACGACGGAGTGCATCCACTATTTGGCCAGCTCCTGAACGATCCAGTCAATTGCACCTTCGGGATCGTTGGTAAGGTCGATATACTCCTTGCCCCTTGTGGTGAGCAGTTTAATTCCAAGGCGATCGGTATCGGCCTTCATAGCGTCATAGTACATGCGTGCCTGGGGCGCCAGAACAATCACGTTGTACTGATCCATCGTCTCATAGTGGCTTCCGTACGCACCGGACTGAGAAACCAGATCGACACCCTTAGCAGCGGCACCTTCGCGAAGAGCATTTGCCAAGAGAGTCGAAGTGCCGGCACCCTGGCAAAGCACAAGCACGCGGATCTGCTCCGCCTTGTCCTTTACCGCCTCGAGAGCTTTTGCGACATTTTCCTGTGCGGCAATAGCATCTGCATCCGAGTTTCCTGCAGTCTCCTTTGCAGACTCTTCCAAACAAAGCTGATGGTCATACGCCTTGCAGAACGGATAGTAAATCACAAAGTCAACGACCAACAGCACTGCCATCAATACGAGAGAACGCAGATCGAGACCCGTGGTGAGGAACGCACCGATTGGGCCGGGAAGCGCCCACGGCATGGTATACATGGGGGCGTTCATTCCAATGACGTCAATGAAAAATTTACCGATAATGGCGTTGACCATAGGAGCCACTAGGAAGGGCACGAACATATAGGGATTGAGAACAATCGGCATACCGAAGATAACGGGCTCGTTAACTCCAAAAATCACCGGGATAATCGATGCCTTGCCCATGGCTTTAAGCTGCTTGGAACGCATAAACATGATCAGGATAATAGGAACGATGAACGTGCAGCCAGAACCGCCCAGACCGCCGATGAAGCTTGTAAAGTCCTGCGTAAGAGCAATTGACGGGTGTCCACCTGCTTGGAAAACCTCAAGATTGGTAACGGTATTGCCGTAGAGCGCAGCATTGATCGGACTCATGACAACCGAAGCACCGTGGATACCCATAAATTGGAAAAGTGCGACCGCGCCTTCGATAAGCGCCATGCCAGGATAGGTGTCGACCGCGGAGAACAGCGGCGAGATGAGAGCGGATACCAAATTGGCGAACGGCACAGCAAGCAGCTTGCGGCTCGCAAGATCGATAAAAGCGCACGCAAGGATCGAAAACCCAAATGCAAAGATATCGCGAAAACTCTGCGCAATAGAGCCAGGGACCTCTTTGGGAAGCTTGATCGTCACATTATGGCTAATGCACACCTTATAGATATTAACGGTCAAGAATGCGGCTACGAACGCAGCGAGAAAACCCTTGGTTCCCATATAGCCGGTTTCAAAAACAGATGTATCTGCTCCGCCAATCGAGACAACATCGTTCGTCACCGATAGCAAGAGCATGCCGCACATGGCACAAACCATGCACGAGGTGGGGTTGAGAGATTTACCCGAAGGCATGCGACGGTTCATCGACATGGCAAGTGAGCTCGCCGTGGTGCCGGCCACCATAATGCCAAGAAGTCCCATGGTATATGCATAGATTTTATTGAAGAAATCCAGCACCTCAGACGGAAGCGTGATGCCTACATAGGCAGGGAGCGTCGAAAGAAGAAGGAACAGGCTCGAGAACAGCACAATTGGCATATTCGAGAGAAAGCCATCCTTAATCGCCACCAGATAAATGTTCCTCGAGATTTTGTCGAAGAGGGGCTGGTGTTTTTCAAGGAATTTGACGATAGCGTCCATAACACATCCTTTCATGATTCCCGGGCACACAACGATTTATCCGGACTCAACCGTCGTCGTCCCCGTTTGTATCCACTTATGTAAGTGAATACGTTCTTGTGCGAAATGTAATATCATTTGCGCGATTTGTCATAACCAATTCTTTTTCCGCTTTGTCGATATGTCAAGAATTCAAATACTTATTCGGTGAACGGTAGTTGATTAATTTAAGGTTTTCCCAGCTAAAGGCTATTTTTTCCGAGCAATACAATAAGCTTGCAACCGTTCACCGATTGGATATAACATATTGAATATATTGTTGTAACAATATTAGAGACAATGTCACAAGCCTGTCGTTCTAGTCAAAGGAAGTAACAATGCCCAAACGATTACTGAACATGTCCGCATCCGATTTTGCCGCCACGTCACCCATGGATCTAAAGCAGGCAATTCTGGCTTCCGAGGGACGTACCATCATGGCGGAAAACGTACCCTCTTCCCAATTTCTCGGCGGCGTTACTAATGCAGAAATCGAACGTGCCGCAGGTGCCGACCTGCTTCTGTTTAACGCGCTCGATGTGTTCGATCCAGTTATTGCCGGTATTCCAGATGATCTCAATGAAAACCCGGTCACTTGGGTGAAGCGAGCATGCGGAAGGCCCATTGGCGTCAATCTGGAGCCAGTTGATAACGAGGCAGAGATGTCTGAATCCCGTACGGAAATCCCCATGGGTCGTCGCGTCTCTCCCAAGACCTTAGAAAAGGCAAACGAACTCGGATTTGATTTTATTTGCCTCACAGGCAACCCTGGAACTGGCGTCTCCAACGATGCAATCGCCCATTCGATCAAACTCTCCAAAGAGCATTTCAATGGCCTGATCATAGCCGGAAAAATGCATGGAGCAGGCGTTGCGGAACCTGTCATGACGCTCGAAATTGCGCGCAAGTTTGTTGACCTCGGCGTCGATATCCTTCTCGTACCAGCCCCCTACACCGTCCCTTGCTTCCAAGAAGCAGACCTGCGCGCCATCGTAGACTTTGTACGATCCCACAACGTAGGCAAGTCAATTGAAGAGAAGGTTCTCGTCATGGCGGCGAACGGGACGAGTCAAGACTCCTGCGACAGCGAGACCATTAAGAAAATAGGCCTTGCAGCAAAAGCAGCCGGCGCTGACCTCCAACATATCGGGGACTCCATGAACGGTATTTGCCTGCCCCAGAATATCTTCACGCTCGGACAAGCCCTTCGTGGATACAGGCATCAGATCGTCATGCTGAGCCGCTCTGTGATACGTTAAGGTTACCTTGCCCACGTTACATCCCGACTGAGGCAACCATCAGGTATAACCAACATGCAAACTGAGGCTCTAATGCTCGATACACACGAAAAACGGCCACTCTATTTACAGCTCACCGACGCGCTGCTCAAGCAGATCGTCGATGAATATCAAGCAGACGATAAACTTCCAACAGAAATGGAACTCTGCGACGAATACGCCGTAAGCAGAACAACCGTCCGACTTGCCATGAGTGAGCTGGAGCGTCGTGGAAGTATCTATCGAATCCAAGGTAAGGGGTCGTTTGTTGCACCGAAACGCGTTAGCGAGCTCAATTCACTTTTAGACTTTGACTTTGCAAGCCATTGCGATGGCGTTGATCCGGATGCCATCACCAAACATTTCGGCGGCCTCACATCAGGTCGTCCAATTTCCGTAATGATGCTCCAACAATTTGGATGTCAAAGTCGCGATGAAATTCAGCGTCTTGAATTGACCTACGAACTTGAAGGCAGCTTCATAGGCGCTGATACGTTCTTCATTTCAAAGTCGCGCGTTCCGAATAACCAGTTAGATTTTCAGGCATTTAGCAGAATCATGGACGACTTGTCCAAGTCTATCCAATCTGTTAGGGAAAGCTATAGAGCACGTCAGCTTAGCGATTCCGAAGCCAGTAATTATGGTGTTGCAAAACTTCCGGTCATCGAACTGACTCATTATGCTTACGACTCCGGAGGCAAACTAATCTCAATTGTCTGCCGCACCGTCTTAACTGGGCGAATCCCTTATCAAAACTTTATTTTCAAGTCCTAATGTTCTTTTTCTTTTGTCTCGATCTGTAACACGTAGCCGAGTTTTTAAGTCCTAACCGTTACAGATCGAGACAAACAAGGTAGACCCCGCCGAATTGTCTCAATCTGTAACACTTAGACCGGTTTTGGACGTCTAGATGTTACAGGTTGAGACGATTTGATTGTGGGGTCCTCATTTGCGCGTCATATTGCGTAGCGCTGACGCGCTGGTTTCCACAATGACAGGAGGTAAAAGTCCTCCCGCATCGCCTGTTGGCAATCCCGTAGCGTTAGCTAGCAGATGACCTGTGTGTGCTCCTCGATGGCGGCGCGGTCCTCGACCGAGATACTCGGCTCGCACACCACGGCGTCCAAACTGTCCAGGCGACAGAAGGTGTAGAAGTCGCGCTTGCCGATCTTGCTGGAGTCGGCAATCAGATAGCGCGAGTCGGCCTTGCTAAAGGCGAGCTGCTGGATGCGGCCCTCTTCCATGTTAGACGTAGACACGTCGCCGTCCAAAATGCCGTTGGCACCGATAAAGGCTGCATCGATGCCCAGCGCACGCAAGGTATCCTCGGCCGTGGGGCCCACAAAGGCGGCAGTGCGGCGGCGGTACACGCCGCCCACCAGGCACAGTTCGCAGTCTTCGCGCGCCTCGAGCAGGTTAAACACCGAAAGCGAATTGGTCACAATGCGCAGGCGAAACGCCGGCAGCATCGAGGCCATCTGCTCAACCGTGGTGCCCGTGCCCAAAAAGATGGTCGAGCCTTCCTCGATAAGCTCCACAGAACGGCGCGCAATCTGCAACTTTTCCTCGGCATGCTTCGTGCGCTTTTCGCTGTGCGAATACTCATGGCGCAGCATAGCGTGTGGACGGCCCTGTGCACTGCGGGCTCCGCCGTGCACGCGCTCGATCTCGCCCAGGCTCGCAAGCTCCTCAAGGTCACGGCGGATCGTCATATCCGAGACACCTAACGCATCCGAAATCTCCTTGACCGAGACCGTTCCCTGTTCCTCGAGCAGCTGCCGAACCTTATCCTGTCGCTCCGCTTTAATCACGATGAGTCCTCGCTGTTCCACGCTCACGTCAATTCAAACAATAACGAACAAATTGTATCAGACTCGCGCGCGTCAGAAATGAACGCCCGCACAGCTCTAATCATCACTTTTTTGAGAAAAATACCCCCTGCTTTAGTGGGGTGTAGTGATAATCTCGCCTGTTCGCGCTACAGTTTGTCGGAAATACCTCGATGTTAGGAACCAAATGATCACTTCCGAGCTTTTCGGCACCGCGCCGTGCGGTACCCCCGTTCATCGTTACACCCTCAACGGGCCCGAGATCTGCGTTCGCATTATGGACTATGGCGCCACCGTGTTGGGTATCGATGTGCCCGACATTCCCGGCAACGTGCGCGATGTGGTGCTGGGCTTCGATAAGCTCGAGGATTACTTTGACAACCCCGCCTGCTTTGGCGCGACCATCGGCCCCGTGGCAAACCGCACCGCGGGCGCCACGATCACCATCGACGGCACGGACTGGCATATGCCGGCCAACGAGGGCGTCAACAACCTGCACAGCGATCTTGAGCACGGCCTGCACAAGCGCGTATGGGATGTTGAGCTCGACGAGGTCCACAATGCCGTGCGCATGACCACCTCGCTTGAGGATGGCGAGCTGGGCCTGCCCGGCAACCGCACCTTTACGGCCGTGTTTACCGTGACGCGCACCGGCTGCTTCCGTATCGAATACGGCTGCGAGAGCGACCGCGCCACCTACGTGGCCATGACCAACCACACGTACTTTAACCTTGCCGGCCATAACGCCGGAATGGACTGTGAGCACTTCTTTGTTGCTAACGCTGCCCACTACCTGCCCATCAACGAGCAGAACATCCCCACCGGCGAGATTGCTCCGGTCGAGGGCACGCCGTTTGACTTTCGCGAGCTGCGCCCCGTCGCGCCTGGCATGGAGGCCGACGATCCGCAGATTAAGCAGGCACGCGGCTACGACCACTGCCTGTGCATCGATGACTATCAATACGGTCGCAACCTGCGCCGCGCCCTGCATGTCGAGGAGATGTGGACCGGCCGCGAGCTGGACTACTACACCACCGCCCCGGGCGTGCAGCTCTACACTGGCAATTGGCTGGGCGACGAGCACGCCAAGGACGATGCCAACTATAGCTGGGGCGCCGGCTTTGCCCTCGAGGCAGAGATGTACCCCGACACGCCGCACCAGCCGCTGTTCCCGCAGGGCATTGTGGGCCCGGGTCACCCATACAGCAATGTGATCGAATACCACTTTATGAGGCACTAGGCCCACAACGCGACATATTGCACAGCAACGCCCGCCGGCACCACCGCCGACGGGCGCTTTGCTACCTAGTCATTGGGGGCGTTCTTAAATGACTAGTTGGATGGGGTCGGGATTGGAGCTGGGGAGATAACGGATTTCTAGTTCTATGCCGAGCGCCTGCAGTTCTTTGAGGGCAGCGACGTCTGCGTCGTCTATGGCGACTGCGGGCGTTGCGGGACGTTTGCCCTCCCTTGCCCGCATATGGCCAATGCTGATCTTGGCGATCGGCACACCACCCTTAACCAGCGCGAGCGCATCGACGGGTGAGGCTACCATGATCAGAATCCACTGACGCGGCGTTGCGGTATGAATGATGTCGATGGTCCTTTGCACCGAGAAAAACCGCGTCCAAACGCCTTCCGGCGCCGCCACCCTCATGGGTGCCCATTGGCGCGAATCCGCCGCGATCTCATCGTTGACGATTAAAACAAGGTTGGAACCCACGGCTTCGTTCCACAGCTCAACGTCTTGCCCGTAAATGAAACGGTCGTCGATACGCGTGAGAAGGATCTTGGGTTGAGCCATGGCTACCCCATTCTGTTTGAGACCCATACGAGCGGGACATCACGTCTCCAATATTAGTGCATTTAAAGTGAGAAAAGCCGTCAGAACCCTTGCGCGGATGTGCGATGTCCCGTATCATAGACAGCCGTTGACGCCTCAGTTGCGTCACCACATGGCCGCCAGCGTAGCTCAGTTGGTAGAGCACCGCTCTCGTAAAGCGGGGGTCACCGGTTCGAGCCCGGTCGCTGGCTCCATTGCACAAGATAGCCGCCCTCGGGTGGCTTTTTTGTTGCCGATTTCGGGCACACATCCGCCAATCCAGGCACAACGCCGCCGGCAACTCCCCTACTCAACAAAAAGCCCCGTCAACCGCAATCCCCAAAGGAACCACGATCAGCGGGGCTTAAACGCGCTCCCCAAGGGGAACCACGCTAGCTCACGAGCAGTGCGCTACTCCTCCCAGTAAGCGTCTGCAAGCAGCTTAAAGCAGATCTTCTTGACCGGCTGCGCGCCATCGCCCGGGAACTCGAGCGTGGGCATGTGAGGCTCGCCGGCAACAAACAGCGCAAACTTGTCGTCAGCAAGATCGCCGGCGATCGAGGCGTCGGAATCGACCAGATCGTAGTCGTCCTTCTCGTCAAACTCCTGAACCAGCGTCAGGCTGCCCGTGGCAACCTTAAAGGCCTCGCGACCCTCGACGTCGATCTGCAGGTCGTGATAGCGCTGATGCGTCTCATAATGAGCCTCGGCTTCGGGACGCGTCGTGGGAGCCATGACGTTCGCAAAGACCTTGTCGCCCAGAATCGGATGGCTGCCGACCTCGAGCTTCGCCGGATCGTTCTCCTCGAGCCAATCGATCAGCACGTCGAGGCCCTTGAGCATTCCACGGTACTCCTCGATATCGCCCAATGCACCGTAAATCATCTAAATCCCCTCTCGGATCGTTTCTTTGGCGGCTACTCGGCAAACGCATTACCGACGCTGTTGCCACCCACATGCGTCTCGACCAGGGTAAGGTCGGGATTGAACACGACAGTGTCGGCGTCGCGCCCCGGCATAATGCTACTGCACTTGTCGTCGACATGAGCTAGCAACCGATGCCGGGGCCGCAGCACAAGCTCCTACAGCTCGGTCACGACAACGCCGTTGTAAACCTCGTCCCAACGATCCATAACCAAGTGGCCAGTCATGGGATCCATGGCATTGAGCTTGCCGCAGGTGTTGGCGGTACGCAGCACCGTCTCGTCGTCGGCTCCGGCAGCAATCGCATGTGCGAAGCCGGCAATGGTCGAATCGCCAGAGCCCGTGGCGTTAACGGCAGGGATATCGGGCGTCTTTGCGCGGAACGCACGGCCATTGTGGAAGCCCACGGAACCGGCGGCACCCATGGACACGACGACCCAGGGGATATCGGAGAAGCGGGCGTCAGAGGCGAGTGCGGCGCGGAGCTCGTCCACATCGTCGGTGGTAAAGCTCGTGCCCAGAAGGCCGTTAATCTCGGTCAGGTTAGGCTTGACCAGCTCGGGCTTAATTTCGGACTTAAGAGCGGCCTCGAGCGAAGCACCCGAGGTATCGAGCAGCACCTTGGCGCCGGCGTTCTCGGCAATACCCGTGATCTTGGCGTAGTAGTCTGCCTCGACACCGCGGGGCAGCGAACCCGAAATGGTGACGACATCGGCCTTGCTCGCAAGCTCGGCGAACTTGGCGGTAAAGGCATCGAGCTCCTCGGGGGCAATTGTCGGGCCGCTCTCGAGCAGCTCGGTCTGGTTGCCGGCGTGGAGGATGTTGAGGCAAATGCGAGTCTCGCCCTTGATGGGCACAAAATCATTCTTAATGCCGTTAGCGTCCATGAGCTCGGCCATATAGGCGCCCATATGGCCGCCGAGCAGTCCGGTAGCAACAACGTCATCGCCCAGCTGGCCCAGGACACGGGCCACGTTGAGGCCCTTGCCGCCGGCAGTCTTTTCGGGCGTCACGCGGTTGACGTCGTCGATGACGAGTTCATCGAGCTGATAGCGCGTATCGACAGAAGGGTTCATCGTAACGGTGAGGATCATTTTTAGCTCCTTATCTCGCAGGCTCCTTGTGCCTCGCGATACGAGTCGACAAAACGGAATTACAGAATCTCAATCGTGAACGAGCGAACGACGGTCTCCTTGGGCTTGGCGATAAGGCAGCCGCGCTTATGCTCAAGCACGTCGTCCTCATCGGAACAGGTCGAAAGACCGCCCCAAGGCTCAACCGCCACAAAATCGCCCTCGGGCTTACTCCACACAATGAGATACGGGAAGCCCTCAAAGCTCAGGCGGACGCCCTTGTCCTCGCCCTTTTTGGAAAGCGTGACCTGACGGCTCTCGAGCACGTCAAAGATGGTCTCCGCAAAATCGAAGAGCTCATGTGACAGAGGCAGCGTCTTTCCCACCATGGGGTTCTTGGAGCGATTGGTCACGTCGATCAAGCCAGTCGAGGGGACGGCGGTGCAGAGCTCCGCAGCCTCGTCCTTCTCAAAGCGCAACTCGTAGTCCGTATAGGCCTCGCCCTCATCGAGCGGACACCTAAAGCCGGGATGACCGCCAATAAAGAACGGCATGTCCTCGGTGCCCTCGTTGGTGACCTCATAGGAAACGCGCACGGCAGCGTCCTCGAGCGTATAGCGGGCGACAAGCTTAAACGGATACGGATAATCGCTCAGCAGCGCGGCGTTATCCTCCGAAGCCAGGCACATCGCCAGCTCGTTCTCGCTCTGGCTCAGCAGCTTCCACTCCTGTTTGCGCGCAAACCCATGGCGAGCGAGCTTTACATGATGCCCGGCAAACGTCATGGCGTTGTTATCGCGCAAGCCTCCGCAAATCGGGAAGCAAATCGGTGCCTGGCCGGACCACACGGCGGGATCGCCCTGCCACAGATACTCGCGACCTCCGGCCTCGATCGAGGTAAACGAACCACCGGCCGTGGACACCTTAATAGAAATCGAATCGTTGGAGAGAGCGTATTCCATTGCCCATCCTTTCGAACAACTGCTTTTTGCTCGCAAGTACCCGTCTCGGCCCTAACCAAAGGACAAACCCGCACGTTCATCGATGCGTCCGGTATCCCAGCCATGTAACGGGGTACCATACAGACATTGATGCAATTACAGCTGAAAGGCCTTCTTATGCGAACCATCATCCTCTACGCCTCGCGCCATCACGGCAATACGAAAAAGCTCGTGGACGCCATCGTCGAGGCACACCCCGAGATCGATACCCTCGATGTGAAGACGCTCGGTAAAAACGAGTATCCCAACCTGCACGAATATCATCTGATCGGTGTCGCCACGGGCATCTATTACTCCGAGATCGACAAGGACATGGCACGCGTGCTCACGAACGTGCTGCAGCCGCAGGACAAGGTGTTTGGCCTTATGACCTACGGTGGCAAAAACAAGTGGTACGGCAAGGATATCGATGGCATCTGCCGCATGAGGCAGGCCATCTTTATGGGTGTCTACGGCTGCCCCGGCTTTGATACGTGGGGGCCGTTCAAACTCACCGGCGGTGTCCAAAAGGGACACCCGACCGCTGAGGAAATTAAGGGCGCCGTCGACTTCTTCGACAAGATCGAAGACGAGTATGGCGACATCATCGTCGAAGAGTACGCCAAGCGCGAGAAGCGCCTAGCATACGAGAAGGAGCATCCTGCAGGAGGCCTGGTGGCCGGCGTCAAGCGCACGGCAAAGAAGATCGCTAACAAGCTGTAACTGTGAAGGTGCTTTTGAGCGTTTAACCCATACGGCGGGTCCGAGAAGATTCGGGCCCGCCGTCTTTTTCTATCGTTACTCGGTAAAGGCGTTGCCGACGCTCTGGCCGCCAACATACGTCTCGACGAGGGTAAGCTCATGGTCGAACACGACAAAGTCGGCGTCGCGACCCGGCATGATGCTGCCGCACTTATCCTCGATGTGCGCGGAGCGTGCCGGCACCTCGGTTGCCATGCGAATGGCGATATCGGCGCTGGCGATGCCCCAGTCAACGATGTTCTTGACGCCCTGGGCAAGCGTGAGCACCGAGCCGGCAATGCTCTTGCCGTCGGCGAGCCAGCACAGGTTGTCCTTCATGATGACGTCCATGCCACCACTGGTGTAGCTGCCCTCGGGCATGCCGCCGCAACCCAGGCAGTCAGTGATGAGCACCGTGTGTTGCCAGCCCTTTGCCTGCAGCAGCGCCTTGATGGCGGCAGGGTTAACGTGCTTGCCGTCACAGATGATCTCGGCGTAGGTCTCGGGCGTGGACATGGCAGCGCCCACGACACCGGGCTCACGGTGATGCAGCCCGCGCTGACCGTTATAGGTATGCGTAAAGCAGCTGGCACCGGCGTTGATGGCGGCGATGCACTCATCGTAGGTGGCGTCGGAGTGACCGATGCTGGTCACCACACCCTTGGCATTCAGAGCAGCCGCATAAGCAGCGGCACCGTCGCGCTCGGCCGCCATGGCGCTCTTAACGATGCGACCACCAGCAGCCTCCTGCCACTGATCGAAGACCTCCTCGGAGGGATCGATCAGGTAAGCGGGGTTCTGCGCACCCACGTGCTTCATGGTAAAGAAGGGGCCTTCCAGGTAGATGCCCTGAATGCGGGCACCGCAGAAGTCGGGGCCGCGACCCTCGTCCGCCTGAGCGATGGCGGCGCAGGCGTCCTTGATCTGCTCGACGCCATCGGTGAACGTCGTGGGCAGCCAGCTGGTGGTACCGCGACGGGCGAGCTCGGTCGAGCTGATATCGATGCCCTCGGGATCGTTATCGGTAGTTGAGTGGTTGTAGAAGCCATGGATGTGAGTATCGACCATACCCGGTGCGATCCACGATCCCGTGTAGTCCTTAATCTCGCAAGAGGGCTCGTCGGCCTGCCAGGCGCCAAAGACGCCATCCTCGACCATAAGATAGCCGCCCAGTTGCGGGCCTGCCGGCAAGAAGAACTTGTCAGCCTTAATTGCGTACGTGCTCATATGCACTCCTCGCTTCTAAAGCAGTTGACTGTGGTGATGCTTATACCCAGCTCACGTAAAACAAAAAGCGCCCGCCCGCCGTTATGAGCGGACGGGCGCCCTTACAGGGGGACGCGATTAAGCGGTGAAGGGGTGAATCGTCACGCCCTTAACCACGCGGTTGACCGTGCCAGTGGGGCTCGGCGTGTCGGGCGTGTTGCCCACGCGCACGGAGTTGAGCAGGCTGATAGCCTGGGCAAACATCACGAACGGCAGAGCAAGGTAGCCCTCGGGAAGTGCCTCGTAGCCCTTAAAGGTGAAGGACTCGCCCTCGTAGACGGTGGCACCTTCCTGCTGAACGGCGATGGTGTGCTGAGCGATTTCGTCGCCACCGATCTCGTTGAGGATGTCGATGTCGTACTGACGGGTGTAGGCGTCGTTGTTGACGAACACGAAGACGAGCGTCTTATCGTCGACGAAGGACTTAGGTCCGTGACGATAGCCCATGGAGGTGTCGTAGGAAGTAGCGACCAGACCGTGAGCGAGCTCAAGGATCTTGAGCTGGCTCTCCTGGGCAAGGCCACCGAAGGAGCCAGAACCCAAGTAGGTCACGCGGTTGAAGTCGCCAGCCAGGTAATCGGCGATCTCGGGCTCACGGGAGATGACCTCCTCGCCCATCTTGGCGATGGTCTCGACCCACTCGGCCTTCTGCTCGTCAGAGGCAGTGTCAAAAATAAGGGTGGAGAGCAGGGTCATGCAGGAATAAGAACCGGTCATGGCGAAGCCCTTGTCGTTGGCGCGCGGAATGAGCAGCGTCAGCGCGTTGGGATCATCGGCAGACTCGACGGCGAGCTTGCCCTCGGGAGCGCAGGTGATGTTGAGGAACTTGACGTTGTGGACGAGCTCCTTGGCAACGGCAACGGCGGCAAGGCTCTCGGGGCTGTTGCCAGAGCGGGCAAAGGAAACCACGAGCGTGGGATCCTCGGCGCGTAGGAAGTCGCGCGGGGCGCTCACGATGTCGGTCGTGGCGATGGGCTTAAAGTCGTAGAGATCAGTGTTGCCAGCGTGACGCAGGTACGGGGCGCAGGTATCGCCAACGTAGTCGGACGTACCGGCACCGGTGAAGACAACGGACAGACGGCCCTCGCCCATAGCGCGAGCCTCGGCCAGGAAGGCCTCGATGGCCTCCTTGTTCTCGCGATAGATGTTGAGCGTATCACGCCAAAGCTCGGGCTGCTGAGCAATCTCGGCCGTGGTGATCTGGGCGCCGAGCTCGGTGAGCTCCTCGACACTCTTCTCGAACATTTCTAATACCTCTCTCTAGAAGTAATCCTCTGACGTGCAGTTATACACTTCAGTTGGTTATCTGGTAGTAACCAGTTAAATGCAAAGAATCATCATATGGATACGATGCGAACACTAGTCGCTACGCTGGTGGTAAACCTTGTATTTAAACTGATCGGCACGAGCAACCGAGAGTGTATACTCCACAACCTCGTTTGACTCGTTATACGTAGTCCTGACCAAATCGAGCACAGGCGAGCCCTCGACAATTCCCAAAAGGTGGGCGTCGGTGGGACGGGCTATGCTCGCATAGAACTCCTCTTCGGCCACGCGTATCTTTTGCTGAAAGTCTTGCTCAATCACATCGTAAAGCGGCTTACGCTCCAGCAGCGGTCGCTTTAGGGACAAAAATTGACGAACTGGTAGATAGCTGCGTTCGACCATCATGGGCATGTTGTCGGCAGAACGAAGGCGCTTAAGCTTAAAAATGCGATCACCGATACGCAATCCCATATGCTCGGCCAGATTCTTATCGGCCTCCATCTCGCAAAACTCGAGAATCGTGGTCTCGGGGTCGCGACCCATCGCGCGCATCTGCTCAGTAAAGCTGTAGGACTGCATAAGATTGGTTGCCTTTGCCGAACGGTCGGTCACAAAGGTACCGCGACCGTGCTGCCGAACCACCAGTCCTAAACGCTCCAGTTCCTGCAGAGCCAGGCGTACCGTAGTGCGCGAGAGACCATAGCGCTCCGAAAGTTCGCGCTCGGAAGGAATCATGTCACCGGCGCGATATTCATGGTCAATCTTTTCGGTCAGAATATCGACCAGCTGATCGTACAGCGGTTGCTTACGCGCTCCGATCGCCATCCTATCCTCCCTTTTGCTCGAATTCGGCTAACTACCTAGGGTGTTAAGCATTATCAGTCCGCAACACCCGAATCATCAAGAAAACAAAAGCCGCGCGCTCTTTCGAGCACGCGGCTTTTAACATACACATGGCTTAAGGGGTCGGGGTGTGAGCCGCGTAGGGACACACCCCTCAAGCTAGAGCCTTACCAGATGCTCGGCCAGAGACCAAGCGGGCCAGCGCCCAGGATGCCAAGGACAAAGAGCAGGAGAATGCCCTTGGTCGGGGTCCAGCTGTGCTTAGCGAACATGTAGTAAAGCAGCAGCGTAAGCATAAGCGGGACGAGCTTCGGGACGATGGTGTTGAGGGTGTCGGCAACGGAGAAGTTGACCGGATCCTCGGTGACGGTGCCGTAGGTAACGGACTCCATGCCGTTGCCCAAATCGGTGACGCCGCACTCGACAGCGTTGCCGTCGGCATCGGAAGCGGTGAGGGCGTTGCCGTCCTCATCGGTCATGGCGATGGTGCCGGCCTCAGCGGTCTCGGTATCGATGCCCTCCATACCGGTGAAGTTCTCGGCCTCCTTCTCGGAGACGATCACGGTAGTAGCGGAGAGGCCACGGGTGGTGCCGTTGGGGATCTGGAGGTTGATCTGGGTGCCACCCATGGTGACGACCAGGCAACCGACGACGAAGACGCCCATGATGGAAGCGGCACGCGTGAAGGCCTGCATGTTGGCAGTCAGAGCGTCAATAGCGCTGGTGCCAAGCTTGTAGGACCAGTTCATGAGCCAGAAGCGCAGAGCGAACTGGACGACGTTGAAGATCACCAGGAAGATGATCGGTGCAGCGGCGTTGCCGTTGATGGCCATGTTAGAGGTGATGCCGGCCGTGATAGGCACAAGCGTCAGCCAGAACAGGGCGTCACCGATACCACCGAGCGGGCCCATTGCGGCGACGCGGACGGCGCGGATCGTGGGGATGTCAACCTTGTTCTGCTCGAGCGAAAGCACGATGCCCATAACAAAGGTGACAAGGAACGGGTGGGTGTTGAAGAACTCCAGGTTGTGGCTCATGGAAGCCGCGAGGTCGTTCTTGTTGGTGTGGATCTTCTCCAGACCGGGGATGATGGAGTAAAGCCAGCCAGCGGCCTGCATGCGCTCGTAGTTGAACGATGCCTGCAGGAAGCAGGAGCGCCAAGCCATCTTGTTGAGGGTCTTCTGGTCGAGCTGCGGAGCAGGAGTGAGATCCTCGTAGTGCTCCGGGATCACATACTCATTAGATGCCATCTTCGAAGTCACCTCCGTCAGAAACAGCTGCACCCTTCAGCTCGGTCTGCTGCTGGAAGTCCCAGAAAGCGATGCCGAAGCCGATGAGAGCGAGGATGAGCAGAGCAGGGGTTGCCAGCGAATCGTTGGCAACGGTGATGAGCGCGAGGCCAAAGCCCATGAGGAAGAAGCCCCACATATCGCGGTTCATCATAACCTTGAGCAGGACGGCGAAGCCGACGAAGCGCATCATGCCGCCTGCAGCGGACAGACCGGTCTGCAGCCAAGTCGGGATGGCAGAAGCGATGGTCTGACCGATGGTAGCGCCAGCGATGAAGAACAGGGTGACGACGACAGCGAAGATCAGGCCGAGCAGAGCCATGGCGAAGTAGTTCAGGCGCTCGATGCCCTTGGTGTCCGCGTTGTGAGCCATGTTATCGGCCGTGGACATAAGCGGGGACATAAGCGTGAAGACCAGGGTAACGCCAAGCTGGCCAAGCAGAGCGAACGGAATGGCGAGGCCGACTGCCGCGTTGGGCTCGAGGCCCGTGGCGATAGCGAGAATGGCTGCCATGATGCCGCCGATGACGGCGTTAGGCGGCTGAGCGCCTCCGATCGGCATGTTGCCGATCGTCATGAGCTGATAGGTACCACCCACGAGAAGACCGGTGTTGAGGTCGCCAAGGATAAGACCGATGACGGCGCCGGTGACGATGGGCTGATAGAGAGACTCGAGGAAGTCAAACTGGTCGATTGCCGCGATGAACGTGACGACGAAGACCAGAGCGATCTGGATGATCGAGTATTCCATCTTGCTCCTCCTTTCAAAATGTATGTACGCACTTTGGATTTCACGTACAGAACGTCAGGGTTTCACTCCTGACAACGTGGATCACGAGGATTACGAGAAGAGCTTGCTCGTGTCCTCAACAGGCGTGCTCGGAACGCGCCTGATCTCCAACTCCACCCCCAATTCCTGCAGCTCTTTAAACGCAGCGACATCCTCGTCGTTAACTGCGACGGAGGTGGCGACTTGGCGCTTTCCTTCCGACATGTGCATGTTGCCGATGTTTACCTTCTTTATAGGCACACCGCCCTTGACGAGCGTAAGCACGTCTTCCGGTGTTTCGGCCACGATGAAGATCTTCTGGCGCGGGCTCGCCTTGCCAATGACGTCGATGGTCTTCTGCAGAGAGAAGAAACGCGTAGCGACGCCGGCGGGAGCGGCCATCTTCATGAGGTTCTGGCGCATGGTGTTGGACGCCACGTCGTCGTTGGCGACGAGGATGAGGTTGGAGCCCAGGGTGGAGTTCCACTGGGTGGCAACCTGACCATGAACCAGTCGGTTATCGATGCGGGTAAGAAGAATGTTGGGTTCTGCCATGTTGATCAGCTTCCTTTCGTTATTTGCTGACGACAGTTACTTGATCTCCTGAATCGCGTAACGCGAAACATCTACGACGGCTCCGGATCGGACTCTGATCTGGACCTTCTCGCCTTCGATGCCTTTGACGGTTCCGTAGATACCGCCGGCGAAAAGAACCTCCTGACCCGGCTTGAGCTCGGTGTGCAGCTCCTTGAAGTACTTCTGCTTCTTCTTCATGTTGATTTGCGACCAGATGGTGTAAATCAAGCCCATGATGACAAGCAGGCCTAAAAGGGCGACCGAGGAGCTCAGGACGTTGGCTCCGAAATCGGCCATTAGATGCCGTCCTCGTCGCCGAAGATATCCTCTTCCTCGGAGCCGGCAACGGATGCGACCGTCTGGGCGGTGATGCCCGTCTGGCCAACGGTCACGGCCTGCTCGCCAAGCTCGGCGAGCGTGGCATTGCCGCGGAGGAACAGGAGCTCAATAACCATGGGAAGGTTGGTGCCAGTCAGAACCTCGACGTTGTCGACATCCTGGGCAATCATCATCGACTGGTTGAACGGGGTACCACCGAGCAAGTCGGTAAAGACGAGCACGCCATCGCACTCCTCGCGCATGGCGGTAATAGCGGCGCGGAGATCCTCACCGTAGGATGCGGCCTGATCGCCCTCAAAAGGAACGACGGTAAAAGCAGGCTGGTCGCCGGCAACCATAGCGATAGCGCTTGCAAGGCCGGGTGCGAACTGTCCATGACCGGTAAGAATAAAGCCAACCATTCAAATTTCCCTTCCGAAGGTGTGTACGATCTGAGTCCGATGATTTTCGGAAGCCAGCGGGCACTTGCCCTTAAAGCTTCTTAGAAAGCGTTCTTTGAAGACCAGTGGTTTCTAAACTGGTAGTAACCACGTGACGTGTTGTTGTCACTATATCACCCCAGAAGAGATCGCTTTCGCTGATTCAAACAGTAAAACGTTTTTGCACCGCTCACGGTGATATTTCGACCGTTTACCGCTCGTTAACACTTCTACCTGCGGTTTTGAAACCGTTTCGAAACGCTTTGGCAAAAGAACGGATCTTTCCCGGTGTCTAAACAACGCAGGGCGGCTAAAAATAGCGTGTAGAAAAATTGCAGGTCATTGTGAAGATATGTGAATTGGTCTTTTTGACTTAATACCAGTTAGAACCAGTTTTGAGATTATCGGTGAACGGTAGTTTTCGACCGTTCACCGGTCACTTGCAATCGTTTGCAGTTGTTTTCCCAGATGAATTAGGGGAACCCGATGGAGCGCTTGTGCGGGCGCGAGGCCTATCCTATTGATTTCGGCAACAAAAAGCCCGCTAGAACGTTGTCCGTTCTAGCGGGCTCAATCAGGTAGATCGGTTAGCGCGCAGTAGTGCAGGCAAACCTTACGCAAACAGGCCGTAGATGCTGATGTTGGCCTTGGCGTAGAGGCCGTTCGCATACTCGGTCCACTTGGAGCTGGCGCTCGAAGCCTGCGAGGAATACTGCTGGTAGGCGGTGTAATAGGCGGTCATGGCTTGCTTATAGGTAGCGCTATCGGCCGTAAAGGCATCGTCAGCGAAGGCCTTGGCATAGGTGCTGTCGGCATCCTTCCAGGTGCCCTTCTCGCTATCCCACTCGTCACCGGCAAGGTTGATGATGTAGTCGGCGTAGTCCTTGCTCGCGGTCTCCTCGTTGCCGTCAGCAGGCTCGGTCGGGGCGGTCGGCATGCTTGCGGAGCTATCGCCCACCTTCTTCTTGTAGAGCTTCTGCAGCGTCGCGGACTGGCGGACGATCTGCTTGGCCTGGTCCTTGGACACGCCGTACTGCGTGGCCATGGTCTTGTAGTCGGAGGTGCCGATGGAATCCTCGGCATACTGCTTCATTTCCTTGGAAGAGACGGTAATGCCCTCGTCCTCGGCAGCGTCCAGCAGAATCTGGTTGCGCACGTAGGACAGGATAACGTCGGCAGACGGAGCGGTGTAGTTGCCGTCGTCGTCCTTGACGGTGTCAAGGCTGTACTGGCTCTCGATGGCCTCACGCGCGGTGATGTCGCTCTTCTTGCCGTTGTAGCTATAGCTCGCCACGGTCGAATCGAGCTGGTCCTCGGACAGGGTCGCCGAGCCGACGCCCTTGCCGCCAAAACCACCGTTGCCGATAAAGAAGCCGACCACAGCAGCGATCACGACTGCAACCACGAAGGCGGCAATCATCGTCTTCTTGTGCTTGGATGCGCGGTCGTCTTCGTCGGAACCCAGGATATCGTCGTCCTCGTCCTGCTCCTCGGGCATGAGGTTCTCGTCGGCGGCGTCCGCGGCGATCTTTGCCTCCAGGCGAGCGTCCTCCTCCTCGGCCGTCGTACCGGCGGCAATATGTTCGGCAGACGTACCGGCGACCAGATCGATCTTCTCCTCCTCATCACCATCGGGGCCTTCGCCGCGCTCGATGATCTGGATGCCGTCGATCTCGTCCTGCTCGTCCTTCTTTTGAATCAGACCCATATCGGTTACTCCTTGTTAGGAAACATAGTCCCCAATAGAATACGCCCGACAGAGCGCCGGGCGTATTGATTCTTAGGTTATACGCAAACACTTAAGTACTATTTAGGCGTTTGCAGCGCGCATACCTTAGGCCAGGTGCGCGATAACGGCATCGGCAAAGGCCTGCGTGCCCACGGCGCCCTCGACGGAGCCGGTCTGAGCACGACGCACGTCACCGGTAACCTGCTCGCCCTCGTCGAGCGTGGCAGAGACGGCGGCGCGAATGCGATTGGCAGCGTCGTTCTCGCCCAGGTGATCGAGCATCATCGCAGCAGAGAGAATCTCGGCCGTGGGGTTGGCGATATCCTGGCCAGCGATATCGGGCGCGGAGCCGTGCGTTGCCTCGAAGATGGCGCAATCGGCACCGATGTTGGAGCCGGGAGCCATGCCTAAGCCGCCCACCAGGCCAGCGCACAGGTCGCTCACGATGTCGCCGTACAGGTTGGGCAGTACCAGGACATCGAAGTCGTTGGGGTTTTGGACCAGGCCCATGCAGGTGGCGTCGACAATCTTGTCGTTGAACTCGATATCGGGATAGTTGGCGGCCACCTCGCGCGCAACGCGCAGGAACAGACCATCGGTCGCCTTCATGATGTTGGCCTTATGCACGGCCGTCACCTTTTTGCGGCCGCAGCGGCGGGCGTACTCAAAGGCATACTCCACAATGCGGCGGCTCTTGGCGATAGAGATGGGCTTGATTGAGATGGCGGAATCGGCGGCGAAGACCTTCTGACCCGAGCGCTCGACAAGCTGCGAGAGCTCCTCGACCTCGGCTGCGCCCTCATCGAACTCGATGCCGGCATAGAGGTCCTCGGTGTTCTCGCGCACGATGACCAGGTCGACGTCGCGGAAGCGCGAGCCATCGCCTGGCTGCGACAGGCAGGGGCGCACGCAGGCGTACAGGTCAAAGTGCTTGCGCAGGGCCACGTTGACGCTGCGGAAACCCGTGCCGACCGGCGTGGTGATGGGACCCTTGATGGCGACCTTGGTCTCGGCGACCGCATCGAGCACGTGCTGGGGCAGCGGCGTGCCAAACTCGTCCATGACGCCGGCACCGGCCTCCTGGACGTTCCAGTTGATCTGGACACCGGTGGCCTCGACCACGCGGCGCATGGCCTGCGTAATCTCGGGACCGATACCGTCACCGGGAATCAGGACTACATCGTGCGCCATAATCTGTTACTCCTCGTTTTCGGCGTCGTCAGATTTTTTAACGCTAGCACGCTTCTTCTTTTTGGAGAGATCCAGACCAAAACGTTTAACAAGCATTTCGCAAATCTCGCTCGAACGGGCCTTGAGATAGCTGCCCTTGCCGTTCTCGGCATCGAACTTAAGGCGCAGCGCGAGCTTCTCGGCGACCTCGGCGTCAATCTCGCCCTGGCCAAACTCGTACAGACAACCGAGCATGTCGCGATACTCAAGGTCGCCGTGGTAGCACTGGATGGCCTCGTCCAGGATGGGCCAAGCCTCGCGCGAACGCTCAACGCTCGTGGCGCCCCACACGCACAGCAGGCGGAAGGCGGCATAGCGCAGCGTGGAGGAAATCTCATCGAACAGTGCGGTCTCGGCGCCCTCAAAGGCATCGCCCAGCTGCTCGGGGCAGGTGGTGGCAAGCGCCGTCAGGGCATCGAGGGCCTCCCAGCGGGTCTGAGCCTCGGGGCGGTCGAGTGCCTCGATCAGCGCGGGCACGCAGGGCACGACGCGCTGCGGATCGCGCTCGGCAAGCAGGTGCAGCACGCGGGCGGCAAACTGGCGGATACGGCGCGTGGGGCAGCCGAGCTCCTTGACCAGGCGGTCGACGGCGTTCTCGTTTTCTTCTGCCAGCTGAAGCTGTGCCAGCTCCTCGTCGGTGAGCTGTTCGTCTTTGTTTTCTGCCATAGTTACCTCTTCTTACTATTTCTTAGCGTGCTTGCCAGCACCCTTGCTGTCATCGGTGACCGAGATGAGCTGTCGGTCGGCAGCGCCATTGCGACGCGCACGGCGGCGTTCCTCGGCATCGCCCGCGTCGGCGGCGGCGCGGTGTGCTTTGTTGACGTTAAAGACCTCGTCGTGCTTGCGCCACGGACCGACGGACTCACCAAAGCTCATCTTAAGGCCGGCGATAAAGCCGCCGAGCCAGCCGATCGGCGCAAACTGCACCAGCGGAAACAACGAGAACACCCAGGTCAGCAGGACGACTGCCGCCGCGCCTGCAAAGTTGGCGATCCAGTAGTCGCGCTTGGTGATCACGCGCTTTTCGCAGGCCCACTGGCCGCACAAAAAGCCAATGTAGATCGCAAAGAGAAAGAGCACCAGCGCAAGCACCACGAACGTCCAGCTCATGGGCGCTACTCCCCGTGATGGTGGCCGCAGCAGCACTCGTGGCCGTCGTCATGGCCGTGGCCGCCGCAGCACTCGTGGTCCTCGCCGTGGTGGTGGCCGCAACCGCACTCGTGGTCGTCGCCGTGCTCGCCGCAACCGCAGCTGTCCTCGTGGGCACCGTGCTCCTCGGGACGATACTGCGACCAGTCAAGACCGGCGGCGATGGCGTCGGCCTCCTCCTTGTAGAGCACCGTGATGGCCTGGGTACCCAGCTTGGCGCCACCGATGGCGTCGAGCATGTCGTAGAGCGTAAAGGCCACGTCGGCACCGGGCAGCGCAAGCTCGCGGTCGTCGGCGTAGGCGAGCGCCAGGCGCAGGTCCTTAATGAAGTGCTCGACCATAAAGCCGGGCTTGTAGTCGCCGTCGAGCGCCTTGGGCGCCAGGCTCTCCATGGCGCCGGACTTGCCGGTGCCGCCCAGGATCATCTCGCGGGTCTTATCCAGATCCAGACCGCTCAGCTCGGCAAATGCCAGCGCATCGGCCATGCCGACCATACAGGCGCCCAGCGACACCTGGTTAGCAAGCTTGGCAGCCTGGCCCTTGCCGGCGCCATCGAAGCAGCAGATGTTGGCCGCAAAGGTGGCAAGGATGTCGCGGACCGGGGCAATGTCGTTCTCGGTGGCGCCCACGATAGCCGTGAGCGTGCCGGCGATCGCGCCCGACTCGCCGCCGGTGACGGGGCAGTCAAACGCCATGCGGCCGGAAACCTGGGCAGCCTCGGCAATGTCGCGCGCCAGCTCGGGCGAGCTCGTGGTGAGGTCGATCAGGACCGCGCCCGGCTTGGTGCACGCGAGCAGGCCGTCGCCCGCCAGGTAGAGTTCCTCGACCTCGGAGGGATAGCCCACCATGGTAAAGACGACATCGGCGTTCGCCACGGCATCGGCCGGCGCATCGGCCCAGGCGGCACCGCGCTCGATAAGCGCGGCAGCCTTGGACTTGGTGCGGTTGTTGACCGTGACGGGATAGCCGGCGTCCAGGATGTGGCCGGCGATGGGGGCACCCATGATTCCGGTGCCGATGAATGCGACGGAGAGCTTGTTTGCCATGAAACCTTTCCTTTTGGGTTGGGTGTTGTTACCAGGTTTAATACTCGGTGCCAGTGTTTCGGCCGTGACTTGAGGGCGCTTGCAGCCGCAGCGCCTGTCTACTCGCCTCGCACACGGCGCGCGATGCGGTCGGAAAGTGAGGCTTTCTCGGCACGATTCTTGCCCCAAAACGCGCAGGCCACCATGCCGGGGCCCACGTGCGAGCCAATGGTGGGACCCACGGAGCTGCGAATGATCGTGACGTCGGCGCAGCCCTCCTCCTTGCGAATGGCGGCTTCGAGCCAGTCGCCGTCCTTCTCGGCATCGGCCGTCATGATGGCGATGGGCATGGTGCGGTCGGGCACGTAGTTCTCGCGGAACGACTTGAGGATGGACTTGAGCGCCTTCTTGCGGCCGCGGTTGACGCCGATCAGCGACAGCGAGCCGGCAAGGTCGTAGGAGAGCTCGGGCTTGACATCGAGCTTTGCCGTGAGCTGTGCCGCCGCGGGCGGAATGCGGCCGCCGGCAGCCAGTGCGTCGAAGCTCTCGAGCGTAAAGTAGCCGTGGACGTAGGTCTTTGCTTCGTTTGCCCAATCGACCAGCTGCTTGGCGGTCAGTCCCGCCGAACGCTGGCGCACGGCCTCGAGCGCCAAGAGCGCGCCGGTCGCGCAGGGCAGAGCGTTGTCGACCACGTAGAGCTCAAAGTTGGGATACTCGGCGCGCACGGCATCTGCCGCCTGGCACGCGGAGTTATAGCTCGACGACAGCGCCGAGGTAAAGCACAGGTAGACCGTGGGCGTGCCCTCTTTGGCGCACTCGGTAAAGAACTCGATATAGCGACCGAGCGACACAGCCGAGGTGGACACGCGGGCACCGGCGCGCATGCGGTCGTAGAACTCCTTGGGTGTGATGCTCGACCAGATGTCATCCGTGCGTTCCTCGCCATCGATAATGAAGGGGAAACCCAGGATATCGACATCGAGGTTCGCGGCGACCTCGGGGCTAAAGTCACAGCAGGTATCGACGACGATGCGGCAACGGTCCGAATGACCGGCGGATGCGGCCTTGTCCATCAAAGCGACTCCTTACGTAAAAAGGCGGCCACCCGCATGGGATGGCCGCCAACCGTTAACTCATGCAAGTTAACGTATTTTACTCGTCAAGTGTTTCGATACGGGGCTTGATGATGCCATATCCACCATTCTTACGGTGATACACCACATTGATAAGGCCGGTCGTCGCGTTCTCGAACACGTAGAAGTCGTGGCCAAGCAGATCGGTCTGCACCAGCGCCTGCTCCTCAGTCATCGAGGTGACGTCGATAACCTTCTCGCGGACGAGCAGGTCGTCCTCCTCCTCGGGCAGCAGCAGGTCGGCCAGATCCTCGACGCGCTCGACCGGTGCGACATCCGCTGCGCTGGCACCGCCCTGGCGGTTGTCCACGACCTTGGTCTTGAACTTGCGCAGCTGGCGGGTGACCTTATCGGCGGAGAGGTCGATGGCGGCGTACATATCTGCGCCGTGCTCGGCAACGCGAATCACCGAACCGCGGGCACGAACCGTAACCTCGACGATTGCCGGGTTGGGGTTCGAGGGGTTCTTCTCATAGCGAAGTACAACGTCGACCGTCATGGGCTCGATATCGAAAACCTTGAGCGCCTCGCCGATCTTCTCATCCACATGCGCACGCAGAGCATCGGTTACCGTCGTCTTGCGTCCAGAAACCTTGATATCCATACGTGGCTCCAATCTGCCTCGGGGACTTACTGTACTGGCTATGTACCCATTGCCGTGCATTTAATCACGCGGATTCCCAAAGACCCGAATAACGATTGCTTGATACCGCATACCGAAGTCTCGCACTTTTCTGTGGCAAAGTGCGCTATAGGAGGGCGACGACGACTTTGGTTTTGCACCTAAAAAATGTCTTTGACCTGCTGGTTTTATGGAAACGAAAAAGCCGGACTCCCCTGTTGGGAGAGCCCGGCAATGCGTGTTGAAACCGTGAAGAGGCGTCTCTCCTAGCACATAGGAGACACCACCCCTAGCAATAACTAGCTATTAAGTTTGTTAATGTCGTCGTCAGTGATGGTGCCTTCCTGGCTGGACGATTTGTCCTCGGAGGATGCGGTCTCATTGTTGGAATCGGAGGACTCGCTGCCGGAGGACGTGGTCTCACTGGACTTAGAGTCGCCCGGCTGCACGTTAGCGCCCGAAACCGCCTTAGTGGTGAGGTCGTAGGGCATCTGGCCGTACCAGACGCAGTGGACCGCCTCGAGAGTGCCGTCGACCGTTATGTCGTCGAGGGCATCGCTCACGGCACGGCACAGTTCGTCATTGGACGAGAGGCCCGCAACACCGAGCGTCGAGGGCGCCTCGAGCGCACCGACATAGGAGATCTCGCTCATCAGACGTGCAAGGTAGCCGCCGGCCGTGGAGTCGCAGATCACATAGTCGACCTCGCCGGACTCGAGCGCCTCAAAGCACTCGTTGATGTTGGAGTAGGTCTTTTGGTTGGCGGTAATGCTCTGCTTAGCAAGCGCCTCCTGCGAGGCCGAGGACATCTGGACACCCAGGGTAGACGTGTTAAGGGTATCGGTGGAAACGCTTAGCGACCCACCATCGCTGGTTTTACCGAACACGGAAGCGGCATCGTACAGGCAGGTGCCGAGCGAGCTAACGTCCCCGTCTGTGGAGTTGATCTCGCCGATAAAGATATCGGCCTTTTTGTCGGCGAGCGCGGAACCTGCCGAGGACGCATCGACAAAGGCGACCTTAAGGCCCATGCGGCTTGCGAGGGCGCGGGCGGCGTCGACCGCATATCCCGTGAGCTCGCCGTCGGCGCCCTGCATGGCCTGCGGCGCATCGGAAGTATCGAGGGCGACCGTCAGGGTTCCGGGAGTGACCAGGGCATCGTCCGACACCGCCGGCGTGACGGTCTCGTACTCGATCTGGTCGATCGTGGGAGTCGTGAACGTAGACAGCGGGTTGAACGCGCATCCGCTCAGGCCCAAAACGGCAATGACCGCTGCGGCCCCAGCACCTAACCGAGCCGCGTGCATCAAGCTGCCCCTCACCATGTCCACTACCCTGCCTTCTGTGTCGTATACAATCCGTGCGTTGCGCGGAATATCAGATTGTTCCCACCAGCTGACCTGGTATTTGACCCCACACTTGCGCACCGGGGTGTTTGCTCGGGAGGCCGCAGCCACCTTCACGACTGGCCCGCTCGCCCGCGAGGCGGTATTGCCCCAAAGAAAGTAGAACGGACGGTGCGGCTTACATCTAGGACGCGCCATGATCGCGCCGCGCGCACGCGGTCGCTTACGTGGATCCCTTTGACCGCGTCTGTCTTGGACTAGAACGGGCATTTCGTCCGTCCGCAACCACAGCCTGGTAGGAACGTAGCGCATTATAGCTAAGTTCAAGCTAAAGTTTAAGGTTAGGGGCGTCATTCGCATCGCGAGTACAGATTTCGCAGGTCAGGACGGACCGCACACGCTCTGATTGAGCCCGTCACTCCCCTATGGAAAGCCTCAACACACCCGTCTTAGGGCGCCGTGGCCAAAAAATAGCAAATATGAGTACCGTTACCAATTTAGTAGCAGGAGTTTTTGGCTCTGCAAGCTGTTTTCACGCTCTATAACGTCAGATTGATGCCAGGATATTCCACATTTGTTTAATAACTTTCTAATTTACGCCATCTTCCAGTCCCAAAATCCCTGATTTTGCTGTTACTGAATTTGTAGCAGTACTCATATTTGCTATATTTTGGCCAGAGCATATATCCAACCCCCTGTTTCAGAGCATTGTTAGGCGGGTTTAAGCCCAAAACACGCCCGCAGCGTGTTAAATAGCGCCTCTTGTTTCTTTCTGCGAGCGTCAACACGGTTGCGATATCGCTTACTCATGCGCTGGTGGATGCGCCATGCGAGCGCTTCCATCGCTTCCATGTCACAGAGCATTTCGTTGTTGACCGTCGCGACCTCGATTCCCATAGTAATCAAGCCCGTGTTGCGTTTTTCATCATGGACACGTCCCCTTCGAGAGGAATGACCCAGCTCACCGTTGTATTCCAGGTCAAACCGGGCTGTTTCCTGATACGCATCGCAAACTGCATGCGGCATCCCCGAGATTGACTGCGCGCGGTCATCGAACTCGATCTTGTAGTCGGTCTTAAAGGGACCGCAGGCAAATCCGCCATATGAAAACGGAAGCGAAAACAGTGCGAGCATGATGCACTCCATGGGTGAGCGCAAGTTTTCCGACAGATAGGGACACAGGCGCAGCAGTTGTTTGGCCACATTCCCCTTGCATGCCGCAAGGTAATCTGCCAGGCGATCGGTCGTCAGCACCGGCTCGACTTCAAAGTAGCCCACGTCTGCCGGTTGATCCTTGTCCTTTGCAAGTCTATTCGCAACAGGCGAGGTGTAGGGAGGCAGATACTTCCCGCGATCGCTTAGTGAAATCTTGGAACACAGTTCCTGGGCCAGTGCAAACGCCTGGATACAGCCGACCTCGCGGGCGACGGCAACACAAAGGGCCTCGGGAGATAGGCTGTACACCCCCGGTTCCACCTCTAGAATCGAGCCGACAGGCAACCCGGAACACACGGACCAGCCCACGCCAGGCATGCGTCGGCGCTGCGCCGCAGATCCCACCAGCAAGCACAGATCTTCTTGCACCTCGCCGCTTTTGGCTCCAATTCGCACCAGGTCGGGAAGATAGATATCCTCGGTCGAAGGCGATGACGTACACAGCACGCGGCGCTCTTCATCGGGATTGAGGTCCTTCCAGCCGATGTAGCCCATCTGCCGGCGCTCGGCTCGAATCATACGCAACGCCGAGGTGCCCGTCAGGATCACGGAAGCCGCTAGCTGCTCTTTTGTCGGTTTGTTGCACTGCCTGATTGTTACCGCCACACGAATCACCCCTACCAAACGCGTGCGATAGCGAGGCCATCAACAGCCGCGGCACCAGCGCGCTTGAGCTCCGCCGAAGCCGCTGCCATCGTCGCACCCGTGGTGATAACGTCGTCGATAAGCAGCAGGCGGCGGCCCCGCACGTCCTCAACGGTCTCGTACATGCCTCGGGCGCGTTCACGGCGTTCTTCACGACCGAGTTCACGCTGGTCGCCATGGCCGTACTTAACGAGGGCGTCGAGCAGCGGAACACCCGACAGCTCGCAAAATGGGCGCGCGATGGCTTCCATATGATCGAAGCCGCGTCGCCGAAACGCCGCCGCCGTCGCGGGCACAAACACCACTGCATCGGCGCCGGACAACACACCGCCTAAGCGTTCGGGTGCCGCAACCTGGGCATGTAAGGCGGTGTCGTATAGCAGCTCTGCCAGATACGGCGCCAGGCGTCGCTCGCCCGCGTCTTTGTACGCTTTAATGATCCGCGGCAGCGGGTGCGTGTAAACGGCACATGCCAGGCACCGGTCGAGTGCTTCGGTCATCGCCGAGGACGTACCCTCGACCGAGCACTCGGTGCACAGCAAGTCTCCAAACGGGGCGCCGCATCGAGTGCAGCTATGCCGCGGGTCGATGAGCGCAAGCGCCGCCAAGCAGTCTTGGCAAATAAGCGCGCCGGAGCGCTCGCAGCCGGCGCATCGCGTGGGCGACAACGCCTCAAGCGCCTCGTGCGCCGCCCGCTCGGCAAACGGTGGCAATTCGTCCGCAAACGGTAGGGCACCGACACCTTGCAGGCGACCCAACACATTCAAATGGCTCTTCAAGACACAACCCTCCCTACGTTCGGTCGCGGGGAGGGTTGTTGATTCAGCGCTATGATACCCCGATGCGCTCGGGGCAAGGCAAGTTAAATCCGCTCGCGGGCGCTATTCGCCGGCGGGCGGTTGCGGTGCGGACGAGCCCGGGGTCGAGCCCTCGCCACCATCTTGACGAGGCTTGCGGGAACGACGACGGCGACGGCGCTTCTGGCCCTGGTCGGCCGAGCCCTCGCCACCGCGATCCTCACGCGGCTCGCGCTCGTCG
>UREZ01000004.1 GCA_900547025.1 uncultured Collinsella sp.
GCGCCTTTAGACGCGTGCCGGAAATCCAAGGGTTATACCCTAAGAGCAAACCACCCCTTTTAGGGGTGGTTTTGATTGAATGATGGTTTGGACTGCGGGGTAATGCTGCCGAGTAGGTGGTTGCGGCGCCCTATTCGCTCAAGGGACGCAGCGATGCCTCCTCAAAATGGAAGGATCGAAAGCCGTCTTCCGTTTCGATGCACGCGCGACCAAAGCCATCGACCGTTTTAAAGATGCCACGCGCCAGCTCGTCCTCAGCGGGGGAGCGGGCGATAACGTGCTTCCCGATCCAATTGAGGTGAGCGATATATTCGTCGTGGACGGGCGCGAGCGGACCGGCCTCTTCTTCCTTGGCGTTGAGGCGCTCTGCCCAGGCATCTACAGCGTCTATAACTGCGTGATAGACCTCATCGAGGAGCATGTCGACGGCAGGTACGCTCTCGTTGAGATCCGAGAGACCGATTGCCGGCAGGCCGCCATTGGGCACCTCTTGGGGCGCATAGTTCACATTGACGCCAATGCCGCAGACGGCGAAAGGTTTGCCTTCGTTATCGCGTGCGGCCTCGACCAGAATGCCGCCGAGCTTGCGTCCTCGCGCGACAAGGTCGTTGGGCCATTTAAGGCGAATCTCGTTTGCAAGACCCTGCTTTTCGAGTGCTTCGAGCACCGCTAGGCCGCTGACGGCGGCAAGACCAGAGAACTTTGCAGGATTAACGCATGGGCGCAGGACAAGCGAAAGCAATAAGTTGCCGACGGTTGAGTCCCACTTGTGCCCGCGCCGGCCGCGCCCTGCTGTTTGAGCCCGGGCGGCAAGTCCTGTGCCGTGCGGCGCTCCCTGTTTTCCTGCTTCGAGCAGGTCATCGTTGGTCGATCCGGTTACGTCGACTATCGTTAAACGAGAATCCATAACAGCTGCTACCTCCTAAGTAAATAAGGCAATCGCGCAATGGTGTCGAGAGATAGACACAATGTGAAGCCTTTGTCGCATTTGGACAATTTAATGTTAACACGTCAACAAAGACTGAAATGCGTTATCCTCTCTTGGTCGATGTAAACACGTCAACAACTCAAAGGAGGTTAGTGATGGGTTTCACGATTCTTGGAACAGGCTCGGCGCTTCCTGAGCGCAGCGTTTCCAATGACGAGCTGTCTGAGTTCCTCGATACCTCGGATGAGTGGATTTTTACCCGTACAGGCATCAAGAGCCGCCACGTCTGCACCACCGAGTCACTTGACGACCTTGCCGTAGCGGCGAGCGAGCGGGCACTCCAGGTGTCCGGAATCGACGCGAGCCAGCTGGATCTGATCGTCTGCTCGACGACGACGGGTGACCACCTTGTTCCCGCCGAGGCGTGTGCCGTTGCTGAGCGACTTGGCGCGACGTGCCCTGCCTTCGATGTCTCGGCGGCTTGTGCCGGCTTCGTATTTGCGCTCGATGTCGCCGAGGGCTATATCGCCCGCAGCCGTGCCGAGCGCGTGCTTGTTGTTGCTGCCGAGCAGATGACGCGCGCGCTCGACTGGACCGACCGTGCCACCTGCGTGCTTTTTGGCGATGGGGCAGGCGCCGCAGTGATTGAAGCTGGGGGAGACAACCCCCTTGCCGTTGAGCTTTCGACGGCGCCCGACGTCGAGACGTTGCGCGTTCCCGGTCTGGTCGGTACCTCGCCGTTTAGGGCTTCCGCAGATAGCGCGAGCGTGCTGTCCATGAACGGCCGCCGCGTGTTCAAGTTCGGCGTCAACGCCATCTGCGACACGGTCCATAAGCTTGCGATCGATGCGGGCATTTTGGTCGAAGACATCGATCATTTTGTATTCCATCAGGCTAACGAACGAATCCTGAGCCAGGCGGTCAAGCGCCTGGGCGTGCCGGACGAGCGCGTGGTTCGCACGTTGCGCGAGACCGGCAACATTTCGAGCGCATGCATTCCGCTTGCCCTCGACCGGCTGGCAAACGCCGGTGCACTTCACACAGGCGACACCATCGCCTTGGTTGGATTTGGCGCCGGTCTGGATATAGGTGGCTATCTGCTTCGTTGGAAGTAGTCGCACATAGGAAATAAAAACGCCCCTAGGGCACAAACAAAGGAGAACTACCATGGCAGATCAGAAGACCTTCGAGCGCGTTTGCGACGTTATCCGCGAGACCGCCGGTCTTGACGATGTCGAGATGAAGCCCGAGTCCACGCTCGAGGAGATTGGTCTCGACAGCCTGGGCACCGTCGAGATCCTCGTTGCCGTCGAGGACGAGTTTGGCATCCAGCTCGATACCGAGGAGAACCCCAAGACGGTCGGCGAGTTCGCCGATACGGTCGAGGCGGCATTGGAGAAGTAGAGATGCTCAAGACTCCTCTCTGCGATCTGCTCGGCATCGAAAAGCCCGTGTTCCAGGGCGGTATGGCCTGGATTGCCGATGCCTCGCTGGCGTCCGCAGTGTCCGAGGCGGGTGGCTTAGGCATCATCGCGGCCATGAACGCCGACGCCAACTGGCTTCGCGACCAGATTCATGAGCTGCGCGCCAAGACGGATAAGCCCTTTGGCGTCAACGTCATGCTCATGAGCCCGTTTGCCGACGAGGTCGCGCAGGTCGTGATTGACGAGCGAGTGCCGGTTGTCGTGACGGGCGCCGGCAATCCCGCCAAGTACATGAAGGCGTGGAACGAGGCGGGCATCAAGGTCATCCCGGTCGTTGCCTCGGTGGCGCTGGCGCGCCTCGTGGCACGTCGTGGAGCCACGGCGGTTGTTGCCGAGGGTACCGAATCGGGCGGCCATATTGGCGAGACCTCGACGATGGCACTGGTGCCGCAGGTCGTCGATGCGGTTGACATTCCCGTCGTGGCCGCCGGCGGTATTGCCGACGGCCGCGGCGTGGCGGCCGCCTTTATGCTGGGCGCCGAAGGCGTGCAAGTGGGTACGCGCTTTCTGGTCGCAGACGAGTGCACCGTCTCGGAGCAGTACAAAGAGATGGTCCTGAAGGCCAACGACACTTCGACGCGTGCGACCGGTCGCTCGACGGGACATCCAGTGCGCGCCCTCAAGAGCCCCTTCACCAACGCCTATGCCAAGAGCGAGGGTTCCGGCGCGAGTGCCGAGGAGCTCGGTGCTATGGGAACCGGTGCGCTGCGTAAGGCCGCCAAGGACGGCAACTACGAAGAGGGTTCGTTTTTGTGTGGACAGATTGCCGGCATGGTCAACGAGCGCCAGAGCGCACGCGAAATCGTTGACGACCTGGTCGATGGCGCCGAGCACGTCCTGAAGGGTGCGTGCGCATGGGTGGCGTAGCGTTTTTGTTTGCCGGCCAGGGTGCCCAGCACCCCGCGATGGGCGTCGACTTGATCGAGACATCGCCGGCGGCTGCCGAGGTGTTCGCCATTGCCGATGAGGTGCGCCCGGGGACGAGCGAGCAGTGCCGGAGCGCCTCCAAGGAGGAGCTCTCGCAGACCGAGAACACGCAGCCTTGCGTGTTCGTGCACGACTTGGCTGTCGCCGTCGCCCTGCGCGAGCGCGGCGTGGTGCCTGCCGCCTGTGCGGGATTCTCGCTGGGCGAGGTCGCTGCACTCACCTTTGCGGGGGCATTCGATACGCGAGCGGGTTTTGAGCTCGTGTGTGAGCGCGCGGCATTGATGGCCACGGCGGCCGAGCGTCACCCCGGCGGCATGCGCGCCGTCATCAAACTTGATGCTGCGCAAGTCGAGAACCTGGCTGCGCAGGCCGGCGAGGACTGCTGGCCGGTCAACTACAACAGTCCCCAGCAGACGGTTGTGGCCGGAGCGCCCGATGCGCTGCAGACCCTCGACGTCCTAGTAAAAGAGGCTGGCGGCCGCGCCATGAAGGTCGCGGTGTCGGGTGCATTTCATAGCCCCTATATGGCCGAGGCGGCCTGTGGCCTTGCCGCATATATTGAGGCCGGTCACGCGCCGTCCCCGTTGCTCATTCCTGTTTTGGCAAATATGACAGCGGCGCCCTATCCGGCGGACCCCCAGACGGCATCGGAGGTGCTGGCCAACCAGGTGAGTCATGCCGTGCGCTGGGTCGACACGCTGCATGCTCTGCAGGATCAAGGCATCGACACGTTTATTGAGGTCGGCCCCGGCAAAACTCTGTCGGGCCTGGTCAAGCGTACTCTGAGCGACGTTCGTGTGTATTCGTGCGAAACGGTCGAGCAGGTCGCAGCTATTGCCGACGAGCTCGCATAGTTCACAGGGCTGTAACCCGAAAGGAATGACATGGGCAACTTGAACAACGGCGCGCTCGAGCGCAACGACTCACGTCGCGTGGCGCTTGTCACGGGCGGCTCGCGCGGCATCGGTCGCGCTTGTGCCGTGGGCCTGGCGGAGGACGGCTTTGATATCGCCGTCGTCTATGCCGGTAGCGCAGATGCGGCGCGCGAGACGTGCGAAGCCTGTGAGGCGGCTGGCGCCACGGCGCGCGCATATCAATGCGACGTGGCCGACCCCGCTGCCGTCAACACTTGCGTGGAGACGGTCCTCAACGACTTTGGCTCCATTTGGGCGCTCGTCAACAACGCCGGCATCACGCGCGACGGCCTGCTCATGCGTATGGGTGACGATGCCTTCGACCGCGTGCTCGATGTCAATCTCAAGGGCACGTTCAATACGACGCGCGCGCTCACCAAGACCTTTATGCGCAAGCGCGGCGGTTGCGTCATCAACATGAGCTCGGTTGTGGGCCTGATGGGCAATGCCGGGCAGGCCAACTACGCCGCCTCCAAGGCGGGCGTCATCGGTCTGACCAAGGCAGTTGCGCGCGAGCTTGCGCCCCGCGGCGTACGAGTGAACGCGGTCGCCCCCGGGTTTGTCGAGACAGATATGACGGCAAAGCTCTCGGAAAAGGTGCGTGCGGCAACCGAGGAACAGATTCCCCTTAAGCGCATGGCGTGCCCCGAGGAGGTGGCCGGCGTGGTGCGCTTTTTGGCGAGCGATGCGGCTGCCTACATTACGGGTGAGGTCGTGCGTGTCGACGGCGGAATGGCGATGTAGAAACCAGGGCCGAAGAACGGCTTGGATGAGGAGACCATGATGGAACAGAGAGTTGCAATCACCGGCATAGGTGCCGTATCGCCGCTCGGCAACACGGCGCTTGCCACCTGGGCGGCCATGTGCGCCGGCACGTGCGGCATCGGCCCGATCACGCACTTCGATACCGATGCGTTTACCGTCAAGGTGGCGGCCGAGGTCAAGGGCTTTGACGGCAACGAGTACTTTGGCAAGCGCGACGCCAAGCACCTGGACCCCTGCGTTCAGTTTGCACTGGCGGCTTCGGACGAGGCCATGCACGATGCAGGCTTTGATATCGAAGGCGCCGTCGATCGCGAGCGCCTGGGCGTCTACGTGGGCTCGGGTGTGGGCGGCATGCAGACACTCGTCGACAACGTCCATACGATTGCCGACCGTGGGCCCCGCCGCGCATCGCCCTATATGATCGCGATGATGATCCCCAACATGGCATCGGGCAATATCGCGATCCGCCACAAGGCAAAGGGCCCGACCCTGCCCGTGGTGACCGCGTGCGCGACCTCGGCCCATGCGGTGGGCGAGGCGTTCCGCGCCATCAAGCACGGCTATGCCGACGCGATTCTCGCGGGCGGCGCCGAGGCGGCCATTATCCCCGATGCCGTTGCGGGCTTTACGTCCTGCCGCGCATTGACCACCAACCCCGATCCCGCGACGGCTTGCCGCCCGTTCGATGCAGACCGCGACGGCTTTGTGATGGGCGAGGGCGCCTGCGTGCTCGTGCTCGAGAGCATGGAACATGCGCAGGCGCGCGGTGCGCACATTTATGCCGAGATCGTGGGCTACGGCAACACCGATGATGCCTATCACATCACGAGCCCTGATCCCGAGGCTGCTGGCATTGCCCGCGCGATATCGCTGGCGGTGACCGAGGGCGACGTCAAGCCTTCCGAGGGTCTCTACATCAATGCCCACGGCACCTCGACCAAGCTTAACGATTCGTCCGAGACGGCGGGCATTAAGCGTGCACTCGGCGAGGACGCGGCGCGCGCCGCGCACGTCTCGTCGACAAAGTCGATGACCGGCCACATGATCGGTGCCACGGGCGCCATCGAGGTCATGGCCTGCGCCATGGCGCTCGAACAAGGCGTGGTGCCGCCGACCATTAACTACCACACGCCCGATCCCGCCTGCGATCTTGACTACACGCCCAATCGCGCGGTTCGCGCCGACCTTACCTGGGCGCTTTCGACCAACCTGGGCTTTGGCGGACACAACGCCGCCATCGCGCTGCGTAGATATACGAGGAGCTAGAGCATGGATTCCAAAAGACTTGCCGAGATAGCCGATGTTATGGAGGACCGCGGCCTCACGCGCGTACGCGTTGAGGAGCCCGATGGCACCGCGGTCGAACTCGAGCGCGCGAGCGCCGCACAGCCGGTTGCCGTGCCCATGCCCATGCCGAGCGCTATGGCCGCTCCAGTTGCAGCTCCCACAGTCGCGCCTGCCGCACCGGAGCCCGCCGCGCAGACACCTGCCGCCGCACCGGAGCCCAAGGGCACCGAGGTGACCGCTCCCATGGTCGGCGTTTTCTATGCTGCCCCGGCGCCGGGCGACGAGCCGTTTGTGCACGTGGGCTCTAAGGTCAAGGCCGGCGAGACGCTCTGCATCATCGAGGCCATGAAGGTTCTCAACGAGGTAACGGCAGAGGCAGACGGCGAGGTGCTCGAGATCTGCGTGGCCGACGGCGACCTCGTGGAGTTTGGCAGCTGCCTCATGAGGATCGGATAGGTGATATCCATGAACAAAGAAGAGCTTAAGGAACTGTTGCCGCATCGCGAACCGATGCTTTTGCTCGACGAGGCCGAGCTGGTGGGCGACGAGGCCCACGGCAAGATCACGATTACGGGCGACGAGTACTTTTTGCAGGGGCATTTTCCGGGAAACCCGGTGGTCCCCGGCGTGATTCAGTGCGAGATGCTCGCCCAAAACTGTTGCGTGCTGCTGATGGGCGATGAGGAAGCGCGCGGCGCGACGCCGTTCTACACGAGTCTGGACAAGGTGCGCTTTAAGCGTCCGGTGCGCCCGGGCGACACGGTTGATCTGGTGTGCACCATCACGCGTGCGCGCGGGCCGTTCCGCTTTGCGACGGGTACTGCGAGCGTCAACGGTGAGGTTTGCTGCCGCGCCGATATGTCTTTTGCACTCATGCACGAAAGTTAAGGAAGGCTTCATGTTCGACAAAGTGCTCATCGCCAACCGCGGCGAAGTCGCGGTCCGTGTTATCCGCGCGTGCCGCGATATGGGCATCAAGACCGTCGCCGTTTATTCCACGGCCGATGCGGACGCGCTGCACGTGCAGCTTGCCGACGAGGCGTATTGCATCGGCGGTCCGCGTCTTGCCGAGAGCTACCTCAACGACGATGCTGTGCTCACCTGTGCCGTAAAGTCGGGAGCTAAGGCAATTCATCCCGGCTATGGCTTTTTCTCCGAGAAGGCGAGCTTCGTGCGCGACTGCGACAAGTATGGCCTGGCGTTTGTTGGTCCTTCGGCCAAGGTGATCGACAGCATGGGCGACAAGGACGCCGCACGTCGAACGGCTGCCGCGGCGGGCGTGCCCATCGTGCCGGGCTGCGATTTGCTCAAAAGTCCCGAGGAGGCAACGGCCGAGGCTGAGCGCATTGGCTGCCCCGTGCTTATTAAGGCGCGTGCGGGCGGCGGCGGTCGCGGTATTCGTAAGGTCGAGCGCGTGGAAGATGCGGCAAAGGCCTTTATTGAAGCACGCGCCGAGGGCGAGGCCGTTTTTGGCGACGGCGAGTGCTACATGGAGAAGTTCGTCGCGCCGGCGCATCACGTTGAGGTACAGATTATGGCCGATAAGCAGGGCCATGTGTTTTCGCTCGGCGAGCGCGAGTGCTCGGTGCAGCGGCGCAACCAAAAGCTAATCGAGGAGAGCCCCGCGCCGTGCCTCGACGGACACGACGACATTCGTGCTCGCATGCACAAGGCAGCGCGTGACCTGGCTCGTGCCGTCGGCTACGAAGGAGCCGGTACCATCGAGTTCTTGTATTCGGACGACGGCAATTTCTACTTTATGGAAATGAACACGCGCTTGCAGGTGGAGCATCCGGTTACGGAGTTTGTGACCGATACCGACTTGGTCAAGTGGCAGCTGCGCGTGGCAGCCGGCCAGCCTCTGCCCTTTGAGCAGGAGGACATGCCGGTCCGCAACCACGCCATGGAGTGCCGCATCAATGCCGAAACGCCGGACTTTCTGCCGTCATGCGGAACGGTCACCGCGTTGCGTGTGCCGGGTGGTCCGCGCGTGCGCTGGGATTCCGCCATGTTTACCGGTGCTAAAGTTCCGCCGTACTACGACTCCATGCTTGGCAAGCTCATCGTGTGTGCGCCCACGCGTGACGGCGCCATTCGCAAGATGCGCTCGGCCCTGGGCGAGCTCGTGATTGAGGGCGTGAGCGAAAACAGCGAGCTTCAGCTCGACGTGCTGGCAAACGACGAGTTCTTGTCGGGCATGTATCACACCGATCTGATGGGGCATCTCTATGCTGATGAATAGAAAAGCGAAGACGGTCAACGTCCTCGAGGGACCGATGACCGAGTCGTGCGCCGAGTTTCCCGCGCGCCACGTGTTTATCAAGTGCCCGGAGTGCCGCCGCGTGATCGATGAGGCGCGCCTGCACGACAACCTCGAGGTCTGCCCTCGTTGCGGCAAACACTTTCGCGTGAGCGGGCGCGACCGCATGCGCATGACGATTGACGAGGGCACGTTTGAGGAATGGGATGCCAGTCTGGCGCCGGAGGACTTCCTTTCGTTTCCCGGCTATGCCGACAAGCTCAAGAGCGTGAGCGAACGTTCGGGCGAGCGCGATGCCGTTGTGTGCGGCAAGGGCAAAATCTGCGGTTGCGATACGGCGCTCTTCTTTATGGACGCCAACTTTATGATGGGCTCGATGGGTTCCGTGGTGGGCGAGAAGATCTGCCGCACATTTGAGCGTGCGACCGAGCTGGGACTGCCGGTCGTTGGCTTTACCGTATCGGGTGGCGCCCGCATGCAGGAGGGCGTGACCTCGCTCATGCAGATGGCCAAGATTTCTGCGGCGGTTAGGCGCCATAGCGAGGCGGGCGGCCTGTATATCACGGTGCTCACTGACCCCACGACCGGAGGCGTAACCGCGAGCTTTGCCATGGAGGGCGATATTATCCTGGCCGAGCCCGATGCCCTGACGGCATTTGCCGGCCCGCGCGTGATCGAGCAGAACATGCACAAGCGCCTGCCCAAGGGATTCCAGCGCTCCGAGTTTTTGCTGGAGCACGGCTTTTGCGATGCCGTTGTTCCGCGTGGCGAGATTGCGCTCACGGTAGGCGAGCTGCTGGCGCTGCACGAAGGGCACGCGCCCGGCCTGGGGGCACCGCATGAGATCGTGCATACGGGTCGCCGCGGCAAAAAGCTGGGACACTTGTTCAAGCGCTCGGCCGCACCAAAAACCGCGCTCGAGATTGTCAAGCAGACCCGCTCGGCAGATCGCGCCACGGCAGGCGAGATGATCTCGCTGGGCCTGGATGGATTTGTGGAGCTGCACGGCGACCGCTACTTTGGCGACGACGCTGCTGTGGTGGCTGGCATTGGCTGGAAAGACGGACGCCCCGTAACGGTCATCGCCATCGAGCGCGGCACCACGACCAAAGAGCGCATGCGTCGCAACTTTGGTATGGCACATCCCGAGGGCTACCGCAAAGCGCGTCGCCTGATGCGCCAGGCCGAAAAGTTTGGTCGACCGGTTCTGTGCCTGGTCGATACTTCGGGCGCGTTTTGCGGCATCGGTGCCGAGGAACGCGGCCAGGGTGAGGCGATTGCCCAGAACCTCATGGAGATGAGCGGCCTTAAGACGCCGATTGTCTCGGTGGTGACAGGCGAGGGCGGCTCTGGTGGCGCGCTGGCGCTGTCCGTGGCCGACCGCATCCTGATGCTCTCGAGCTCGGCCTATTCGGTCGTGAGCCCCGAGGCCTGTGCGTCGATCCTGTGGAAGGATACCGAGCGTGCGGATGAGGCCGCCGAGGCGCTTAAGCTCACGGCCCCCGATCTGCTGGCGCTCGGCATCATCGACGGCATTGTTGACGATAAGGGCCTGTCGCATGAGGAGATCGCCGGTGCCGTCATGTCCTCGGCATTTGATGCTTTCGATACGCTTGGGCAGCTCGACGACGCGACCCTCACAAACCTCCGCTACGAAAAGTACCGCGCAATCGGTCGATACCGCACGATGTGACAAAGGGACAGCCCGCATGTCATATTGGGAAAGGCGTTCCATGCTACAAGTTTCTAACACCTCGTTTACAACGTCGGTTTCATCAAACGCCATGGCCGTGGTGGACTATCTGTCCAAAAGCATGATGTCGGCGCTGCCGTTTATTGTCTGCGCGGCGTTGTTCCGCACCGTCGCTGTCATTATGGGCGAAGGCATGCTGGGCCTGTGGTCTGCCGATTCCGATATCTATCGCCTGTTCTACAGTTGGCTCTATAACGCCGGCTACTACTTTTTGCCCATTTATCTTGGTTGGGCGGCCGCCCGCCAGCTCGGTTGCTCGGAGCAGCTGGGCATGATGCTGGGCGGCGTATTGATTGCACCCGATTTACTCAAGCTTGTCGATGCCGCATCGACGACGGAGGCATCGATGACTTCCGTGTATGGTCTGCTTCCTGCGCCGGTCAACGATTACACGACGACTGTTATTCCGGTTCTCATCTCGGTGCCCGTGCTATGGCGAGTGGAGTGTTTCTTTAAGCGCGTTATCCCTAAGGCCGTGGCGTTTTCGTTCGTTCCGTTTGCGACCATGCTTGTCATGGTTCCGGTTTCGCTGTGTATTACGGCGCCGGCGGGCAGCTATCTGGGCATGCTGTTGGGCCAGCTTATGTTTATGCTTGGCAATTCCGGTGGCATCGTGTCGCTGCTCACGCTCATGGGGCTTGCTGCGGGCTGGGAGTTCCTAAAGATCGCCGGCGTCAGCAACGTTGTCCTATCGCTCGCCTATGCGCAGTTTATGAGTGTGGGAACGGATTCGTGCATCCTGATCGCCGCGACGATGGCAACGTTCGCCGTTTGGGGCATGCCCTTTGGCGCGTCGCTTCGCGTTGCGGATAAGGACGAGAAGGCGCTCATGCTGGGCTATTCAATCTCGGGTGTTCTTGGCGGCGTAAGCGAGCCGGCGCTGTACGGTTGCGGCTTTAAATATGGCAGGTGCCTGACGTGCATGGCCATTGGCGGCGCCGTCGGAGGCCTTGTTGCGGCCGTGGGCCACGTTACGGCCTATACCATCGGCATGACGAATGTCCTTATGGTCATTGGCTTTGCCACGGGCGGCATCTCGAACCTGCTGTGGTGCTGCGCTGCCGGCGGTATGGCATTTGCGGTGTCTGCGGCGCCGAGCTACTGCTTTGGCGTGGTGCCGGCGAAGGGACAGACGACGGGGGACGGAGCCGATTCACCCGAAACCTCGAAGAGCGTGGCCGAAGTAAGCGCGTAAACCTGTGCGACACAAGGACGATTCCTTTGCCATATTCCAAGGCCGTGGCCCGTGTGGGTTGTGGCCTTTTTTGTATCTGAAGGACAAAGTGGCTACACTACAATCCGTTTGAGCAATAGATATATATAGGCAGTACCGTGGGGGCTGATGAAGATGGTCGAGTGGATCGTTCGTCGTGCGCAGGGCGACCGTGCGCGCGTGGGCACGTTGACGGGCATGGTGTGTATTCTCGCTAATGTTGCGCTTTGTGCTGCGAAGGGCGCAATTGGTGTGCTGTCGGGATCGGTTTCGATTGTGGCGGATGCCATGAACAACCTGTCCGATGCCAGCTCGAATATCGTGAGCGTGCTGGGCTTTAAGCTGGCGAGCAAGCCGGCGGACCCCGAGCATCCTTACGGACATGGCCGCTACGAGTATCTCTCGGGTCTGGTCGTGGCGGCGCTCGTGCTGCTGATCGGCGTTGAGCTGGTGAAGTCCTCGTTTGAGCGCATCATCCACCCCGAACCTGTCGAGTTCTCGCTTGCCCTGGTGGCAGTCCTGGCGCTTTCGATGGTCGTAAAGCTGTGGATGGCGGCCCTCAACCAAAAGCTCGGCGATCGCATTGAGTCCGAGACGCTGCATGCGACCGCGCAGGATTCCAAGAACGATGTCCTTGCCACAGGCGCCGTGTTGGCGTGCGCAATTGTTTCGCAGGTGACGCACATCAATCTTGACGCATGGGTCGGCCTTGCCGTTGGCGCCTATATTGGCTGGAGCGGTTTTGAGCTCATCCAGGATACGGTGAGCCCGCTTTTGGGCCAGTCGCCCGATCCTAAGCTGGTCAAGCACATTCGAGACAAGATCATGAGCTATCCCGGCGTTTTGGGCGTTCACGATTTGATGGTTCACGACTACGGCCCGGGCAGGAAGTTTGCAAGTGCGCATGCCGAGATGGCGGCCGAGGACAGCCCGTTGGAAAGTCACGACACGCTCGATAACATCGAGCAGTCGTTTAGGGACGAAGACGGCATGATCGTTACGCTTCACTACGATCCCATCGTGACCGATGACCCCAAGCTGGCGAGCATGCGCTTGCGCATTCACGCCATGGCCCAGGAGATCGATAGCCGCCTCTCGATTCATGACCTACGCTGTGTGCCGGGTCCTACGCACACCAACGTGATCTTTGACTGCGTGCGACCCTCGGATCTGCGAATGAGCGCCGAGGACCTAAAGCACGAGTTGGCGAAACGGGTCGAGTCGGAATACCCCAAGTCGATTGCCAAGATTACGATCGACGAAGACTACGTAGGGCATACCCACGAGTAAGGCTGTGCCGGCAAAGCAGGTTATGCAGAAGGGGAGAGCATGAAGAAGCTGTATCTACTCCGCCACGGTCAGACGGAGTTCAACGTCAAAAAGCTGGTCCAGGGTCGCTGCGATTCACCGCTCACCGACTTAGGCCGTCAGCAAGCCGGGATGGCAGCCGCATGGCTCAAAGCCCACGGCGTCGTCCCCGATAAAGTGGTCTCCTCCCCTTTGGGCCGAGCCATGGCCACGGCAAGCCTCGTCGCAACCGAGCTTCTCGGCGCAGACGCTGACGTTGAGCCCTGCGAAGGCATTATCGAGCGCTGCTATGGCACCTTCGAAGAGGGCCCGCACGACGCGCTACCCACCGACGTCTGGGATCCAGGCGAGGACTTAATCCCATTCGGAGGAGAAGGAAGCCAGGCGCTGCAAGAGCGCATGGTAGACACCCTCACCAATATCATGGACGCCGATGGTATCGAAACCCTTCTAGCAGTAAGCCACGGCAGCGCCAGCCGCCAATTCATCAAGGCTGCCGTCCCAGAGGACTTTGAGCTCCCAACAAAACTCCCCAACTGCGCCATCATGATCTTCGATTTCGATGAGGAAAAGTCGGGAGAAGAGGGCGATACGCCTCAATCCAAGTTTACCTTGCGGCAAATCATCGATCCCCAGCAAAGTCATTAGCCTGAGCGAGCAGAGTTAAGCAGACATCAGCGTGTCGTCTCCCGAGCACGGCGAGGGCCGGAGAAATATATTAAGGTCATCGCGAGTTCCGCACGCAAAGGAGAGCACTTAATGTGCTCTCCGTCTTGCGCAGGACTGTAGAGCAGGGACCTTAATATATTTCTCCGGCCCTCGCCGTGCTCGGGAGACGTGCCACGCACTTTACCTGCGTAAACAATGTGAGTGAAATATGAATCTCGATGGATACGCCCGCAGCCGTGTATACTAAACAGCTGTGTGAAACCAGGGGAGTATTCTGGCTGGACAAAATGCCTGCTTAATAGGGTTGTCAGGTAGTCCGGGCGAAATACAAGGCTGGGGAGCACGTCGTGTAAGTAGTGGTCCTCTAGGGGCGTACGCTCGGTGGTGTACGCATTGTCCCAAGACCACGCGAGAGTTGGGATCATATCTTGATCAGCATGATTCTCGGCCGCAAGATTGGCATGACCCAGGTTTGGGACGAGGACGACAACGTCGTTCCCGTCACGGTCATCCAGGCTGGCCCCTGCGCTGTCTCGCAGGTTAAAACTCAGGCAACCGACGGCTATGACGCCGTCCAGATCGGTTTCGGCGACATCAAGGCCAAGAACGTGAACAAGCCCATGGCTGGTCACTTCGCCAAGGCTGGCGTCGAGCCTGTCCGCTTCCTTCGTGAGGTCCGCGTCGAGAACGGCGAGGAGCACAAGGTCGGCGAGGTCGTCACCGTCGCTGATTTCGCTGATGTCGAGAAGGTCGACGTCATCGGTACCTCCAAGGGTAAGGGCTTCCAGGGTCGCATCAAGCGCTGGGGTCAGCGCCGCGGTCCTATGACGCATGGTTCTCACTTCCAGCGTCACCCCGGTTCTATCGGTCAGTGCGCCTATCCTGCGCGCGTCCTCAAGGGCGTCAAGATGGCCGGTCACATGGGTAACGAGCGCGTTACCGTCAAGAACCTTTCCGTTGTCCGCATCGATGCCGAGCAGAACCTCATCTTGGTCAAGGGCGCTGTCCCGGGTGCCAAGAATGGTCTCGTCGCCATCCGTATGGCCTAAGGGCCCAGCCCATTTAGCCCAGCGTCATACCAAGGAGAACACTTAAATGGCAAAGTTTGAAGTAAAGAACAGCGAGGGCAAGAAGGTCGCCGAGGCCGAGCTCGCCGCTGAGGTGTACGGCATCGAGCCGAACATCCACGTTATGCACCACATCGTCAAGTGCCAGATGGCCTCTTGGCGTCAGGGCACCCAGTCCGCTAAGGGCCGCTCTGAGGTTTCCGGTGGCGGCAAGAAGCCTTGGCGTCAGAAGGGCACCGGCCGTGCCCGCCAGGGTTCCATCCGTGCTGCCCAGTGGCGTCACGGTGGCGTCGTCTTCGCCCCCAAGCCCCGTTCCTACGCTAAGCGTATGAACAACAAGGAGGTCAAGCTGGCTATGCGCTCCGCGCTGTCCGCCAAGCTGGCCGATGGCGAGCTCGTGCTCGTCGACGACTACGGCTTCGAGAAGCCTTCCACCAAGGCTGCCGTCGCCATGCTCAAGGCTCTCGGCCTTGAGGGCAAGCGTCTGACCATCATCGTTCGCGATGAGGACGTCAACGCCTACCTGTCGTTCCGCAACATTCCCAAGACGTTCATCATCACCGCTGACGAGGCCAACACCTACGATCTCGTCAACAACAACGCCGTGCTGATGCCCGCCGACATCGCCGCTCACTTCGGGGAGGTGCTTGCATAAATGACCGCCCACGAGATCATCATCCGTCCGATCGTGTCCGAGCGTTCCTTCTCCGGCATGGAGCTGAACAAGTACACGTTCGAGGTCGCCAAGGATGCTAACAAGTATCAGATCAAGGACGCTGTCGAGGAGATCTTCGGCGTCAAGGTCGTTCGCGTGAACACCCTGACGGTCAAGCCCAAGACCAAGCGTGTGCGCTATGTCGCCGGCAAGACCCGTTCTTGGAAGAAGGCCATCGTCACGCTGGCCGAGGGCGACACCATCGAGGTCTTTGGCAACCAGGCCTAAGACTCGCTGCTGTTGAGTGAGCTCATGCCTCCCAAATAGGGGAGGCGGGAGCTCAAGGTTTTGGGCGTATAAAATGGACACGCCCGGAACCGTGTATACGTCCGGTGTCATCGCACCCGAGGCAGAACCTCGAATCCCTGTCTGCGATGGCTAACGGATTCCTATTGAAAGGGATTGTAATGGCTGTAAAGCACCTTAAGCCGACCTCCGCTGGTAGGCGTTGGCAGACGATCTCCGACTTCTCCGAGATCACCTGCACCAAGCCCGAGAAGTCTCTTCTCGAGCCCCTGCCCAAGAAGGCCGGTCGTAACAACAACGGCCGCATCACCACCCGCCACCAGGGCGGCGGCGTGAAGCGTCGTTACCGCGTGATCGACTTCAAGCGCAACAAGGACGGCGTGCCCGCCAAGGTTGCCACGATCGAGTACGATCCGAACCGTTCCGCTCGCATCGCTCTGCTGCACTACGCTGACGGTGAGAAGCGCTACATCCTGGCCCCCAAGGGCCTCGAGGTCGGTCAGACCATCATGTCCGGTTCTGACGCCGACATCAAGCCGGGCAACGCTCTGCCCCTCGCCGACATCCCCGTCGGTACGCTCATCCACGCCGTCGAGTTCCAGCCGGGCAAGGGCGCTGCTATCGCCCGTTCCGCCGGTAACTCCTGCCAGCTGATGGGTAAGGAGGGCAAGTACGCTATCGTCCGTATGCCTTCCTCCGAGATGCGCCGCATCCTCGTTACCTGCCGCGCCACCGTCGGTGAGGTCGGCAACGCCGATCACTCCAACATCGTCATCGGCAAGGCCGGCCGTAAGCGTCACATGAACGTGCGCCCGACCGTCCGCGGTACCGTCATGAACCCTGTCGACCACCCGCACGGCGGTGGCGAGGGCAAGAACCACACCTCTGGTCGTCCCTCTGTTACCCCCTGGGGTAAGCCGACGAAGGGCCTTCGTACGCGCAAGAAGAAGAAGGTCTCGAACCAGCACATCATTCGTCGCCGTAAGAAGTAATTTCGGATACCGAGTTTTAGGAGAAAGCACTTATGAGCAGAAGTCTCAAAAAGGGCCCGTTCGTGGAGACTCGCCTTCTCTCGCGTATCACCGCGATGAACGAGGCTGGCAAGAAGGACGTCGTGAAGACCTGGTCCCGCGCGTCCACCATCTTCCCCGAGATGGTTGGTCACACCATCGCCGTCCACGACGGCCGCAAGCATGTGCCCGTGTATGTTACCGAGTCCATGGTTGGTCACAAGCTCGGCGAGTTCGCGCCGACTCGTACGTTCCGTGGCCACAAGGCCAAATAGGGGGTTAACCGTAAATGGCAACTAAGTCTATTGAAACTGAGGCCACCGAGGTTCGCGCCGTCGCTAAGTACGTGCGTGTTTCCCCCAGCAAGGCCCGCCTGGTGGTCGATCTGATCCGCCGCAAGCCTGTTGCTCAGGCCTTCGACATCCTCCACTTCTGCGACCGCGCCGTCGCCGTGGATGTCGAGAAGGTTCTCCGTTCCGCCGTTGCGAACGCCGAGAACAACAACGGTCTGCGTGCCGACAACCTGGTTGTCGCCGCTGCCTATGTTGACGAGGGTCCGACGCTTAAGCGCATCCGTCCCCGCGCCAAGGGTTCCGCTTCTCGCATTCTGAAGCGTACTTCCCACATCACCGTCGTCGTTGCTCCTCGAAAGGAGGCGTAAAGCTGTATGGGTCAGAAAGTCTACCCCACCGGCTTCCGTCTTGGCATCACCGAGAACTGGCGCTCCCGCTGGTTCGCAGAGAAGGATTACGCTAAGACCCTCGGTAACGATCTCGAGATCCGCAAGTACCTCGAGAAGCGTCTTTCCCGCGCAGCTGTCTCCCGCGTCGAGATCGAGCGCGCTGGCGACAAGGTGAAGGTCATCATCCTCACCGCTCGCCCCGGCGTTGTCATCGGTAAGAAGGGTGCCGAGATCGATACCCTCCGCACCGAGCTCGAGAAGGTCGCTGGCGTCTCCAAGGGCCAGCTCTCCGTCGACGTTGTCGAGATCAAGCGCCCCGAGCTCGACGCCAACCTCGTTGCTCAGTCTATCGCCGAGCAGCTCGAGGGCCGCGTTGCCTTCCGTCGCGCTATGCGCAAGGCTGTCCAGTCTGCCCGCAAGGCCGGCGCTAAGGGCATCCGTATCCAGTGCTCCGGTCGTCTCGGCGGTGCCGAGATGGGCCGTCGTGAGTGGTACCGCGAGGGTCGCGTGCCTCTGCACACCCTCCGTGCCAAGATCGACTACGGCACGGCTGTCGCCAGCACCACCATGGGCGCTTGCGGCGTGAAGGTCTGGATCTACCTGGGCGAGAAGCTCCCGGGCCAGCCTGTTCCCAACCCTGCACTCGAGGGCTCTTCCCGTCCTCGTCGTCGTAACTCCGAGAGGAGGGGTCAGTAGTGCTTGCCCCTAAGCGTATTCTTCACCGCAAGGTGCAGCGTGGCTCCATGAAGGGCCAGGCCAAGGGTAATACCGAGCTGCATTTCGGCGAGTTTGGTATCCAGGCTCTCGAGGCCCATTGGATCACCAACCGTCAGATCGAGGCCGCTCGTATTGCCATGACCCGCTACATGAAGCGTGGCGGTCGTGTCTACATCACGATCTTCCCCGATAAGCCCATCACCAAGAAGCCTGCCGAGACTCGCATGGGTTCTGGTAAGGGTAACCCCGAGGAGTGGGTGGCCGTCGTCAAGCCCGGCCGCATCATGTTCGAGGTCAAGGGTGTTCCCGAGGAGGTCGCTCGCGAGGCTCTGCGTCTTGCGCAGCACAAGCTCCCCATCAAGACCAAGATTGTTGCTGCCAAGAACGCTGAGCAGCGCATCGAGAAGGAGATGGCTGAGGAGGCCGCTCTCGAGGCCAAGTGGGCTGCTGAGGACGCCGCCGCCGCCAAGGAGGAGAACTAATGAAGCCCGCAGAGATTCGTGAGCTCTCGGACGCTCAGCTCGTTGAGAAGCTGAAGGAAATGCGCGCCGAGCTCTTTAACCTTCGTTTCCAGATGGCCACCAGCCAGCTGGACAACACCGCTCGCGTCAACACCGTGAAGAAGGACATCGCTCGCGTCCTCACGGAGCAGCGCGCCCGCGAGATCGCAGCGGAGAAGTCCGCTGTCGCCGAGTAGGACCTAAGGAGAGAACATGACTGATTCGCGTAACTCGCGTAAGGTCCGTACGGGTGTCGTTACCTCCGTCTCCGGTGCCAAGACCATTGTTGTCACCATCACCGAGCGCAAGCGTCACCCCAAGTACGGCAAGATGATGACCAGCTCCAAGAAGCTGCACGCTCACGACGAGGAGTGCACGGCTGGCGTGGGCGATACCGTCCGCGTTATGGAGACCCGTCCTATGTCCAAGATGAAGCGTTGGCGCCTCATCGAGGTCGTCGAGCGCGCTAAATAAGCAGTCGCTCTTACGACTTGTACGTTTCCGAAGATGTGCGTATGCCTGGCTTGCATACCACGGGCCGTATAAAGGCTGCGCACCTCTCTTCGGTTCTTAGTTCGGAGGAACATCTACCATGATTCAGATGCAAACCATGCTGAACGTCGCCGACAACTCCGGCGCTCGCAAGATTCGCTGCATCAAGGTGCTTGGCGGTTCCAAGCGTCGTTATGCAGGCATCGGCGATGTGTTCATCGGTGCTGTCCAGGAGGCTACCCCTGGCGCCAACGTCAAGAAGAAGGACGTTGTCCGTTGCGTCGTCGTTCGCACCGTTAAGGAGATCCGCCGCAAGGATGGCTCCTACATTCGCTTTGATGAGAACGCCTGCGTTGTCATCAACAACGATGGTTCGCCGGTCGGCACCCGTATCTTCGGGCCTGTCGCTCGCGAGCTTCGTGACAAGAAGTACATGAAGATCGTCTCGCTCGCTCCCGAGACCCTGTAGTTAGGGGAGATATATGTATATCAAGAAGGGCGATAAGGTCCAGGTTCTCTCTGGTAAGGATCGCGGCAAGCAGGGCGTTGTCCTGCGTGCTCTCCCCGCCGAGAACAAGGTCGTTGTCGAGGGCGTTTCGGTCGTCAAGAAGGCCGTCAAGCCCAACGCTGCCAACCAGCAGGGCGGCATTGTTTCGCAGGAGGCTCCCATCGACGCCTCCAACGTCAATCTCGTCTGCCCCGAGTGCGGTAAGGTTACCCGCGTCGGTCACGAGAAGGACGGCAAGAACAAGCTGCGCGTCTGCAAGAAGTGCGGCCACAAGTTCTAAGCTGCCCGCAACATCAAGTTGCTAGCAAAGGCCCGGATGCCACGGCACCCGGGCCTTTTTCTATCCCCACTCATTGGGGACAGACTTAAATGAGTGGCCGTTGAGGACGTTCTTAAACGGCTAGTCATTTGGGACAGCCTTGTGCTAAGTTGCGGTGAAATAGGGACTGATGAGGGGCTCTAGAGGGCCAAACAATCCCTATTTCACCGCAACTTAGGTGAGGTCTGTGGTAATGCGTGGCAATCGGATGAATGCGGCAGGAAAGGAACGTCCCCATGTGCCGGCATCCTGGGACGTTCCTTTCCTGCCGGCAGTTTGGGACAGTCCTTTGTGGTCAGATGATTCGTTACGTTCGTTTTCTTCTGGGGATCACTTGGTGCGCAATTCTGCGTACTTGACTGCGCAGGATTGCGTGAACGTGCGCAGAAATGCGCCGTTTACGGTTGAATAATGACCGTTTGGCGGTAATACGCGCAGAAGTACGCACATACACGCGTATTTGTGCGAATATAGAGCCGTCAGAAATGAAAGACGTTCCATGACACAGGAGGCACTCATGGCAGATTCCAAACAGGCTCCGCTCGATGCTGCGGCGGCCGCAAAGGCTGCGTTCACTTCGGTTCAGGACAAGCCGTTCTCTAACGACATCTTTACGGCTCCCGAGCTCCGTTGGGCCGTGATCGGTTGCGGCGTTATCGCCAACCAGATGGCTCAGTCCCTCGCCCTTGCCGGCCGCAAGCTCGCGGGCGTTGCCAACCGCACGGTGTCCAAAGCTCAGGCTTTTGCGGAGCAGTATGGTGTCGAGAAGGTTTACGACACCGTCGACGATCTCTACGCCGACCCGGACATTGATGCCGTTTACATCACCACGCCGCACAACACGCACATCACTTATCTGCGCGCCGCGCTGGCCGCTGGTAAGCACGTGCTCTGCGAGAAGGCCATTACGCTCAACTCCGCCGAGCTCGACGAGGCCCGCGCTATCGCCGACGAGCACAACGTGGTCCTTATGGACGCCACCACGGTGCTCCACATGCCCCTGTATCAGGAGCTGCGTCGCCGCATGGATGCGGGCGACTTTGGCCGCATGAACCTTGCCCAGCTCAACTTTGGCAGCTTCAAAGAGTACGGCGACCTGACCAACCGCTTCTACAACCGTAATCTTGCCGGCGGTGCCATGCTCGACATTGGCGTGTATGCGCTTTCCGTCATGCGCCTGTTTATGGCCAGCCAGCCCACCGAGGTCGTGTCTCTGGGCAACACCTGCGAGACCGGTGTCGACGTCGCGGGCGGCATCGTCTGCCGTAACGCCGAGCAGCAGCTGGGCGTTGTGAGCCTTACGCTCCACTCCAAGCAGCCCAAGCGTTCGGTCATCAGCTTCGATAAGTGCTATATCGAGGTCAACGAGTATCCGCGCGCCGATCACGCGACCATCGTGTGGACTGCAGACGGTCACCGCGAGGAAGTCCACGCTGGTATCGAGGCCTATGCCCTGTGCTATGAGATGGCCGATCTGGAGAAGGCCGTTGTCGGTGACGATTCGAAGCACGAGCTTCTGGGCTATGCTTCTGATGTTATGGAGCTCATGACCAAGCTCCGCGCTGATTGGGGAGTTGTGTACCCCGAGGAGGAGTAAGAGATGCTTGCGGAAGATAGGCTCAACGCAATCGTTTCGATGGTACAGCAGGCTGGCTCGGTTACCGTGCCGGAGCTTGCCGAGGCCCTGGGCGTGACGCCGTCTACCATTCGACGTGACTTGCAGACGCTTGATCGCGCGCACCGCATTGCCAAAGTGCATGGAGGCGCCACGAGCCTTGAGCGCGCGCACGTAACGCGCGACCTGACGATCAGCGAGCGCAGCGACCTCCACAACGACGACAAGGAGCGCATCTGCGCCCGTGCCGCGGCTCTCGTGGAGCCCGATAGCTTCGTGTATATCGATTCGGGCTCGACGACGCTCAGGCTCATCGAGCATCTTCCGCATCTCGAGGGCGTCACCTATGTGACCGATTCTGTGCTCCATGCTCAGCATCTTGCCCTGCGCGGCATGCGCACCGTGGTGCTGGGCGGCGAGCTCAAGCCCGAGACTGAGGCGCTCGTTGGTCCCGATGCCCTGGCAACCCTGGACCGCTACAACTTTAACTGCGGTTTTTGGGGTTCCAACGGCATTGCCGCCGAGCAAGGCTTTACGACGCCCGATATCGAGGAGGCGCAGGTCAAGCGTATCTCGATGCGTCATACCGCTAAACGCTTCGTAATCTCGGACGCCAGTAAATTTGGTATGGTGGCGCCCGTCAAGTTCGCGGACTTCCGCGACGCAACGATTATTACCGCGGGTGAGGTGCCAGCCAAGTACCAGTCGATGGACAACGTCATCACGGTCTAGCGACAGGGCAAGGTCAAAACCATTTAGGTTCCTCAATAGAAAAGCGGCAACACCCTCGATGGGCGATGCCGCTTTTGTTGTCTGCCGTTTTGTCTAAATCTGTAACAACTAGACCGTTAAAAGTGGGCTAGGTGTTACAGATTGAGATACTTCCGAACCTTGCCGTCCCTTTGTCTCGATCTGTAACATCTGGGACCGATTTTGACGAGTTATTGTTACAGATTGAGATTTTCCCTTGAGGGGGATTCGAATGTCTCGATCTGTAACGGATAGACCGGAAAATGGGTTCTAACTGTTACAGATCGAGACGTTTTGGGACCGCGGCTGAGCCATTGCGGCAAAGCCACCACAAAGGTGCCTGCCTTTTTTTGGCAGGTTTTAGGGCTCCCAGGGGCAGGGGGCTTCGATGTGGATGTGCTCACCGGTTACGGGATGCGTGAAGGACACGCTGTGGGCGTGGAGCATCAGGCCGCAAGGACGCGGCGTGCCGTACAGGTCGTCGCCAACCAGGGGATGACGCTCGCTCGCCAGATGCACGCGGATTTGGTGCTTGCGGCCGGTAAGCAGCTCGACATCGATATACGAGCGCGTGGGCAGGCCACGACGGCTCTTAAGGCGCTTGAGTACCTTCACGCGCGTTTGAGACGGCTTGCCGCTAGCACCGACGCGCATCTTGCGACTGTCGTGACGGTCGCGGGCGATGGGCTTGTCGATGAGCTTTTCGTTCCAGTCGATTTTGCCCTCGGCGAGCGCCAGGTAGTGCTTTTCGAAAGCGTGGTCGATCACCATCTGGTCAAAGGCGGGCTGCGTCTGCTTGTCGAGCGAGAACAGCACCACGCCGGTGGTGTCGCGGTCTAGGCGGTTGAGCGGCTGCATGTCGGTCGCGGCAAAGCCGTCGCCCATCGCCAGCAGCAGGTCGCTGGCGTAGTCGGTGAGCGTGCGCTCGCCGGTGCCGTCGCCGTGGACGATCATGCCAGCGGGCTTGTCGATGGCCATGAGCCAGGCGTCGCAGTAGAGGACTTGAGGTTCTTCGTTCACGTGTAAGCCTTTCGGTTAGCTGATTCCCACAAACATGCAGCCCGAGGTCGCCCCGCGTAGACGGGCGGCGGGCTTGCGGCCGGCCCGCGCTGCTTCGACGGCACGACGGACACGGGCGACGGCACGGCCCACCTCATCCGTCTCGAGCAGCGTTCCGTCCACCATGAGGCGACGCACGCCGGCATCGAGCAGCTGAGGAACCTGCGGCGTGAGGTCGATGGGGTAGGCGTCGTACAGGCGAGAGCGACCGTGGATGTCGGTGCGGACGGGCATGACCTTTCCGTCGATATTCTTGAGCGAGAGCTTGCGGGCACGCAGGCGGCAGTTGGCACAATCGTGGATGCAGCCGTTGGCAACCTGCAGAATGCAATGCTCGCTTGTCATAACGCGCGGGCGGCCGAAAACGGTGATGCCCAGGGCTGCGGGCGCGGAGGTGCCAAGCGAGACAATCTCGTCGAGCGTGATTTCGGGCGAGAGCCAAAACGCACCGGCTCCGCGCTCGGCAAGTGCCTCCATGCAGGGCGTGTTGTGCACCGGCAGGCAAGAGCGAATCTCGGCCGTGGCGCCGGCCTGCGCGGCCAGGGCAAGCTCGGAGATGTTGCCAATGGCGACCGTGGCACCGGCAACAACCCACGGGTCAACGCGCTCGTGGTCGACGGCGCGGCAGACCTCGTCGAGTATGGGCACGATGCCCTGCTCAAACGCATCGGCGGGGGAGAGCTCGGCCGCATCGAGCACATCGGTGGTCATGTAGATGCGCGTGGCGCCCTCGGCGCGAGCTGCCTCGGCGGCTTCGAGCGTGGTGACGGCGGCGCAGATCTGCGGCTCATCGCGGTAATGCTCGGGCATAGCGCGCGTACATTTGTCGAGCACCGGAATCTCGAGCGTTTTCGCGCGCTCCTCGTACGGCGCCAGAATGGCCTCTTCCAGCGCCTTGCAAGCGGCGGCGCGCACCTTGTGAACGGCGGAGAAGCCCATGCCGCAGCCGGCGTCGAGCGAAACGTCAAAGCTCGCTGCCTCAAAGGGCGAGGAACCCATGCGGCCCACATGCTCAACCAGGTCTGCCGCCTCGACGGCGCGGGTCTTGGCAGCCTCGACGGTAAAGCCGGTGGCGGTGGCAGTGAGCGCGGGGTCGTCGCAGCAGGTGAGCGTAACGGTAAACGGCTTGCCCAGACGCGCCACGACGGACACATCTACGGCGCGGCGGCGCAGCACATCGCGCTTGAGCGCGGCGCCGGCGGCGTCGATGGCACGCTGACTGCGAATCACGCGGACGCGGCAGCCCTCGGGCATGCTGCGGGGCACGCGGCACTCGATAACATTACCGGCGGCGGCATCATCGGCGGCAATGGTGGTCAGGAACTGGTCAAACTCGTTATCGTGGCGAAGCTCCAGGAGGTCGCCCTTGCCCACGGGCTCAAACAGCTCAATGCGGGCGATGGCGGCGCGGCGACGGCGGTCGTCGGGCTTGAGGCCGCGCACATCGCGGTTGGCCGGGCGGCTGCCCAGCACCGTGCCCACGATCTGGCCGCGGTTGTTGGAACGCTCGTAACTCATCATTTCGTCGCCCGAGGTGCCGTCCTGATAGGCGTGCGTAAAGTCGCGGTTGAAGCAGCGCTTGAGCTGGCGCTGGCGGGCGGCTTCCTCGTCCTTGGCAACGGTGGTTCCGGATAGCATGTCGTCAATTTCGTGACGATACACATCAACGATGGAGTACACGTAATCGGGCGCCTTCATGCGGCCCTCGAGCTTGAGTGACGCGGCACCGGCGTCATACAGACGGCGAACAAGCTGTGAGGTGTTGGTGTCACGCGGGCATAGCGCACGCTCGCGGCCGGCGGGGGAGAGCGCGCGACCGTTCTCGTCGATCAGCTCGTAGGGCAGGCGGCAGGGCTGGGCGCACATGCCACGGTTGGCCGAGCGGCCTGCCATGGCAAAGCTCGAAAGCAGGCACAGGCCCGAGTAGCAAAAGCAGATGGCGCCATGGCTAAAGACCTCAAGGTCCACATCGGGCGCGGCATCGTGAATGGCGGCAATCTCGTCGATGGATAGCTCGCGCGAGAGAGTCACGCGGTCGGCGCCCTGCTCGCGGCACCAAAGGGTTCCGCGGTCGTCATGGATGTTCGCCTGGGTCGAGATATGCGTCTCGATGCCGGGCATGGTGCGCTTGACCTCAAAGAACAGGCCCCAGTCCTGGATGATGAAGGCATCGGCGCCCAGCGTGGAGCAGCGATGGATGAGCTGCAGCGCATCGCCCATCTCGGACTGCTTGATGACGATGTTGACCGTGACGTAGACGCGCGACCCGGCCAGGTGTGCGGCGCGGCAGGCTTGCTCAAAGGCCTCGTCGGTAAAGTTGGTGGCCTTGCGGCGGGCGTTGAAGCTGCCCATGCCGCAGTAGATGGCGTCTGCCCCGGCGGCTAGTGCGGCGGCAAAGGGTTCGGGCCCTCCGGCGGGCGCCAAAAGCTCGGGTCTGCGGTTGGTGGTTCGACTGGCGGTTGCGGTCATATCCTGCCTTTCAAAATGCTCAGATACTCAAAAGTATAGTGGCGCCGTCGCGATGGGCGATGCCCGCAGCCTAAGCAGGATAAAGTCTTCAGCAGCCCTTGCAGCAAAAATGATCCGTTTCCCTCCGTACCCTATGGATTACCTGATCCGATGGGGACGGAGGGAAACGGATCATTTTGAGCTTCACCGTCCGGTCGTGCCGTTCAGCGGCCGACAGGCGCCGTTGGGCGATAAAATATTCTCGCAACGTGATAATAATCTTGCATCGCGCGGAAACCTTGAGTACTATCCCAAATCAAGCGCGGTGTTCAGACCGAACTGTGCCTCCCGGTGTGAACACCGCGCTCACGCTCTCTCAATTGATCGTAAGGAGAAAAACATGAGCAAGACCGTCGTGTCTTCCGATAACGCACCCGCAGCCATCGGCCCGTATTCCCCCGGCATCCAGACCGGCAACATGGTGTTCCTGTCCGGCCAGCTGGGCATCGACCCCGCAACCGGCAAGATGCCCGAGGGCGTCGAGGCCCAGGCTAAGCAGTCCCTTGCTAACGTCGAGGCGCTGCTGACCGCTGCCGGCGCCACCTTTGCCGATGTCGTCAAGACCACGGTCTACCTGGCCGACATCGCCGACTTCGCTGCCGTGAACGAGATCTACGCTTCCAAGTTCGAGGCTCCGTTCCCCGCGCGCAGCGCTTTCCAGGTTGCCGCCCTTCCGGCCGGCGGTCTGGTTGAGATCGAGGTCGTCGCCGCTCTCTAAGGCGTTGGCAACAACTAAACATGACATGCAAAAAGACCCTGCAGCGCGTGTGAACTGCAGGGTCTTTTGTCAGGCGATGCGGCAAAATGATCCGTTTTCCTCCGCTCCCAAGGAATCAGCGGGTTAGCCTTCCTTGCGAACTTTTTGCAGGTAGCGGTAGACGCTGGGCTCCGAGATGCCCAACGCGGTGGCGGCGCAGGCCACGGCACCCTTGAGCATGAACACCCCGTTGCCGTTGAGGTGGCGAATGACGTCCACGCGGTCGCTCTGACCAAGCGATGCTACATCCAGCCCGCGCGCGCTCAGCAACTCGGCAATGCTGCGGTCGATGAGCTCCTGTGTGGACTCCGAAAGGCTTTCGACCTCGATAGGGGCGGGCTCCGTGCGCGTCGGCGCCGCGTCGAAGCACGCCATGAGCTGCTGCGCCATGGCGTTGATGGAGCGCACGGTCGAGAGGTCGGTGTTGACACAGAGCATACCGACGATCTCGTCATTCTCGCGGATAAAGAACGTCGCTGACTCCAGCGTCTTGCCACCGGCACCGCGCCCCTCGTAGCCCGTAATAAACGGCAGGTCGCGATACTTGGCATCGTGCATGATCTTGAGTGCCAGATCGGTGGCGGGACCGCCGACCTTACGGCCGCTCACGATGCCGTTGCGAATATCGACGATGGCATGGTCGGGATCCGAGAAATCGTGCAGCACGATTTCGCTGTTTTTGCCGAGTATCTGCTCCAGGAAATCGACCATCGGCAAAAAGCGACGTACGGTCTCGTTCACGGGCAACTCCTTGGGGTGAAATCGAAAATGTTCATAACAATTTTTTCTCATGGTAACACGCTGTTCGTCATCTCGTATATTCGCAGGTACATTGCGTAATACAGACGAGCGGTAGGAATTCGGCGGTAAACGGTCGACCAAAAGAAAAGTTAGATGTTATTTTGACCAGACAATTTCCTGACCTGCGGAAATGTATTGTCTCAGCTCAAGAATAGTCTGATAACAAAAAATTATTATTGAGAATGAGAATCATCTTTAATACGATATGCAACGAAGGCACAACCTCAACCCCGCACTGCGTCACAATAGAGCGTTAGATGCGAAAACAACTATTTCGAGGATTGGTGGTCAAATGACCCAGGAGACGGTTACGAACGGCACTGAAGCCCTGTTCACTCGCGAAGGCATGCCGCCCGTTAAGGAAATGATCCCGTGTGCCCTTCAGCACGTACTGGCATCGTTTGCCGGCATCATTACCCCGGCGGTCATCATGGCCGGCGTCTACGGCTTTAATAGCCAGCAGAGCACCGACATCATTCAGGTTGCACTCATTCTTTCGGCAATCGACACGGCCCTTCAGGCCTTCGCTCCCTTCCGTCGCATCGGCGGCGGCCTGCCCATCGTCATGGGCGTTTCGTTCGCGTTCCTGCCGGCCCTGCAGGCCATGGGTGCCTCGGGCTTTAGCTTTGGTGCGTTGCTGGGCGGCGAGATCGTCGGCGGCGCCGTCGCGGTCCTCTTTGGTCTGGCCTACAGCAAGATCAAGTGGCTGTTCCCGCCCGTCGTGACCGGTACGGTTATCTTCTCCATCGGCGTTTCGCTGTATCCTACGGCCGTCAAGTATATGGCCGGCGGTATGGGTACGCCGCTGTGGGGCACCCCGCAGGCCTGGTGCGTCGCTCTTATCACCTTCGCCGTGGTCTTTGCGCTCGCCAACTTTGGCAAGGGCACGCTCAAGCTGGGCTCCGTGTTCTTTGGCATGATCGTTGGCATGATCGTCTCCATCCCCTTTGGCATGATCGACTTCTCCAGCGTCGCCACCGCTCAGGTCTTCGCTCTTCCCAAGCTCATGCCCTACGCGCTCGAGTTTGATCCCGAGGTCTGCATTACCCTCGCCGTCGTGTTCCCCATGGTTGCCATCCAGGTTATCGGCGACGTCTCCGCTGCCTGCCTTGGTTCCATCGACCGTATGCCCACCGAGCGCGAGCTCTCCGGCGCTATCGTGTCTCAGGGCCTCACCTCTATGGTCGGCGGCCTGCTGGGCGGTCTTCCCACCAGCGCCCTTGGCCAGAACGTGGGCATCATCTGCTCCAACAAGGTCGTCAACAAGTGGGTCTTTGTGATCATCGCGGCCGTCTTTGCCATCGCCGGTCTGTTCCCGCAGCTCTCTGCCATCCTTTCCGCTATCCCGCAGCCCGTCATCGGCGGCGCGACCGTCGGCGTCTTTGGCACCATCACCATGAACGGCGTGCGCATGTTCACCCGCGAGGGCCTCACGCAGCGCACCACCACCATCGTCGGTACCTCCGTCGTCTTTGGCCTGGGTATCTGGATGGCCAGCGGTTGCCTTGCCGGCGAGGGTATGCCTACCTGGGTGTCCACCGTCATCGGCTCCAACGCCGTGACCCCCACCGCCATCATGGCCATCGTGCTCAACCTGATCCTTCCGCAGACGCCGGTCGTGGCTCAGCACATCGATGCCGCCAAGGATGCCGCTGTGAATCTGGTCCTGCCCGAGAGCAAGAAGTAACCAATTCGGTGCTATTCGCCGGCGGACGCATCGCCTCGTCCGCCGGCGCCATGCGGCGCCAAGCCGCACTTCAAAGGGCTTGTCCCTTTGGTGAAGCGTTGACGGGAGAGGGCCCGTTTCCGGTGTAGGCCGGCGCTTCGCACTTCCGCCATGTCAGAGGTGTCAAACCCCGCCTCTGATGTTGAAGGGAGCATTTATGCTTCTGGTCGCTAACGGTTCCGTCTTTACCCGCAACGCTCAGACTCCGTTCATTCCCAACGGTGCGGTCGCCATTGACGGAGATACGATTGTCGAAGTGGGCCCCGAGCGCGAGCTCAAGGCCAAGTACCCGGATGCCGAGTACGTCGACGCCCAGGGCAACCTCATCATGCCCGGACTTATCAACTGCCACACCCACATCTACTCGGGTCTGGCCCGCGGCCTTGCCATTAAGGGCTGCAACCCCACCAACTTCCTGGAGAATCTTGAGCAGCAGTGGTGGAAGATTGACGACAACCTGACGCTCGACGGCACCAAGGCCAGCGCCTATGCCACGATTCTGGATTCCATCCGCGATGGCGTTACCACGATTTTCGATCACCACGCGAGCTTCTGCGAGATTCCGGGCAGCCTCTTTACCATTAAGGACGCCGCTCAGGAGCTGGGCATGCGTTCGTGCCTGTGCTACGAGGTCTCCGACCGCCGCGGTCAGGAAAAATGTGACCAGGCCATTGCCGAGAACGCCGAGTTTGCCCAGTGGGCCGCCAAGGAGCGTCGCGATAACGACAACCACATGATCGCCGCAATGTTTGGCGGTCACGCCACCTTTACGCTGTCGGACGAGACCATGGATAAGATGGCCGAGGCCAACAACGGCCTGACCGGTTTCCACATCCACGTGTGCGAGGGCATGAATGACGTGTGGGACTCCCGCCTCAACCGCGGCGGCATCAGCCCCGTCGAGCGCCTGCTGCAGCACAACCTGCTCGGTCCCGACACCATGCTCGGCCACTGCATCCATGTGACGCCCGCCGAGATGGATATCGTCAAGGAGTCCGGCACCTGGCTCGTCAACAACCCCGAATCCAATATGGGAAACGCCGTGGGCTGCGCCCCCGTGCTCGAGTTCTTCCGCCGCGGCATCCCCGTGTGCATGGGCACCGACGCCTACACCCACGATATGCTCGAGAGCCTCAAGGTTTTCCTGATCATTCAGCGCCACAACGCCGCTATGCCCAACGTGGGCTGGTGCGAGGCCATGACGATGCTGTTCGAGAACAACGCCAAGATGGCGAGCAAGTACTTCGATCGCAAGCTCGGTGTGCTTGAGCCCGGCGCTGCCGCCGACGTCATCGTAATGGACTACAAGCCCTTTACGCCGCTGAGCGAGGAGAACATCGACGGCCACATGCTCTTTGGCATGATGGGCAAAAACTGCCGCACCACCATCATCAACGGCCGCGTCCTGTACAAGGATCGCGAGTTTGTCGGTATCGATGAGGACAAGATCAACGCGTGGACCATGGCTGAGTCCAAGAAGCTCTGGAGCACGCTCAACGATCGCGCCTACTAATTCACAAGTAGATTCGCGTGCGTCGGATGTTTCGCCGCATCCGACGCGCGTATAGGCGGCCTCCGCGGGGTCGCCGGCGCTGTGCTAGCGCTACACCGTATTTGCGCCCGCCGCGCGGTCTCGCCGGGCGTTACAGAGAGGAGCTCATTATGAGCGACATCATGAGGCCGATCCCGTTTTCGCAGCTGATGAACTGGATCATCGAGGAGCACAAGACTCAGGGCGCCATCTTTGGCGTGCGCAAGATGGTCACGGCCAACCAGGAGGGAGCGCTTCCCATTTTTGACGAGCGCATCGAGACTCCGTTTGGCCCGGCCGCCGGCCCCAACACGCAGCTTGCCCAGAACATCGTGGCCTCTTATGTGGCCGGCTCCCGCTTCTTTGAGCTCAAGACCGTTCAGGTTATGGACGGCGAGGAGCTCTCCAAGTGCGTGAACAAACCCTGCATCGTGGCGCAGGACGAGTGCTACAACTGCGAGTGGTCGACCGAGCTCGAGGTTCCGCAGGCCTTTGCCGAGTACGTGAAGGCATGGTTTGCCTGCCACCTCATCGCTCGCGAGTACGGCCTGGGCAGCCCGGACGGCTTTGTCTTCAACATGTCCGTGGGCTATGACCTCGAGGGCATCAAGAGCCCCAAGGTCGACGCCTACATCGAGGGCATGATGGACGCCAGCGGCTCCGAGGTTTGGAATGAGTGCCGCACGTGGGCGCTCGCTAACCTGGACAAGTTTGAGCATGTTGACGCCGCGTTTGTCGAGTCCATCCCGGCGCGCGTCTCCAACTCCATCACCGAGTCTACCCTGCACGGCTGCCCGCCGGCGGAGATTGAGCGCATCGCGACCTATCTGATCACCGAGAAGGGCCTCAACACCTACATCAAGTGCAACCCCACGCTGCTGGGCTATGAGTTTGCCCGTCAGCGTCTCAACGAGCTGGGCTTTGACTACATCGTCTTCGATGACACGCACTTCCGCGAGGATTTGCAGTGGGCCGATGCCGTGCCTATGTTCGAGCGCCTGATTGCCCTGTGCGCCGAGCGCGGCCTGGAGTTTGGCGTCAAGCTCACCAACACGTTCCCCGTCGACGTGACGAGAAACGAGCTGCCCTCCACCGAGATGTACATGTCCGGCCGTTCGCTGTTCTCGCTGACCATCGAGGCTGCCCGTCGCATTACCGAGCAGTTCGATGGCAAACTGCGCATCAGCTACTCCGGCGGCGCCACGGTCTACAACATCCGCGCCCTGTATGACGCCGGTATTTGGCCCGTTACCCTGGCGACCGATGTGCTCAAGCCCGGTGGCTACGAGCGCTTTAGCCAGATGGCCGGCGAGTTTACCGACCTGGACGGCAAGCCGTTCGCGGGTGTCTCTCTCGAGGCCGTGACGGCGATCCAGACCGACTCGCTCACCAACCCGCTCTACAAGAAGCCGCTGCGCCCGCTGCCCGACCGCAAGGTCGCCGGCAAGAGCCCGCTTTCCGACTGCTTTACCACGCCGTGCCGCACGAGCTGCCCCATCCAGCAGGACATTCCCGCCTATCTGGCGGCTGTTGACGAGGGCCGCTACGAGGATGCTCTCAACATCATCATCGAGCGCAACGCCCTGCCGTTCATTACCGGCGCCATCTGCCCGCATCCCTGCGGCCGCGCCTGCGAGCGTGCGTTCTACGAGCCCGAGGGCGCCCAGATCCGCGCCAGCAAGCTCAAGGCCGCCCGCGAGGCCATGACCGCCGTGCTGCCCAAGCTGCGCGCCCAGGCCATCGCCAACGACAGCGAGCGCAACGTTGCCGTTATCGGCGGCGGCCCTGCCGGTCTGGCGACGGCGTTCTTCCTGACGCGCGCCGGCGTGCCCGTCACCATCTTCGAGGCCCGCGATTCGCTTGGCGGCGTGGTCCGTCACGTGATCCCCGAGTTCCGTATCGCGAGCGACGACATCTCCCACGATGCCGAGCTCTGCCTGGCCTTTGGCGCCAAGGTGCAACTTAATGCTCGCGTGGAGTCCATCGGCGAGCTCAAGGCCCAGGGCTTTACCGACGTGGTCGTAGCCACCGGTGCCTGGATGCCTGGCTCTGCGGGTCTGGGCGAGGGTACCGAGCTCGACGTGCTGGAGTTCCTCGAGGCCGCCAAGAAGGGCGAGAAGCTCGAGCTGGGCGAGGACGTCGTAGTCATCGGCGCCGGCAACACCGCCATGGATGCGGCCCGCGTGGCCAAGCGCCTGGCTGGCGTGAAGAACGTGCGCCTGGTGTATCGCCGCACCAAGAAGCAGATGCCCGCCGACGAGGAAGAGCTCGATCTTGCTCTTGCCGACGGCGTTGAGTTCTGCGAGCTGCTGGCGCCCAAGGCACTCAACGGCGCCGTGCTGACCTGCGACGTTATGGAGCTTGGCGAGCCGGATGCAAGCGGCCGTCGCAGCCCTGTCGCCACGGGCGAGACCGTCGAGCTGCCTGCCACCACGGTGATCTGCGCCGTGGGCGAGGGCATCGATGCCAGCCTGTACGACGCCGCGGGCGTCGAGCACGACCGTCGCGGCCGTCTTGCCGCCACCTCCACCGGTGTTGAGGGCGTCTGGGCTGCGGGCGACTGCCGTCGCGGTCCTGCCACCGTGGTTGAGGCTATTGCCGACGCCGCCGAGGTCGCCCGCGCCATCGCCGGCGTGGACTTTAACAAGTACGCCGACTGCAACGAGCAGGCTGGCCGCGAGGACACCTGCTACGAGCGCAAGGGGTCGCTGTGCCGCGACAAGCGCAACTGCACCAAGACCCGCTGCCTGGGCTGCGGCTCGGTGTGCGAGGTCTGCTGCGACGTGTGCCCCAACCGCGCCAACGTGGCCATTAAGGTGCCGGGCCTGGCCAAGCATCAGGTCGTTCATGTCGATGGCATGTGCAACGAGTGCGGCAACTGCGCCGTGTTCTGCCCCTACCAGGAGGGTCGTCCTTACAAGGACAAGCTCACCCTGTTCTGGAGCGAGGAGGACATGGAGAACTCCGAGAACGAGGGCTTCCTGGCCGTGGACGAGGATCACTTTATGGTCCGCGTCGCCGGCACGGTCCGCACCGTCTCGGTCGATGCCGTCAACACCGGTCTTCCCGAGGCCGTCCGCCTGACCATCAGGGCTGTGCGCGACAACTATTCGTACCTTCTTAAGAAATAGGCGAGTCTCTTATGGCCAAATCCATTCAACATAACGTGGCCTACGTTGCCTGCGGAAGCGGCTGTGCTTCCGCAGGCGGCGATGCCCGCTGCAGCGAAGGCTGCATTGGCTGTGGTGCCTGTGTCGCGGCCTGCCCCCACGGTGCCATTGCGCTGGTCGATGGCATCGCCCGCGTGGATCGCTCCAAGTGCACGGGCTGTGGCCTGTGCGGCATGGCGTGCCCGCAGCGCGTGATTGCCTTCGTTCCCGGCTACCAGAACATTCTGGTGCGCTGCAACAACACCGATAAGGGCGCCATCGCTCGCAAGATCTGCGACACGAGCTGCATCGGTTGCGGCATGTGCGCTAAAAAGTGCCCTGCCGGCGCTATCCGCATCGAGGACAACTGCGCCCATATCGACGGCGTGGACTGCCTGTCGTGCGGCATGTGCGCCGTCGTCTGCCCGCATGGCGCCATCCACGACCGCACCGGCATCGCCGCCGGCGTGTAGAAGGGAATCACCATGGCACAGGAATTCACTTTTACCGTTAACGGCGTCGAGCGCACGACGACGGAGAATAAACCGCTGCTGCGCTACCTGCGCGACGACCTGCATATCCATTCCGCCAAGGATGGCTGCTCCGAAGGCGCTTGCGGCACCTGCACCATCCATGTGGACGGTGCGGCCGTCAAGGCGTGCGTACTGACCACCGCTCTTGCCGCCGGTCGCAACATCGTGACCGTCGAGGGCCTGCCCGAGGACGTGCGCGAGGCCTTTGTGTACGCCTTTGGTGCCGTGGGCGCCGTGCAGTGCGGTTTTTGCATCCCCGGCATGGTCATGGCGGGCGCGGCGCTCATCGCTGAGGACCCCGAGCCCACCGAGGAGCAGATCAAGTACGCCATTCGCGGTAACGTCTGCCGCTGCACCGGCTACAAGAAGATCATCGAGGGCATTTCGCTGGCAGCTGCGGTGCTCCGCGGCGAAAAGCAGATCGACGAGGACCTGGAGCGCGGCGACGACTACGGTGTGGGCAAGCGCGCCTTCCGCATCGACGTGCGCAAGAAGGTGCTCGGCGAGGGCAAGTATCCCGACGACATCGACGAGCTCGATCAGCCGGGCCTGACCTATGCTAGCGCCGTGCGCTCCAAGTATCCGCGCGCCCGCGTGCTCTCCATTGATACCTCCAAGGCCGAGGCCCTGCCCGGTGTGGTGGGCATCCTGCGCGCCGAGGACGTGCCGGTCAACCAGGTCGGCCACCTTATCCAGGACTGGGATGTCATGATCGCCCAGGGCGATATCACCCGCTGCGTGGGTGACGCCATCGTGCTGGTGGTTGCCGAGGACGAGGCGACGCTCGAGAAGGCTAAGAAGCTCGTAAAGATTGATTACGAGCCGCTGGAGCCCGTGCGCAACATTGTCGAGGCTAGGGCTGCCGACGCCCCGCGCCTGCATGACAGTTTCTTTGCCTTTGGCAACACGGTGGAACTCAAGGACAACGTGTGCCAGAGCCGTCACGTGACGCGCGGCGACGCCGCCAAGGCGCTAGCGGAGAGCGCGTTCACCGTGACGCAGCGCTTTACCACGCCCTTTACCGAGCATGCCTTCTTGGAGCCCGAGTGCGCCGTTGCCTTCCCGTACAAGAACGGCGTCAAGGTGCAGTCGACCGACCAGGGTGCCTACGACACGCGCAAAGAGTGTGCCCACATGTTTGGCTGGGACAACGAGCCCGAGCGCGTGGTCGTCGAGACCATGCTCGTGGGCGGCGGCTTTGGCGGTAAGGAGGACGTTTCGATCCAGCACCTGGCCGCGCTTGCTGCCTATAAGCTCCAGCGTCCTGTGAAGTGCAAGCTCACGCGTGCCGAGTCGCTCGCGTTCCATCCCAAGCGTCATGCCATGGACGGCACCTTTACACTGGGCTGCGATGCCGAAGGCAACTTTACCGGCCTGGATTGCGAGATCAACTTTGATACCGGCGCCTACGCTTCGCTGTGCGGCCCGGTGCTCGAGCGTGCCTGCACGCATGCCGTCGGTCCCTACAAGTACCAGAACACCGACATCCGCGGCTTCGGCTACTACACTAACAACCCGCCTGCCGGCGCGTACCGTGGCTTTGGCGTTTGCCAGTCCGAGTTTGCGCTCGAGAGCCTGATCGACCTGCTGGCCGAGAAGGTCGGTTTGGATCCGTGGGAGATTCGCTACCGCAACGCCATCGAGCCGGGCGAGGTTCTGCCCAACGGCCAGATTGCCGACTGCTCCACGGCGCTTAAGGAGACGCTGCTCGAGGTCAAGGATGCCTACTACGCGCATCCCGGACACGCTGGCATTGCCTGCGCCATGAAGAACGCCGGCGTGGGCGTGGGTCTGCCCGATGCCGGCCGCTGCAAGATTCGCGTCGAGGATGGCCGCGCCGTGGTCTATGCCGCCACGTCCGACATCGGCCAGGGCTGCAACACGGTCTTTTTGCAGGACGTTGCCGAGGCCTGCGGTCTGCCGCTTCGCTGCATTGCCAACGGCGAGTGCTCCACCGAGAACGCTCCCGATTCCGGCACCACGTCTGGTTCGCGTCAGACGGTCGTGACCGGCGAGGCCGTGCGCGGTGCCGCCTTCCTGCTGCGCGACGCCATGGTTGGCATCGAGGCCGGCAAGCCTGCGCCCGCCGCTCCGGTGAGCGCGCATGGCGACGGCGTCAAGATCGAGTACGACGACGGTCGCGCCTACCAGCTGCGCACACAGGAACTCGTCGCCGGCCAGGGTATGCATCCTCAGGACCCTGCGGCCACCATCAAGGCGCTCGAGGGATGCGAGTTTGGCTACGTGTATCTGGAGCCGACCGACAAGCTGGGCGCCGATGTTCCCAACCCCAAGAGCCACATCTGCTACGGTTTTGCCACACATGTGGTCATTCTGGATGATGACGGCCGCGTGAGCGAGGTCTATGCCGCACACGATTCCGGCAAGGTGGTCAACCCCATCTCCATCCAGGGTCAGATCGAAGGCGGCGTGCTCATGGGTATGGGCTATGCGCTGACCGAGGACTGGCCGCTCAAGGACTGCGTACCCCAGGCAAGGTACGGCACGCTCGGGCTGTTCCGTGCGCCCGAGATTCCGGATATCCACGCCATCTACGTGGAGAAGGACGAGCTGCTGCCCGTGGCATACGGCGGCAAGGGCATTGGAGAGATCGCAACGATCCCCACGGCGCCCGCCGTGCAGAACGCCTACCGCGCATTCGACGGCAAGCTGCGTCCGGATCTGCCCATGGTGGATACGCCGTACAGCCGCGCTCGTCACCGCGGGTAGAGTAGAGCGCGGACGGCCATTGCTGACTGCCGTCTGCGCTTGCCATCAACTGTATAAGCTGCGCCTTTGGCCCCAGCTCCATCGTGAGCCGGGGCCTTTTGCTTGGAGCGGAAAGCGTGTCCCGAAATGAGCGCTCAGAATGGGATGCAGTTTCCCCTTGGAGCCCTCGGCGGAAATTACATCCCAGAATCGATGCTCAGAATGGGATGCACTTTCCGGTAGAGCCTCTGGCGGAAAGCGCATCCCGGAATTCGGCTCCAGAGTGGGACACACTTTCCGGTTGGAGCTTCAACCGGAAAGTGTGTCCCGGTTTGGCAGGCAGACGGGCATAAGCTCAACAGCTCCTACAACTCCACCTCGTTGAGCCATGCCGGCAGAGCGGTCTGCCGGATGCCTGCCGTCTGCAGCCTTTTCGCGAGCAGACCCGCCGAGCGGACTTCGCTCATGGTAAAGCGCAGCAGAGGGTGACCGTAGAGCGATAGGTGCGCCTCGCGCTGTCGTTCGGCAACGAGCGCCTCGGCGGTGGTGCGTCCGGCCAACATGGTCTGGTCGGTATATTTGATGAGCCCGTCGAGCTCGCCCAGTGTGAGTTCCCGCGTCTGGCGCTCCCAGGCAAAGTCCGTTCGTATGGGCTTGGCCGAATCGAAGGGGTCCGTCAGCTCGTATTGAAGCCAGTCGGGCGCAAAGCCCGTCTCGATCATGACGGCTCGGGCGACCGATTCTCCACCGCTCTCGGCGCGGGCGTCGGCATATTGAAGTGTCGTGAGGGCAGTGCGAATCGCGCGACCATTGCGGGCGGTCGCTCGTTGTTCGACGGCCTCCATCAACTGCTCTCGCGTAAGGCCGAGCTTTGAGATCGCCGAATCGGCAATGGGCATGCCGTCTGCAAAGCCAGTTTGCAGCAGGCAATCTGTAGCCGTTTGGATGGGCGGCGTTACTGATGTGCCGGATAGACGGATTGCTCCGGCCGGCTCGATCTGATGCCGCTGAATATGCGCGCCCGGGCGAGCCGACGGCTTTGTCGAGCTGCAGACATGCACAACGTTCAGATGTCGCCACGAGACCTCGAGCCCCAGCAGGCAGGCGGCCGAAAACGAGCAGAACGTCCAATCGGGGTGGATGATCGCAAGGGCGCGAATAATCTCGCAATGACGCTGTGCCCGGTTGAGTTCATCCCAGCGCATTTTGCGCGCGAACAGTCCCGGCATGGGCGAGACGACCGCGCTGCCGATGCGCCGAAGGAGCGCTTTTCGGATTGCCGTGCTCGGGGGAATCAGACAGCGCCCCTCTTGTTTGGCTTGAGTGAGCAGTTGGTCGATGAGTTGGTCATTGCAATGGGTCATGAGCTACCGCCTCCTTTTGGGTAGCAAAAAACGTATCAGCCGCAACTTGCCGCCCAACTGACCAAAAGCTGACCAAAATCTAACCATGCAGGTAGATGGCCTGTTTTCGGCGACATTTTTACATTCGAATCGGTGGGCGGTGATCGGCTCCCGTGAACGGCAACAAGTTATGAAGACCTGGTAAGTTTAGGGACGTGTACTTTTTCGAAAAACGGTAGTCTCTCCGCGGAAAGTGCATCCCAGAATTAAGCCTCGGAACGGGATGCATTTTCCAGTAGATGCTTCAGTGGAAAGTTCATCCCAGAATTCAGGCTCAGAACGGGACACGCTTTCCGGATGGCATGCTTGGCGGAAACTACGACCCAGTATTTGGCTCCAGAACGGGACAACCTTTCCGAATCGGTCTTCAAGCGGAAACTACGCCCCGGATTTGACCTTCAGACCGGGATGCCGTTTCCGGTTGAGGCCTCGAGCGGAAAGCGCATCCCATAATCCCCAATGGCACCGCAGCGCATTTCGTGTCCGCGTGGGCGTTTGCGCCGGTCGTCGAATGACGTTATAGCTGGCTATATTATGGGTAGCTATAATGTTCGACTTTTCGACAACCCTCAGCCTGTGGCAGAGCATGGGTCGCCAATCAAGGCGGCGGTTGCCGAGGCCTCGTTACCGAAAATCCATTTGTTAAACCTGGCACCCGTGGGTAGAATAAAGTCGACGGCAGCCCAAGTAGTGAAGAGCTGGGCAGCGCCGTTACTCAGTTTAAGGGGTCAATGCCTTAACGGCGTCGACCCCTCTAATATGAGAAAGCCATTGTCAATAGGCGTGTTTGTTCGAGCCCGGTTTTAAACCGGGCTTTTTCGTTTCCCGTCGGGAGGGCCCGCGCACGCTGCACGTTTAGTCGACGCTTGCCTGGCAAGCTAATATCCGCGGGCTCTTGCGGGCGCGCTGCCGGCGGTCAGCCCGGTATGTCCGCGCACCCCACCGCATTTCGATTCTCCGTCCGGCGCGCTCGTCCGAAACCAGTCTTGTTCACGGGCGCGGCCCTTGGGCTGCCCAAAAAGGGCTCGTGAACGCGCGCCGGCGATGCGTCGAGGCGCGGGCCCTCCCGGCGGGAGGCTTGTTGTCCGACGGGGTCAGCCGAGGGTCCCCTCCGCCCGGCGCCCGATCTCCCAGACCCAGCAGGCGAGCTCGCGCGCGACGGCGGCGTTTGCCTTGCACGAGCTCTTGCCCGCCGCCGCCAGCGCCTCGCGGCGGCGGCAGAGCCTGGCGGTGCAGGCGTCGGCGCGCGCCCGGAT
>UREZ01000005.1 GCA_900547025.1 uncultured Collinsella sp.
GGCTGCCGCCGCCTGGCGTTGCGAAAACGCGGCCCGGTTCGGTAACAAAAAACCGTCCTCGGGCATGTGCATTGCCCAAGGACGGTTGAATTCCGCGGTACCACCTTGTTTGACCCGACGGATGTCTGGCCCGTCGCGCCCACTCTTTGCCCCTTGTCGCGAGGCTCACGGCTTCCCTACTGGGGACATCGCCGCCGCTGGCCGCGCGCCCGTTGAGGTCGCTGCTCGGGAGTGAACGCTTGGCCCTTGTCACCGCAGGAAGGCTTGCAGCCCATGACCTTCCCTCTCTTGCCGGCGACGCGGCGGGCAAAACCCTCTCCGTCAACGCATTGGGCTACAGGATACCACATTGTGTGGGCGTATCGCCGCGTTCCGTTTTGTTCGCGCTGGGTACAAGGCAGGTAGCTGTGCAAACTGGCCGCGCACCCGCCTGCGGCGCTCGGCCTGCGAGATTAAGGATACGGTATGGGAAAGAAACTCGATAAGAAGGCCAAGGCCGCCGTGGCAAAAGCCGCCAAGGGCGTCAAGGCCGCTAAAGTCGACAAGGCCGTCAAAAAGTTCCGCAAACTCGAGGGCAAGCTGTGGACTCGCGAGTACCTGCTCAAGATTGCCGAGTTCGATGGGGCGACGATTGCTCCTGCCAACGGCGCTGCCGCCCGTGCCGACGCCATGGGCACGCTTGCCGGCGAGCATCACAAGCTACTGACCAGCGAGAAGTCCGTTGAGCTCGTACGCTCGTTAGCGCGCGAGACGGTTGCAGGCGGACACGTAGACGACCCGCAGCTGCTCGACGAGATTCGCGTGCTCGGCCGCGACCAGCGCGAGGCAAGCGTTATTCCTACCGAGGAGGCCGAGGCCTGGACCAGGCTCACCTGCGAGGCCGACGCCGTGTGGCATAAGGCCAAGACGGCCAACGACTGGGCGAGCTTTGAGCCCTATGTGGATAGAATCGTCGCCCAACTTAAGCATCAGGCCGAACTCATGGACCCCAAGCGCGACCCATACGATGTTTGGCTCGACCAGTACGAGCGCGGCCTTTCCGCCAAGAGCTTCGATGCGTTTTGCGATGAGGTCAAGGCGACGGTCGTGCCGCTCGTGCACGCCATCGGCGAGCGCAGCCAGCAGCCCGATGCCGACTTTTTGCACGCCCGCGTGCCCGAGGCCGCCCAGCGCGCCATGAGCTTCGACCTTATGAAGCTTGTCGGCCTGAACCTGGACGACACCACGCTTGCCTTTACCGAGCACCCGTTTAGCGAGGGCTTTGCCGTGGGTGACGCGCGCATCGCGACACACATCTACGAGGACGATTGCATCTCCAACGTCTACAGCATCATCCACGAGGCGGGACACGCCATGTACGAGCTGGGCGTCAATCCTGCCTATGCGCGCACCTGTCTTGAGGGTGGCACCTCCATGGGCATCCACGAAAGCCAGAGCCGCTTTTTCGAGAACACCGTGGGTCGCAGCCGCGCCTTTATGGGACCGCTGCTCGAGGTGCTGCGCCGCCACGCACCCGAGGTCTACGGCGACGTCGACGAGGACACGCTCTACCGCGCCGTGAACATCGCGCAGCCGTCGTTGATCCGCACCGAGGCCGATGAGCTCACCTATCCGCTGCACGTTATGGTGCGCTACGAGATCGAGCGCATGCTGTTTGCCGGCGAGGCCACGGCCAAGGACATCCCCGCGCTTTGGAACCGCTTCATGGATGAGTACCTGGGCATTCCCGTTCCCGACGACACGCACGGCTGCCTACAGGATACGCACTGGAGCGGCGGCTCGTTTGGCTACTTCCCCACGTATGCGCTGGGCAGTGCCTACGATGCCATGTTTGTGCCGGCCATGTGCCGCGACGGTGTCGACCTCAACGGCGCCTGTGCGAGCGGCGACCTGACACCCGTCCGCGCCTGGCTGGGCGAGCACATTTGGCAGTGGGGCCGCGCCAAGGACGCGCCGGAGCTCATCAAGGGCGCCTGCGGCATGGACTTTGACGCCCGCTACTACTGCAGCTACCTGCAGGACAAGTTCACCACGCTCTACGAGCTGTAAGGCATAACCGACACGCCAACGCAAAGGGGACGCCGCGGAACCAATCCGCAGCGTCCCCTTTCCACCTAGTCGTTTAAGAACGTCCCCAATGACTACCTTACAGAGCTTCCAGCGCGGCGGCGATGCGCTTCATGGCGGCATCGGCGGATGCTTGGTCGGGGGCTTCGGCCAAAACGCGAATCACAGACTCGGTTCCGCTCTTGCGCACGAGCACGCGGCCCTCGCCTGCCAGCGCAGCCTCGGCCTCGGCGATGGCGTTCTGCACGCCCATATTCTCGAGCGCGGCGTCCTTGTCCGCCACGTGCACGGCCACCTGCGCCTGTGGCAGCAGCTTGCACGGAGCCGTGAGTTGCGAGAGTGTCTCGCGCTCGGCACGAATCACTTCCATCACGCGCAGCGAGGTCATAATGCCGTCGCCCGTGCGCTCGATATCGCCAAAGATCGTATGGCCCGTCTGCTCGCCGCCCAGGCTGTAGCCGCCCTTGCGCATCTTGGCATACACGTGACGGTCGCCCACGCCGCTGGTCACGGCGCTCAGACCGGCAAGCTCCAGCGACTTGACCAGGCCAAAGTTGCTGGCGATCGTCGGCACCACGGTACCGCCCGAAAGGCGACCGTGCTTGTTCAGATACACGCCGCACACGTACAGGATCTGGTCGCCGTCGACCACGCGCCCGCGCTCATCCACGGCCAAGCAGCGGTCGGCATCGCCATCGTAAGCAAAACCCACGTCCAGGCCCTGCTCCACCACATGGCGCTGCAGACGCTCCATATGCGTGGAGCCGCAGTCGACGTTGATGTTAAAGCCATCGGGCGCGGCATTGATCACGCGCACGTCGGCACCGAGCGCGTCAAACACCGGCTTGGCCACCGAGGAAGCCGAGCCGTTGGCGCAGTCGATACCGATCTTGACGCCCTGCAGCGAAAAGTTCGCACTTGCAATGAGCGAAGCAATGTAGCGGTTGCGGCCCTGCATGTAGTCCACCGTGGCACCGATGTGGTTGCCCGTGGCCAACGGAACTTCGCTCTTGCCATCGATGTAGTCCTCGATGAGCTCCAGTACGTCCTCGTCCATCTTAAAACCGTCGCTATTGACGAGCTTAATGCCGTTATCGCAAAACGGGTTGTGGCTCGCGCTGATCATGATGCCGCAATCGAAGCAGCCCTCCACGGTCTGATGCGCCACGCCCGGCGTCGGGATCACGTGCAGCATATAGGCGTCCGCACCGCTCGCGACCAGACCGCTCACCAGCGCCGCCTCGAACATATAACTCGAGCGACGTGTGTCCTTGCCCACGATGACGCGCGCCTTAGCACTGCGGTTGGCGCCGTAATACCAGCCCACAAAACGGCCAATCTTATAAGCGTGCTCTACCGTCAGCCCAACGTTGGCCTCACCGCGAAAGCCGTCGGTGCCAAAGTACTTCATGCGCTCTCCTTACAAAATAGGGGCGGACAGATTGCCTGTCCGCCCCAAAATGGTACTCGATTATCTGCGCTACCAGAAAAACCCTACGCCGACGCGCTGTCGCGAGCCGCCTGGCATGTAGGAGTCTGACGCAGCGTAAGCGGCTTGTCCCCCGCCTCGGCCGACGTGGTCAGCGTATACGTGATCGTCGTCGTCTCGCCAGCATGCAGGTCAACGGTGCCCGAATAGAAGGGGATTCCATGCCACGTAGCGGCACCAAGACCAAACTGGGTACCCTCAACCGTAAGGTCACTGATGTTGCCACCCGTCGGGGCAAACAACGAGACATTCAGACGCTCGTCGTCACGCGCGGCATCGGGTGCGCTCGCCGCAACGTAGTCGGGCAGCTTGCCAGCCTCCTCCTGCGTCATGATGTTCGTCAGGGTAACGGTGATGCGATAGGAGCACGTGCCGTCACCGTTCTTGATGCCCTGACCAATCTGAGTGTCGGCGTTCAGATACCAGTCGAGCTTGGAGAAGCTCAGGTTGTTAAAGTAAACGCCGGCAACGGGATCGGCACTCGGATCATCCGGATCGGGCAGCGAAGCGTCAATGCCTGTCTCTTTGATGGCATTCTGCTCATCATCGTTTCTCATCCACGCGATCAGGCGGCCCTCTTCGGCACCGCGCTCAACGGCGCTGACAAGCTTCGTAACATCGACATCGCCGATACCGCCAAGAATCTTGTCGAAGGCAGCGCTGGCGACGGATGCAAAGATGCCGTCCGACTCCTCGACCGGATAGTTCCAGTACACATCGTGCATGAGGACCTTTGCGGCGTTGGTGCCGTCGACAACCGTTCCGTCGGGCAGCGAGACATTACCGACCAGGCCCAGCAGATACTGCAGGAACACCGGGTCGATACCGATGACGCCATCAACGTCCTGTCCATACTGGGACTTCCACAGCGCGGCGACACGCTGCGAGTTGCGGGGCCAATCAGGCGAATAGGTATTGCCCGAGTTGTACAGGTTACTGTGGTTGCCGAACAGCGCCTCATCCTCTTCGTCGACGCTCTCGACTGCCTCATCCTCACTGAGTCCAATGCGGGGAACAAACTCGCCAATCGACATCTGGCCGTCAGTGACCGAAATCAGGCCCTGCGAACCGCCAAAGCCGCCGCAAGCACGAATCTCGACGTTGTTCATGGCGTACACAAGGTAGTTGCGCGTCTGGCCGTTGGCGCCGAGCATCTGGGGAAGGACGGGGGCGACCTTCTCCGCCGCGTCAACCGCGCCGTTGAGGGTGGCAAAGCCGTCCTTGGCCTTATCGACCAGCTCGGTCACCTGGGAAATATGAGTATCGCCAATGCCCTGGACCTTCTCGTTGGCGCTCTTGAACACCTTCGAGCTGCTGGAAAGCGAATCGGCGACCGCCTGCAGCGCGGACACGTTAATCATGCCGTCCTGGAACAGCTTGCCGGGCGTAGCCTGCGAAAGGTTATCGGCCATGGGAACCAGCGCATTGCTCGAGACATCGGACAGGGCGTCAATCATGGTGCGGGCCGCATTGATATCGCTGCCATACACCGGGATAAACGAAGCCGCCGCCCACAGCGGGCTCGAGGTCTCCGCCTTCATGCTGTTACAGAGCTCATCGATCTTCTTCGCGTCGTCAGGCAGCGTCGAAAAATCGCCCGACGTGACCTTGCCCTTAAGGCCACCGACGATCTCGACAGCCTCCTTCGCTTCGCTCTTTACGGTCTTTGCCGAGTTAAGCAGCATAAAGCCGCTTGCGCCAAGCACAACGAGAAGCACCGCGACTACAGCGGCAACAATGGCGCCAGTGTGACGCTTTTTGCGCTCGCCCTTGCGATGGCGATGACGGACCAGACCGTCAGAGGTCGAACTCGACGAAGCATCGCTACCGTAGTTCAAGCCAAAATCGTAATAATCTTCCTTGGAACCCGAGCCCGCAAACTCGGCACCGCTATCATCCAGGCGGGCGAACGTGCCAGTCTCGGAGGCGCCGGTGTAAATCGTGCCAAGGTTACCCGTAAGCCCCGCGCCACCAGCAGAGGGAGTATTGTTGGCGGCCTTGCCGGCATTAACGTTGCCGGCAGCATTCGCGGCGTTGGCAGCACCTGCGTTGTTCGCAGGCACCGAAGGAGCCCCGCTCGGCTGCGACGCGGAGGTTGCACCGCCCGCAAAGACATTCCCTCTTGCACGGCCGGTCTTTTTTGCCTTTTGAGACTGCTCGTACAGAGCGGTAAACATCGCCGTCTCGCCCGGGGACACGCGCTTACCGGAACCGCCCTGTCCAGCGCCGCCCGGCGTGCCGGCCTTACCAGCCCCGTTCGGACGCGGCGGAACTGCAGGGCGGCCGCTATCGCTGCCCTTAAAGTGATTACCAGCCATAAAGAAATCCTCGCAATTGAGTCGCAATGAAAAAGTCCATAACGTTGCTAGTTTATGGCATTTTGAGCATCGACAGCTAAACTCCAGACACGGACATCAATTGGCGAAAATGCGGCACAACACCTTTTCTGTCTTGGCGGCGGCGCTAGCTACACCGTGAGGAACATCATCACGATGATCATGGCAAAGCCGATAAGGTCGGTCGGCAAAAACACCGTCCCCAGCATAACGGCGCTGGTGATGGTCGCCGAAACCGGCTCCACAGTTCCGATGAGGCTCGCGCGCACCGAGCCGATGTCCTTAACGCCCTGCATATAAAGCATGTAAGCAAAAAACGAGCCGATAACCACGAACACCGCGAGCGCCTCGATGCCGGCAGCGTCGAGCGCCGGCATATGCGCCCAGGGCTGCACGAAGACGCACGAGACCACGCCCGCCGTGAGCATTGCCGAGCCCGTGACGATGGGGCTGCCGTATTCGGGCAGGATCTTGGCGGGAATCACCGCCATACACGCGGCGCTGACCGCACACATAAGACCTGCTGCCAGGCCAAGCGGCGAGATATTCAGGCTGGTGGGGTCGCCGCCGGTGGCGATTAAAAAGGTTCCACCCAGAGCCAGGCCAATGCCGATGACTTCGCGAGTACGCGGCATGCGGCGATCGGTCACGCAGGCGTAGCCCATGATGATAACGAGCTGCAGGCACTGGAGCACCGTCGCGGTTCCGGCGTTCGTCAGGCGCACGGCCGAAAGATAGCAAAACTGGTTGAACAGCAGGCCAAAGGCGGTAAAGAGCAATAGCTGCTTGCGGTCGGCCGGCGTCGTCCAAAGCTTGACCAGGCGCGCACGGTCGCGCGCGACGACCACGACCATAAAGAGCAGGCCGGCAAGAATCTGGCGCACGCTCATAAGCCACAGCGTATCGACATGGTAGGTATCGAACAAAAAACTCGCGCTGGTGCCCGAGAAGCCCCAAAACGAACCGCCCACCAGCGTAGCCAAGACGCCCGTGATCATCTTGCGCGTCGAAGCGCTGTTCAGGCGGTCGCGCCATGCGCGACGGGTGTTGCGGCTGAGCTCGTCGGTGCCCTCGGGCACATCAATGTTCGATATATCGGTCATCGGCACCGAAGCCCCTGCGCCTTCGACCTGCTCGACACACTCTTTGCTCATTCCACTCCCCCGAAACAGCCTGGAAACAATTCGGCTTACCTTACCACGGCGAAGTCACCAGCTGGAGGCTTGTCCGCTTATCGGTAGGACAATTCCGCAGGCGTCTTTCCATAGCTCGATACCGCAATGGCCTTGCATTATGCGACAGCCAAATCGCGGCAGCAGGCTCTTTTGAAATGGATGCGACAAAGCCCCCGAATTCCACAATGTAAGCGATTTTTAAAAATGTTCTTGCCACCGAGTTCAGGCTCCGTTATATTATCCCTTGCGCGCTTGCGCACCCTTGATCGGGCGTTTAGCTCAGGGGGAGAGCGCTTCCCTGACACGGAAGAGGTCAGAAGTTCAAATCTTCTAACGCCCACCAAATGTTCGCAGCTCAGAGACTATGTCCTCTGGGCTGTTTTGTTTTATGTCGCCAAATCAGCTGGCAGCTCCAACCGCCCAACTAGCCAAAAGCCGACCATCTACTTGCCGATCTATTCATCGGCATAACCAATCAGTCCGCACCGCAACTTCTCAGCAAAACGCCGCGATGTCTGCGCCCTGCGGTATCCTTGAGCCACTTGCACCTGCAGCACCAAGGAGCCGCCATGCGCACCGAGCTTGATGTCCCCTTTTCGCACAAAGAAGAAGCCAAGGCGCTGGGCGCCAAATGGGACCGGACCAAGAAGATCTGGTATGTACCCAGCGGCGTCAACCCCGAGCCCTTTGCCGAGTGGCTGCCCGGTGTTGACCGATCCGACCCCTCAGCGCCGTATATATATCTAGTACTGGGCAAGCGCGAGTGCTGGAAGTGTCACAAAGAGACCTCGGTCGCAGCCTTCGGCATTCCCTATCGAACCGATAACGACGAGAGCATCGCCATCGCGCACGCGCCCAACGAAGCCGGGTACATTGCCATCGACACGGCCAACGCCAACGCACTCGCCATCGTGCCCGCTCTTGGCTGCGTACCGGGCGAGATCCGCGACTACCTTCATAAGCGCTGCGGCTACAAGCCCGTAGGCGCGCGAGCCTCCAAAGCCCCGTCGCTCGGCAACACGTGCACCAGTTGCGACGCGCTGCAAGGCAGCCGCTATCTGTTCGAGGAGCCCTCGTCCCCGTTTGCCCTCACTGCCATCAACAAGCTGCCGGCACTGGAGTTTATACGCGTCGAAGTTGCCGGCGTCTTTGGCGTCCCGGTCACGCGTACCGACTTTGACCAGGCGCTCTTTACCTGGGCACGCGACCATCACGCCGAGTTCCACAAGCAACTCGGTGAGGGGATTTATTTGTAGAGGCAAAAGACACTCACAGCCAACTCCTCCGCATCACCTATCCCTCGTCGCCGGCGTCGTACACGATATCGAGGCCACAAACAGGGCATTTCTCCGGATACACCGGCATATGAACGCCTGTCCGTTTTCTCACTTCGTCGCTGAGTCTGTCGCGCGCATCGATGAACCGAATGTCGAGACACGGTATTTGCGAGCCGCAGCAAGGGCAGGTGACGACAAACGACCCGCAATCAACCTCTACGCTTGGAAACATATTGTTGTCTATAAGGGCACACGGCAGTTTTCCGTACTTCCCCATCGCAATATCGCCTCGCCAGCTCATACACGCTCCCCTCTCGCTATACAAAACAGGAAGAGCATGCACCGGCGGGCGTGCGCGAGATTGCATCGCCACGCGATCCGATCAAACAACACGATCGTCAAAGAATGCCAAAGCCAAATACGCTAATACGGCAGAAGCCCCGCCTTTTCACGCTTCTTTTCCGAGCGATCGAACTCAATGCGATGGGCCTCAAGAAACACCGTGTTGGGTCGCCACTGACGCTCATTCGGCTGCCTTAGCGTCGCACCCGCAAAGGAAGCGTAGCCGGTCTTATCCAGCAGGTACGATCCGCACAGCCGATATTCGCCGCAAACAGGCTCAAACGAAATCAGGTGAGCATCAAATAGGGAATGAAGATCGCGCCGAAGCAGAATGCCATTGCTGGCAACCTGCGATTTGGGTCCCGAGTAATTCTCGATATGTGCAGCCTCCAGAGCTTCGCTGACGCCGCAGTCCGACACCGCGCAACGGCCGTCATAGGCGGCAACGAGCTGCTTGCGGAACCATTGCTGCCCCAATCGCTCGCGCCTTAACGCATAGCGGACCTTTTCGTCGTCGGTCGCACCCTGTCCGGCAAACTCAATATCGACGGGCATGTGCTTCAGATAACTCATGTCGGGTGCAAAACGAGGGTCCGGTCCGCCTTTATGAACAGGACCGTGCAGAACAAACCATCCGTTTTCGGGCTCGAACCGCTCAACAAACGCAAGGCCAAGCACCTTATAGCCCACCTCGGTTGCAAATATGACTCCGACCGGAACGCCACATTCCATGCAGTTGAGCATTTTACGGTTGTAATTCTGGTCTCGAAAACCAACGGTACCCGGCGCTTGAACCGAGTACTTAATGACCCACGTGCCATCGTCCAAATAGAGCGGAGGCACATCGGTGTAGAAGCTCTTTTTAGAGTTATGGACCGAAAGCGCAAAGGTCTTATTGGGATCTTGCTTCACCCGATCCTGGCCCGGCCAGAAGATCCCTGAATCCCGCGTTACGGGAAAGAAGTCCGAGCCAATTCTCAAACGATACTGATACTGAGGACTATCTTCCTTGGTGTGGTGCGGAAGGTTGGTCCAAACGCCGCCGCGCTGCTCCTCACCCAGAAACCACTCCCATGCCTCGACGTATACGGAAGGCACGAGACTGCAGGCACGGTCATAGCTTGGTCCATCCATCAACGGAACAGCAAGGTCAATGTCGTTCATCGCTAGCACCTACAACCATACGAACGCGAGTCATGCCCCTCAATAATATGGCCGAGAGTCAATTATTACGAGATCTCATTCCGCGATCGGCACATCGTTGATGCTCTCGGTTTGCCGCTGGCGCGCTTGTACCCCGCTACCCCACTCCCCTGTATACTGATGTAGCACGTGTTTCATCCGGGCTTGTTGGGCCGGGTCGTTCATGGGAGGTTCTTGTGGCTGTTTCGAATCCGCCTAAGGGAAGCGTTTCTTCTTCGTCCATCAAGCCGGTTACACGCAAGGCCGTGCGCTGCCAGCGCGAGGTCGCCTGGCTTGTCACGCAGGCAGCAGGCAGACTCGTGGCGAGCACGGAGGACGTCAATGCTCCCACACCGAGCTTTGTGCTGGCAGCGGCGCTGAATCGAGTACGCCAGCTGGAACTCGTCGCACAAGAAAACGGCAGCCATCTTGGCTACCAGGACGCTATGGCGCCCGACCTGTTGACCTTTTGTCGCATGACCAAATTGCCCGCCGCGCCCAATACGCTTTCGGACGCAGGCTACATGTTTACGCTTTCGGGCGCGGACCTTATCCGCGACATCTACGCATACTGCAGCGAGCTCGCCGAGCGCAGCGTCTTTGGCACGGCTGAAGTCAAACCGGGAAATGTCATCAAGCTGGTTCTTAGGCTATTCTTGATGGACGGGTTTGGGGCCATGCCGGCGTAAGCCGAGTCTTTAGCATCACCGTCAACTGGGCAACAACCGCTTTACCTTAATGGACGCCAATCGAGAGTCGATTATTGGGTCGCCTCGTCCACTAACGCATCTATCCCACGCGCTCCGACAGTCGATACTTGCGGTTGCGGCTCGTCGCCGGCGCCGTGGGCTCAAGCTCGCCTTGAGCAATGAGCGCGTTGACGCGCGACCTAACCTGGGAAATTGTGAGCCCTGTGCGCTCTGCCAGCTCGCGCGTCCCCAGCTCGCCGTAGTGTTTGAGTGCCGTCACAATTAAGCCCCCGCCATGATCGACCGGCTCGATCTTTGAACGGTAAAGTACGACCTTGAACCGATCGAATCCCGGGCAGAACAGGGGCTCGGCCAGACCATGCGCGCGCATGGCATCGATCATCATCGGGATGCCCGAGCCATTGCCCTCAGCCGGCGAACCTGCGCCATCCGGCAGCGGGACAATCGACATGAGCTTCACAAGCGTCGCGTTACGGCATCGGGAGCTGCCGTCAAACAAGTTCTCGCGAGTCTTTCCCCCGTAAAGGCCGCCAGGATTCGTCACCTCGACACGATCGTCAAAGACGTCGACGGCAATCGATTGTCCACAGAACCGATCCCCGTATTCTCGATGGATTACGGCGTTGGCGATTGCCTCGCGCAGAACCTCCTCGGGAATCTCAAGCGAGTCGACACGCGAGACGCCTTGGACGGTCGAGGTTCGCCGCAAATTCTTGGCGACGGCTGCGACGGCATCCGAGATCATCTCGCCCAACGTTCCCTCACAGATTGTGCGGTCCATGAACCTCAGCGACCCCGCCATGCCCTTCTGAGTTCCCGCATGGACAGCCACGTCAATGAAGAGCTTGGGATAGAACTGCTGAGGGTAGGTGCCCACAACTAGGAGTCCAGCCTTGGTGACATTGCCCTGGGAATCAAGGATATTTAGGCGCTCCAGCTTCGTTTGTTTGTCCGGCGCGCCGCGCATTGCCCGGGGCGTCAACGAGAAAGCCCGATCTATCGTACGGTCGACCAGCGTCTCGTCGAGATTGTCCGCGCCCGCACCCGCCACCGCGTCGCGATCGCTCGGAGTCGCTCGACCGTATGACGCCAATGCGAGCACCTCAGTCGATGAAAGCGGCACATCTTTGTCATCGATGCGCTTGTAGCTGCCGCCCTGGGCGCCCCGCTCTATGACATAGCAGGGCTTGCTCGACGGATCGAGCTCCTCAATCGTAATGACGAGAACGATGACGCCCTGAAGCTCCACTCGCTCGATCGTGTATTTAGGCGGATTGGCCAGCTTTCCTCGACCGCCCGCATCACCCATGCCTGACACAAATTGGTTGAGCACTTTCTCGGTCTCGAAGTTCTCAACCGGGACAAAACCTGCGCGCTCACTCACTCCGAGCACGATGATTCCGCCGGCAGTGTTCGCGAATGCGCTCACCGTTTCCCATACGTCGCGGGAAAGCGTCGTGGCGCTCTCCTTCACTTCGACGTTAAGATCATCCGAGCCCATACGCCTTAAAGACTCAAGCAGACCGGTCAGCTCGTTTTCGTTCATCTGCACGTCCTTTCGCTCGGTCCTGCGGAGAATGCCGCGGATAGATTTCCCTCGTCTCTCAGTTATCTCTCGTAATTATCTCTCATCTATCTCTCTATCTCTCGGCTTAGAGATAAGAGATAGATAGAGATGGAATGTCTACCATTTGCTTCATTTATACATATTTTTGCTGGTAGAACAATCGGTATTGAGACAATACCATGATTGCCCGTCTCTTTGCTGCTCAGTTATCTCTCATAATTTTCTCTCATCTTCCTGTCATCTCTCATATTAGAAACGAATGAGAGACGAGAGATACGCGAGTGATGGACGAGCGAGGATTTCCGAATATCCACTCTCGTTTGGCGAGTGTCCAATTTTCCACGCTCGTGCGGCGGGCACGCGAGCCCTTCGCCCAATCCGCTGGCATCGTCTCCAGTTCGCCGCAGGGTCGCGGCCCCATATGGGTATACTCTCGAGGATTCGACTCGATTCGCCCCCGCTGGGGCGTCAAAGGAGACTGCATATGCCCACCACCTCAACCGACCCGCGCGCCGCAGCCGCTGCACTGCTGGTGCCCGGCACTACCTGCCACGGCTTTGCCGTCGAGCGCCGCGAGACCGTGCCCGAGCTCGACTCGGACGCTTACGTGCTGCGACACACTGCCTCGGGCGCTCGTCTGCTGTACCTGGCGTGCGACGACGAAAACAAGGCCTTTGCCATTGGCTTTAAGACGCCGCCGGCCGATTCCACCGGCGTGTTCCATATTCTTGAGCACTCGGTGCTGTGCGGATCGGCCAAATTCCCCGTCAAGGAGCCGTTTGTCGACCTGATCAAGAGCTCCATGCAGACGTTCCTCAACGCCATGACCTACCCCGACAAGACCATCTACCCCGTTGCCACCACCAACGAACAGGACCTGTACAACCTGATGGACGTGTATCTGGACGCGGTGTTCAACCCAGCCATCTACACCAAGCCGACCATTTTTGAGCAGGAAGGCTGGCACTACGAGCTGGACCTGTCGGAGGACGCCGAGGGCGACGGCAACGCCGCGAGCCTGCACGAGGGCACGCTGCGCTATAACGGCGTGGTGTTCAACGAGATGAAGGGCGCGCTGTCCGACCCCATGAGCGTGCTGGACGACGCTGTCAACGCCGCGCTCTATCCCGACACCGCCTATGCGCACGAAAGCGGCGGCGACCCGCGCGCGATCCCCGCGCTCACCTACGAGCAGTTCCTGGACACGCACGCGCGCCACTACAATCCTTCCAACTCTTATATAACGCTCTACGGCGACCTAGATGTGGACCGCGCGCTGGCGTTTTTGGACGAGCGTTATCTGTCGCAGCCGAGTGCCGCGAGCTGCCGCATGGACGCTGCCGTCGCCGCCGGCGAGGACCCGTCCACGCTGGCGCCCAATCCGCTGGGCGTGCAGGCACCCGTGACCTGCGAGTACAAGCGCGTCGAGATGGCCACTACACCCGAGAACGCCCTGGTGGGCCTGGGCCTGGTGCTGGGCAGCGCGCTCGACCGCAAACGCACGATCGCGGCGGATATCCTGTTCGAGGCACTGCTGGGCTCCAACGAAGCACCGGTTAAGAAGGCCATTCTGGCCGCCGGCCTGGGCGGCAACGTGGTGAGCTACACCGCGGCCGAGAGCCTGCAGCCCTACGAGCTCATCATGCTGCAAAACGCGCAGCCCGGCGTGGCGCGCGAGCTGCGCCGCGTGTTCCAGGACGCCTGCCGCGACCTATGCGAGCATGGCGTTCCACGCGAGCGCCTGGAAGCCATCATCAGCAGCAACGAATACGACCTGCGCCAGCGCGACTACGGTATCGCCGACGGCGTGGCCATTGCGTGCGACGCGCTGAGCACGTGGCTCTACGATGACGACGCCGCGACGCTGGCGCTCAAGTACGGCCCGGTGTACGAGGAGCTGCGTAGCGAGCTGGACGGCAGCTATTTTGAGGACCTGCTGCGCGAGCTGGTGCTGCAGAACGATCACATGGCACTGGTCGAGCTGGTGCCGGTGGACGCCGCCGAGGGTTCGGAGGGTGCCGAGGCCGCCGAGCTGGCAGCCAAGCGCGATGCCATGACCGATGCCGAGCTGGCCGACGTGGTCGAGCGCACGGCCGCGCTGCGTGCCGCGCAGGAGGCGGAAGACACACCCGAGGCCAAGGCCACGCTGCCGCGCCTGCGCGTGTCCGACATTGGCGAGGCGCGCCCCGAGCCGCCACTGGTCGTGGACACGACCGCGCCCATCCCCTGCCTGCGCCACGGCATCCCCACCAACCGTCTGGCCTACGCCATGCAGTATTTCGACCTGAGCTGCGTCGCGTTTGAGGACCTGCCCTATGTGACACTGCTCTGCCGCCTGCTTAAGCAGCTGCCCACGCGCGAGCACTCGGCCGAGGAACTCGATAACTTACTCGCCGGCAAGCTCGGCTTTTTGAGCTTTACGACCGAAGTCATGACGCAGCCCGAAGTAGACGGCGTGCGCCCCTACCTGCTGGTGAGCGCCGGCGCCCTGTCCGAGAAGATCGATGCACTGGCGAGTCTGCCGCGCGAGGTATGGTCGAGCACGCTTTTGGCGGACGCCGACGCCGACCGCATGCGCGACGTGCTCACGCAGATTCGCATTGGGCTTGAGCAGGGCTTTATCAACAACGGCCACTCGGCGGCGCTCGGTCGCGCGATGAGCTACAGCTCGCCTTCGGCCGTGGTGCGCGAGCAGCTTTCGGGCGTTGATTTCTATCTGTTCCTGCGCGATCTGCTCGACCACTTTGACGAGCGCCTGGACGGCCTGCGCGCCAAGCTTACCGAGCTGGCGGGCCGCATCTTTGTGGCCGACGGCTGCATGGCGAGCTTTACCGGCAGCGACGAGGACTTTGACGCGTACTGGGATGCCGCGGGCGACCTGGGGCTGGACGCTGGCGACGGCGCCGATGCCGGCCGCGACGCGCTCGTGGTGCCGGCGCCGTGCGACCGCCACGAGGCTTTTGTCATCCCCAGCGACATCTGTTTTGCCGCGCGTGCGTGCGATCCGCGTCGCCTGGGCATTGACGTGACGGGCGCCTGGGCGGTTGCCGCCAACGCGCTCTCCTACGACTACCTGTGGAACGAGATCCGCGTGAAGGGTGGTGCGTACGGCTGCGGATTCCGCGCGGCCGGCGAGCGTCAGGCGGCGTTCTACACCTACCGCGACCCGGCAATCGACCCCTCGATTGAGCGCGTGGCGCGCGCAGGCGAATGGCTCGGCAGCTTTGAGCCCGACGAGGCCGCCTTTGAGGGCTTTATCGTGAGCTGCGTGAGCGGCATGGACGCGCCGGTGAAGCCGTACGCGCTCACCAAGCGCCGCAACACGACCTACCTGGCCGGACTCGATCCGCATGCACGCGAGGAGCGCCGCGCCCAGATGCTCGCCGCCACGCCCGGTGAGCTGCGCTCGCTCGGCGCCGACGTCACGCGCATCGCGGCCACCTCGCCCACCTGCGTCTTTGGCGGCCGAGACGTCATCGCCAAGAGCAACGCCGGCTTTAACGTAGTCGACCTGCTGGGCTAAGGCACGGCAAGCAAAACTACCACGAAGGGCGCAGTTCACAGGCGCCCTTCGTGGTAGTTCGAACACTTGTTCTATGCGTACACATGTTCTATAGTAGGGGTGCTTGCATCGGACTTAAATTGCAACTAAGATATAGTTGCAGAATGTGAGGCGGGATGACTCGGACCGATAAACTCATCGCCCAACTGCTTAGCTGCCCTTCGACGTATCGGTATACCGATTTTCTAAAAGTCATGGCTTCATATGGCTTTGAAATGGACAACAAAGGCAAGACATCCGGATCGCGCGTTCGCTTCTACAGGCCATCAGATGGCAGGATGTTCGTAATGCACGCGCCGCATCCATCTGACGAATTGACAGCGGGGACCATTCGAAACATCGTTCGATTTCTGCAAGATGTCGGAGGTAGTCATGAGTAACGTTTTGGCATACAAGGGTTATTTCGCCCCAGTCGAGTTCGATGCCGAACAGCATGTGCTAACAGGCATGGTCACCGGCATTAGGGACGCAATCGTATTTGAAGGCTCCACGGCTGAAGAAGTGGAGCAATGCTTCCACGACGCCGTCGACGATTACCTTGAGTTTTGCGCCGAGAAGGGCAAGGAACCCGAGCGGGCTTTTAAGGGGTCGTTCAACGTAAGAACGGGCTCTGAGCTCCACAAGCAAGCGGCGCTGGCGGCGGCAAAGAAGGGTGAGTCACTCAATAAGTTTGTGACTGAAGCAATCGCTGCGGCGTTATAGCGTTAACGCATAGGGCCCAAACAACCACAAAGGGCGCAGTTCGCAGGCATATTTGCGGTGGCTTTACTGCCCATATCGCGTTTGCCCAGATAAAACCTGCCAAAATAAACCTGTCCCTTTTTGGAAGGTTTGGGAGATGGGGCCGGGATGGATAAGGCTGAGTTGCGGCGAGCGGTGATTACCCGGCGCGATGCTATTGATTTGGATGTGCGGGCGGCGAAGTCTGCTGTTGTATGCGCGCGGCTTGTTGAGCTGCTGGAGTCCAGCGGCACTGCGGGCCAACGCACCGTTGCCGTCTATGCCGCGATGGGTTCCGAGGTCGACCCAGCCGCGTTTGCCGCTGCGGCCGCCAAACGCGGCTGGCACGTGGCCTATCCGTGCATGTTCTCGGCAACAGACGCCATGGCTTGTGGCCAGCGCATGTGCATGCGGGCAGTCTCTGCCGGCGATGCGTCCGAAGCCCCGTTTATCGCCCACCCTACGCGGGCCTTCGCAGCCACGGACGTCGACAGTGACCACTTCCCCATCGTGCCCGCCGCCGAGCTCGACATGATTATCGTGCCGCTCGTGGCTTTCGACCGCACCGGCGCGCGCCTGGGCTACGGCGGAGGCTGCTACGACCGCTACCTGCCCACAGTTGCGTCTGAATGCCTAATCGTCGGCATCGCCTTTGACGAGCAGCGTGTCGACCACGTTCTCACCGACGCCCACGATCTGCCGCTGCCCAACATTGTCAGCGCCTAAATGCCAGCGTACCTCCCGACAGCCTAGTGCTCCTCGCCGGCGCGAGCTAGGTCGTAGGGCGTGGTCTGGTAGACGTAGTAGTTGAGCCAGTTGGTGTAGAGCAACTGAGCCTGGCTGCGCCAGACGTTGTGCGGCTCGGCCGAGGGGTCGTCACCTGGGAAGTAATGCGCCGGCACCTCCGGGTTGAGGCCGCGCTTCACGTCGCGCTCGTACTCCAGGCGCAGCGTGTCGGTATCGTACTCGGGATGGCCAAATACAAAGAAGCGACGGCTGTCGGTCGACTTGACGATGTACAGGCCCACCTCGTCGGACACGGCCACAACCTCAAGCTGCGGCTCGGCCTCCACGTCCTCACGGCGCACATCGGTGTTGCGCGAATGCACGGCATAGAAACGGTCGTCAAAGCCGCGAACCAGCGGGCTTTGCGGCTTCACCAGATAATGCTCGAACACGCCGCTCGCCTTTGCCGGCAGGTCGTGCTTCTGGATACCGTAATGATGGTACAGGCCGGCCTGCGCGCCCCAACAAATGTGCAGCGTAGAGTGCACGTGCGTGGTAGACCAGTCCATGATCTGGCAGAGTTCGGGCCAGTAGTCGACCTCCTCGAACGGCATCTGTTCCACCGGCGCGCCCGTGATAATCAGGCCGTCGTAGTGGATGTCGCGGATGTCGTCGAACGTGCGGTAGAACGTCTCCAGATGGCCAGCGCTCACGTGCGTGGCCTCGTGCGTCTTGGTGCGCAGCAGGTCCACCTCCACCTGCAGCGGCGTGTTGGAGAGCTTGCGCATGATCTGCGTCTCGGTGGCGATCTTGGTGGGCATGAGGTTGAGGATGAGCACGCGCAGAGGACGGATGTCCTGGTGCAGCGCGCGGTACTCGGTCATGACGAAGATGTTCTCGCTCTCGAGCTGCGCGGCGGCAGGGAGGGCGTCGGGGATGCGAATGGGCATGGATGCTCCTTACGAGTCAGTTGCAGCTATGGTACAACGAGCGGCCCCATCCGCGCGAGCACATCGCTCAGCGATGCCGTCAGCGGCCCAAATCACCCCAAAAGTAGAGATTAAGGCATGTCCCAAAAATCTGCGGCGCTTTATCCTAGCAAAGTGGTAGCAGGACGCTACAATGGTTCGACGCGAAAAACTCGGCCGAAAGGATACATATATGTACCAGACGCGTAAGATCGGTGTGGTCGGCCAGGGCCACGTAGGAGCACATGTCGCCAACAGCCTGCTTATGCAGGGCATTGCCGACGAGCTGTACCTGTGCGATATCAACGAGGCCAAGGTGACGTCCGAGGTCCAGGACCTGCGCGACTCCCTTTCGTTTGTCCCGTATAACACCAAGATCGTCAACTGCTACGACCACTACGAGGAGCTGGCCTGCTGCGACGTCATCGTCAACGCCACCGGCAAGGTCGCGCTGGCCGCCGGCAACCGCGACGGCGAGCTGTTCTTTACCACCGACGCCGCCCGCTCCTTTGCCAAGCGCATCGTCGACGCCGGCTTCGACGGCATCTTCGTAAGCATCTCCAACCCCTGCGACGTCGTGTGCACCGAGCTGTGGCATCTGACCGGCTACGATCCCAAGAAGATCATCGGCTCGGGCTGCGGCCTGGATTCCGCCCGCCTGCGCACCGAGATCTCCAAGAAGGTCGGCGTGAGCCCCAAGTCCATCGACGCCTACATGATCGGCGAGCACGGCTTTAGCCAGCTGGCTGCCTTTAAGGCCGCGACCATCGCCGGCAAGAGCCTCAACGAGCTTCAGGCCGAGAACCCCGACAAGTACGCCTTTGACCACATGGAGGTCGAGGAGCTCGCGCGCAAGGGCGGCTATGTGACCTACCAGGGCAAGCAGTGCACCGAGTACGCCGTCGCCAACTCCGCCGCGCGCGTCTGCGCCGCCGTGCTGCACAACGAGCACGCCGTGCTTTCCGCCTCCACGCTCATGACCGGCCAGTATGGCGAGGAGGGCATCTTTACCTCCCTGCCGTGCGTGATCGGCGCCGAGGGCGTCGAGGAGGTCTACACGCTCGACCTGTCCGAGCACGAGCTCGAGGGCTTCCACAAGAGCTGCCAGCACATCCGCGACAACATCGCCCAGCTCGACTGGTGGGACGCCGAGGCCTACGACGCAAAGTAGGCCGTTGGCTGCCGCAACCTTGCGAATCTAAGCGCGATACCAAGCGGGCCGCGCCGGAAATCCCCGGCACGGCCCGCTTTTTGACTCATGTGGCCCGCTTGCGAATCGAAGGTTAATGCTTTTCCCGTTACCTAGTACTGCTCGATGCCCATGTAGCGACGAACCTCGGGGCTGTGGTCGAAGACCTTGCCGCGGGCGGCGCGCAGCTCGCAGCTCATGTTGTAGAAGAAGATCGGCTCCAAGTACGAACGCACACTGGCGGGCACGTCGCCCACGCCGTACTCAAGCGCGTCGAGCACCATAATCGTATCGGTGTGCGTGTTGAGGAACGCAAGGGCGCGCTCCTCCATGGGGCGGCACTCGCCCGCGCCAAGCTGAACAAAGTAGAACACACCGGGCTCGGTGGCCTCGAACGGGCCGTGGAAGTACTCGCCGGAGTGGATGTAGCAGCAGTGCTGCCACTGCATCTCCATGAGCGAGCAGATGGCCATGGCGTAGGTCTGGCTAAAGTTGGGTCCGGAGCCCAGGATATAGAAGAACTTGTGCTGCTGGCAGAGCTCGGCAAAGCGGGCGCCCAGCTCGGCGTTGACCTTCTCGCGGGCGGCGGGCAGCAGCGCATCCATCTGCTTGAGGCCCTCGTACATGTCGGCGAGTGCCTCGTAGCCTTCCTGCTGGTCGAGCAGCTCGGCGGCGATCAGAGCGCCGATGCCCTGCGGCACCTCGGCCTGCGGCACGCCCTCGCCCCACGGGTAGACCCAGGTGATCCACTTGCCGTTGTCAATCTTGGAGCCCTCGCAGTCGGTCATGGCGACGACCTCGGCGCCGGCAGCCAACGCCATCTCGCAGCCATCGACGACCTCTTGCGTGTTGCCGCTGTGGCTGCAGGCAATAACGAGCGACTTCTCGCCAAGACTCTTGGGAGTCATCAGGCAAAACTCGCGCGCCGTGTAGACCGTCGAGGTAAACGTGGTGGCCTCGCGCTTGAGCAGTTCGTTGGCCGGCATGAGGTCGATCATCGAACCACCGCAGGCGATCCAAAAGACGTTCTCGACCTTGCCCTTGCGCTCGATAATTTCCTGAATCAGATCATGTGCGTTCATGCTGATGCCCCTCCTTGTGTGGCGGCTTTTGGCGACGGCTGCTCGTACCTGCTGTCGTTCTATGTTGTTCTATTTATAGCACGCACGACGACGTCCGTGAAGCCATTCCACCAAACTTGTTCTATGTTGTTCTATCTGTGGACGTTAGATGTCGAACACGTAGCGCGAGCCCACGATCTTTTGGCGGCCGAGCAGCAAGGGGCGCTCGTCCTCATCGGTAAAGTACGCCTCCATATAGAAGAGCGGCTCACCGACCGGCACCTCCAACAGCGGGGCCGCCTGAGCATCGGCAAGCGCAATCTCCACGGTGCAGGGGTCGGACTTGAGCGGCGCGCGACCCGAATGCTCGGCAACGAGCGCAAAGATGGAATTGTCCGTGAGGTCCTTGTCGGCAAGCGTCTGCAGATAGGGATGGTCGGCGAGCACAAAGGCGTTGTTCTCAAGCATGACAGGGATGCCGTCGGCTGTGCGCACGCGTTCGACCACGATAAGCTCGCAGCCGGGCTCCGCGCCAAAGAACGCCGCATCCTCGTGCGTCGCCGCGACCACCGTGCGCGACACCAGACGCGCACCCGGCACCATGTCGTTGGCAGCACAACCCTCGGAAAAGCTCTGAACGTCGCCCTTCTGGACAATCTTGCGCTTGAGCTTGGGCGCACACACAAACGTGCCCCTCCCCTGCTGGCGGTTGAGATATCCCGCACGCGACAGCTCCTCGATGGCGCGGCGCACGGTGACGCGCCCCACGCCGTAGGACTTCGCGAGCTCCATCTCGGAAGGAATGCGCGAGCCGGCAGCGTACACGCCGTGTGCGATCTCGCCCTTTAGGTCGTCCATGACCTGCTGGTACAGCGGCACGGCGGACACGTCAGTACGGTCGGTTTTATCGTCGAATGCCATCGTTACGCTCCATCCCGCGCATGCTCGGACTCAAACTCTTCAATCGCCGCCATAAACTGCTCGCCAAAGGCGTCGGCCTTTTTCTCGCCAATGCCGTTGACCTGGATCAGCTCGTCGCGTGTCTGCGGGCGCAGGCGGCACAAGCCGCGCAGGGCCTTGTCGGAGAAGACCATATACGGCGCCATCTCCAGCTCCGTCGAGATCTCCTTGCGGAGGGCGCGCAGGCGCTCGAACAGCTCGGCATCGTCACCCACGCGCGGGCGCTGATCCAGCTCGGCCTCCTCGCGCAGCAGATCAACCGCATGGCGGGCGCGGGCCGAGGCCTTGCGCTTGGACGCGCGACGTTTAACGGTAAAGGCGAACGTCTCGTCCTCGACCTCGATGGCACGCGGGCCCAGCCCCACGACCGGGTACTGCCCCTGCGAGGTGGCCAAGTAACCGCGGCCGCACAGCTGGCCGATGATGTCCTTGATGCGCCCGACCGATTCGCCCGACAGCTCACCGTAGCCGCGGTCCTCGTCCAGATGCATCTGGCGAATGCGCTCGGTGTTGCCGCCGTGAAGCACATCGGCGATCAGCGACTTGCCAAAGCGCATGGGACGCGCGGCCACATAGCGCACGGCGGCGCGGGCCATATCGGTGACGTCCTCGACCTCGAACTGCGTAAGGCAGTTGCTGCAGTTGCCGCAGCCCTCGGCGTCGTCTGCGGTGCCGCCCGCAGCAGCCGCAACCGCATGCTCGGCCGCGGCTTCGTCGCCAAAGTAGCGCAGCATGTATTCGCGCAGGCAGCCGGTGGTATTGCAGTAGCCCTCCATCTGGCTGAGCAGGCGATAACGGTTCTGGAGCGCCCACGCGCGCTGCTCGTCGTCAAGCGCCTCGTCGGCCGCATCGCCGCGGTCGATCAAAAAGCGGCGCATGCGAAAATCGTTACCGTTCCACAGCAAGTGACAGCTGGCCGGATCGCCATCGCGGCCAGCGCGGCCTGCCTCTTGGTAGTACGCCTCGATGCTCTCGGGCACGTTGTTGTGAATCACATAGCGCACGTTGGGCTTGTCGATACCCATGCCAAAGGCGTTGGTGGCAACCATCACCTGAATGTCGTCGTCGATAAAGGCACGCTGACTCTGGCGGCGGGCATCGTTGCCCATGCCGGCATGGTAGCGGCCCACGCGAATGCCGCTGGGGCCCAGTGCCTCGGCAAGCTCGCCTGCCAGCGCGTCGACCGTCTTGCGGGTCGAGCAATACACGATGCCGCTCTCACTCGAATGCGCAATCACATAGTCGCGCACCCAGGCGGTCTTGGCCTTGTCGCCCATCTCCTCGCAACCAAAGTAGAGGTTCTTGCGATCGAAGCCCGTCACCACCGTCGCGGGGTTTTGCAGGCCGAGCATCTGCTGAATGTCCGCGCGCACACGCTCGGTCGCCGTAGCGGTAAAGGCCGCCACGATGGGGCGCTGCGGCAGGGAATCGATGAACTCGCGAATCTGCAGGTAGGCGGGGCGGAAATCCTGGCCCCATTGGCTCACGCAGTGGGCCTCGTCAATAGCCACGAGCGGCACGCCAATGCCGGCGGAACCCGCGGCTTCCTGCGCAAAGGCTAAAAAGCGCGGCTCGAGCAGACGCTCGGGTGCCACGTACATAAGCTGATAACGGCCCTCGCGCGCCCGCTTGAGCACGGTATTTTGCTGAGCCGGGGTAAGACTGGAGTTGAGATAACTGGGGCGCGCACCCGCCGCGAGCAGCGCGCGGGTCTGGTCCTCCATAAGCGACAGCAACGGGCTCACCACAAAGGTGATGCCGGGCAGCATAAGCGCAGGCACCTGGTAGCAAATGGACTTGCCGGCGCCTGTGGGCATAACGCCGAGCGCATCGCGGCCGGCAAGGATCGCATCCACCATGCGATCCTGTCCCGGGCGAAACGAGGTGTAGCCAAAATAGGCGCCGAGCGTGTCGAGCGCCATCTGCTGCATGCTATCGGTCATGGTTTCCTAACGTCAGAATCATCTGCCGCCGATTATACGCCGCCACGCGGACAGCAGCACACGGCCGCCGCCCAGACTAGTCGATGGACGTTCTTAAACGACTAGTCATACAAGAACGCCCAACGACTAGTCATTTAAGAACGTCCAACGACTACTTTGGACCGCGGCAACGCCGATGTTCTGGCAACGACAGCGAAAGCCCGTCAGAGCGAGCAAGGTGCCTTGAAACGAGGCGGCATTGACCTTCTGGTCATGCCGCCGAAGTTGAAAGGCAGATTGCCGCCCTGGCGGGCTTGCAGCGTCGACCAATCCGTCGTTCGGCAGAACGGCGGAACCAAAGGCGCAGCGTCAAGCCGTTACGCGGTTTGGCAAAACCGCGTAACCTACATCACCATAACGTAGCGCGATCCCACGTAGTACTGCTTACCCATCAGGACCGGCTCGCCATTGGGGCCGATAAAGCCGGCACGCAGGTTGAGCAGTGGATCGTGCGGAGCGATGCCCAGCTCGGCCGCCTGCTCGGTATTGGCACGAACGGCCTCGACCGTGCGGTAGCCAACCGAGACAATCGGCGTTCCGCCAACACGCTCGACCTCGGAAAAAATCGACTTGTCCTCAAGATCGGCCGTCAACAGCTCACGGTAGGCGTCAAACGGCACAAAGATGTTCTCCTCAAAAATGGGCTCGCCGTCGGCCGTACGCACGCGCTTGATGTGCAGCAGCAGCGCGTCCTTCTGCAGGCCAAAGAACTCCATCTCGTTTTGACGTGCCGGCACAATCTGGCGATCGACCACATGCGCGCCCGCCTTCATGTCATTATCGGCACACAGCGCGGTAAACGTCTGCAGCGTCGAAGCGTGGAACTGGCGGTTGATGTGCGGCGTGGAGACAAAGGTGCCACGGCCCTGCTGCTTAACCAGGTAGCCATCGGAGCACAGCTCCTCGACGGCGCGGCGCACCGTAATGCGGCTCACGTCGTACTGCTCGGCTAGCTCAAGCTCGGACGGAATACGCTCCTTGGGTGCATAAACACCTTTCTCGATCGCGTCCTTGATTTCGTCATAAATCTGCTGGTAAAGCGGTGCATTTTTGGGCGCAGGCATATCTAATCACTCTTATCGAAATATTGAAATAACTAATACGTATATAACGTCTAGTTTCATGTTACCTCATATTGATAAAACGATACACCCTCCCTACCAAAAAGCGGCAGCTTCATTTTGGCAGGTTTTATCTGGGCAAACGAGAGTCTCCCGAAAGCAGCGAGGCTTTCGGGAGACTCAAGCGGACAGGATTGCGCCAGGCCGGCAAAATGCCAAAACCCTACTTGCCGTCGTCCTGCTGCAGGCTGTCCTGCTCGCTGAGGCGCGCCTGCCTGCTGGCCATGCGTGCGGGCTTGTCGGGATCGGGAACGGCCGTGGGCATGGGCTCGTCGACATGACCTCCCCACCAGCCGCCCACAAAGTTGAGCGTGTGGAACACGTTGATCACGGCGCCGGGATCAATGTCACACACCAGCTTGATAATGTCCTGGCTCTCGTAGGTCGATACAACGGCGTGCAGCAGGTACATCTTCTCGCGGCTGTATCCGCCAATGACCTCGGCACAGCTAATGCCATGCTGAAAATGGTCAACATAGGCGGTCATGACCTCGTCCGCCTTGCGCGTCGTGATCTGCAGCGTCACGCGGTCGTAGCGGCGATAGAAACTGTCGATGGTCTTGGTCGAAATAAACTGGAACACGATGGAGTACGCCGCATTGTCCCAGCCAAATATAAAGCCAAAGATCGCCAGGATAAAGCAGTTGAAACCAAAGATGACGCCCCAAATGGTCTTGCCCGTGTGGTTGGAGACCCACAGCGCGATAAAGTCGGTGCCACCGGTAGATGCGCCGGACTTAAGCGCGATGGCAGCGCCCAGACCCGAGACCACGCCGCCAAAAATGATGAGCATGATCTTGTCACCCAAAAACGGCGCGAAGTGAAAGACGTTGAGGAACAGCGACGAGAGCACGACCTGCATCATCGAGAAGATGACGAAGCGCTTGCTAATGCCGCTCCAGCATAGGAGCGCCACGGGAATGTTGAGCGCAAGCATGCCGAGCGAGATGTCGATGTGAACGCCGCCCAGCGAGGTAACGCGATCGAGCAGGACCGCGACGCCGGTGAGACCGCTCGGAAGCAGGTCGGCGGGCTGAATGAACGCCTGGATCAGGAATGTTTGGAGGACGGCAGAAATTGTGACCGCCACGGCAGTAATGGCGCGGCGGACGATGGTAAGGCGGCCGAGCACGAGCACGCGGTCCGTGAGCTGATCGATGGCGTTCGCCACGGAGGCTCCTTTCGAAGGCAGATGTAGTTGTGGGGCATGCCCGCGATTGTAGCATGGACCACCACAAAGGTGCCTGTCCCCTTTGTGGTGGTTTTGCTGCTAAATGGCAGGTAGGATGTCGGTCAGATTGTCGATGATAACGTCGGCGGCGGACTGATCTAGGTTGACGCCCTCGTGCGGACGCAGTGCCAGGACGCGGGCGCCGGAACGTTTGCCAGCCTCGATCCCCAAAGGCGAATCCTCGATAACCAGGCACTCGGCAGGCTCCACCCCCAGCGCCTCCATGGCACGCAGGTAGATCTCGGGGTCGGGCTTAAACGCACTGCACTCGTGACCGCTGATGGTGTAGTCCAGCACATCGGCGATACCGGCAATCTCTACCAGCTCGTCAATGAGCTCACGATAAGACGAGCTCGCGATGGCACACTTCACGCCGCGCTCGTGCAGTGCGCGCATCACCGGCTCCGTCTGCTCGTTGAGCAGCTCGGCATACGGAACGGGGTGGTCCGGGCTGTAGACCTGCTTGTACTCCACGCGAAGGCGCTCGCGCAGCTCAACATCGTCGGGCACCAGCGCCTCCCAAATGGCCGGCTCGTTAGACCCCGAAAGATCGGGGATCTCGTCAAAGTGGAACCCCTTCTCCTCCATAAACGCCACGCGACGACGGTTGTAGAACCACTCGGTATCGACCAGCACGCCGTCCATGTCAAACAGCACTGCTTTGATCATACGCATCTCCTCCCACCTGCCAAATAGAGACAGGTTTATTTTGGTAGGTTTTATCCTGGGTTTTGCGACGCGACAGGCGTGCCCTCCCAAGAGCAAAAAAGGGGACGGGGCGCAAACCCCATCCCCTCTCAATCAACCCGTAAGGTCTACTTACTTGTGATTAGTAGGAAAGCTTCCACATGTAGCGACGCATGGTCAGCGGGTGCTGACGGGCCTCGGCGATCTGGTTGCCGTACTCGCGCATAACGGCGAGGTGCAGCAGCGGGTTGAAGTAGGTGACGACGCTCGCGGGCACGGCGTCAGCCAGGCCGTAGTCCTTGGAGTCGATCAGAGCGACCTTGGCGCCCATGCGCTCAAGGAAGGTGAGGGCGCGGGCGTCCATCGGACGGGTAGCGCCATCGGACATGAAGAAGACGTAGGGCTTACCCTCGGTGGAAACCTCGAACGGGCCGTGGAAGTACTCGCCGGTGTTGTAGGCGGCGGCGTCGATCCACTGCATCTCGGTGAACAGGAAGGCGGCGTGAGAGTAAGCCATCTTCTCGGAGGCACCAGAGGCCATGAAGTAAATCATCTTGTCGTCCTTGAAGTCCTCAGCGAACTTCTTGGCGAGCTTCTTGCAGGACTGAGCAGCGTTCTCGCAGAGATCGAAGACGTTGGTGAGGCCGGTGATCATGTCGTCGTACTTGTCATAGCCCTCGGTCTGCTGAAGGATCTCGAGAGCAAGAGCGATGGCATAGCCGGGCTTCTCGCACTTGGCAGCGAAGTTGGCGTGGAAGCCGTGAACGATGACGTAGTCGGCGTCGACGGTCAGAGCGGAGCCAGCCTTGTTGGTGAGGGAGACGACCGGGCAGTTGTGCTTCTTGGCGGTCTTGTTGGCCTCGACGGTCTCGGGCGTGGAGCCACCGAGGGAGCAGGTGATCACGAAGGTGTGCTCGTTGACCCAGGAAGGCGTGTCATAGTTGAACTCGTTAGCGGTGAAGATCTGAACGTTCAGCTTGTCCGTGTTGTTGGCCAGGAAGTACTTGGCGGGGTACAGGTCGGACATGGAAGCACCGCAGCCGACGAAGGCGACACTGTGGATCTCGTGGTTGGACAGGACGTCAGCGACGATCTGCTTAGGGAGGTTAAGGTCGATCTCGTACATCTGACACATTCCTTTCGATTTTTGCGGCGCCACATTGCCGGGCGCTCGCAGGGTTACCGTGATTTGGACCGAGTCGCCGGCCCGTTGAGGATGCGACAAAGGGACTGTCCCATTGTCGCATTTTGGGGATGGAAGCCTGCCTGGGGTATGGGATGCCAGGCAGGCCCCCGGGGGAAAGCGGTTAGACGCTTGGTCGCGACTAGGCCAGGATGCCGGCCGCGGAGAGGGCGATGCCGCCCACGATGGCGATCACGAGAAGCCAACCGGTGTTGACGTTCTTCTTGATGAGCCAGTACATAAGGCCGGTGAGGCCAAGGGAGATCATCTGGGGCATCATGCCGTCCAGGATGTCCTGGATAACGACGGTGCCCTCAGCGAACTGCAGCGGGGTGGTGGCGCCGATCAGCGTGGCGATCATGCCGCCTACGGACATAAGACCCACGATGCCGCAGACATACATGAGCTTCTCCATGAGGTCGCCGCCCTGAAGCTTGCTCAGGTACTCGTGGCCGCCCTGATAGCCCATCTTGGCTGCGAACCAAGTGATCAGCACAGAGGGGACGATGGAGATGAGCATGGCCAGGATCGGGCCCATGATGGAGCCCTGCTGAGCCAGCTGAACGCCCAGACCAAAGGCGATAACACGGATGGTGCCCTGGAAGAAGGAGTCACCGATGCCGGAAAGCGGGCCCATAAGGGAGGTCTTGACCGCGTTAATCGAATCGGGGTTGAAGTTCTCGGGATCCTTGGCGTACTCCTCCTCCATGGAGGCGGTGAGGCCCAGGATAAAGGCGCTCGTCTGCGGGGTGCAGTTGTAGAACGCCATGTGACGGTGGTAAGCCTCTTTCTTAGCAGCGAGCTGCTTGGGGTCGGACTCGTCCGGATAGAGGCGGTCGAGCGTGGGAACCATGCCGTAGAGGAAGCCCATGTTCATCTGACGCTCGTAGTTCCAAGAGGCCTGGATGGCCCAGGAGCGCCAGAAGAACTGGCTGACCTTCTTGTTCAGGGACACGTCCTTGGTTGCGGTTGCCATAGTGTGTTCCTCCTTAGTCTTCGTCGTCTTCGAGCGGATCGTAGTCGGAATCGACACCGGCGGCTGCATGGGACCCGTTGAACTTGAAGCCCATGAAGACGACAGCCAGGCACACACCGATCAGAGCGACCGCGATGACGGACAGGTTGAGGTAAGCGGCGAGCAGGAAACCGATGAACAGGAACGGAGTCATACCCTTCTTGATCATCATGGTGAGCAGCAGGGCCAAGCCGTAGGCGGTCATGATCTTGGTCGAAACGTTAAGACCAGTGGACAGCCACTCGGGAACCATGTTGACGATGGCCTGAACCAGGTCGGTGCCAACAAAAACGGCGAGGAAGATCGGCAGGAAGTACATGACGGCGTACAGACCGGAGCCGGCGCAGATGTGCATACGGTAGGCGGTCTTGAACTTTCCGTTATCGATCGCGCTATCTGCCACATGGGTGAGGGCGGCGATGATGGAACGGAACACGATGCCGAGAAGCTGACCCAGGACGGCGACCGGGATGGCGATCGTCATGGCGGTCTCGGCGGAAGCATCGGTCAGGCACGCAAAGGCAGCGGCCACGATGCCGCCCAGGACCATATCGGGCGGAACGGCGGCGCCGACCTGCACCAGGCCCATGGACACGAGCTCGACGGCGGCACCGACGGCAAGGCCGGTGGGCACATCGCCCAGCAGCAGACCGACGAGCGTAGCGCCAACGAGGGGCTGCTCGAAGTTAAGACGACCGAGCAGGCGGGAGTCCCACATGCAGAACACGCCGACGAGGCCGACGAGCACCGCACTGATGAACGTATTCATACCCTTCTCCTTTCAGTCAGGCAAAAGCCTGGTTGATTACAGCTTGGCGTCGATGTCGACGCTCTGATACGTAGGGGTCTGCTGAACATAGAGCTTGATGCCCATGTCGAGCAGCTGATTGACGTCGGCCTTCTGGGTGGCGTCGAGAAAGACGGAGCTGTCCTTGCCGCCGACCTGATCGGCACCGTCGTGGTTGGCGGTGGCGCCCAGGTTGATGGCGTCGAGCTTGTAGCCCTGGCAGAACTGCAGCATCTCGGCAGTGTTGCCAAAGACGAACATGACGCGCTCGCCGAGGGTGTTGAGCTTGTCCATCTTGGCGAGGGCACGCTCGACGGTGAAGACGTTCAGGCGCACGCCCTGGGGCTTGGCCAGCTTAAGAGCGCCCTTCTTGATGTCATCGTTGGCGGCGGCGTTGTCGACGACGATGATGCGCTCGGCCTGAACCTTGGTGGTCCAGGTAAAGACGACCTGGCCGTGCAGCAGACGGTAATCAAGACGTGCGAGAACGATCTTGGCGGGACCGGAGCTGTGACGGGACGCCTTAGCCTTCTTGGCGGGAGCCGCAGCAGCCTCGACTGGTGCGTTGGGGTTGGTCAGACCGGTGCGGGCCTCGTTAATGAGGGCCGCGAGCTCGGCGCCCTTGACGGGGACGGGGCTCATAGCGAGCGTCAGTGCCAGCGGGATGTTGAAACCGCTGACAACCGTGAACTTCGTGCCGTTCTTGGAAAGCTCGACCATGTTGTTGTTGACCGAGCTGCCGAGCATATCGGTCAGCACATAGACGGTGTCGTCCGCGTTGAACGTGGCGATCATGGCGTCCACCTTATCGGTGATGGGCTCCTTGTCGTCACGAGCAAGCGACACGACGTGGACGTTCGACACGTCGCCGAGAACCATCTCGAGCGTGTCTTTGGCGCCTGCGGCCAGGCCGCCATGAGATGCGAGAATGATCTGATTCATCTTGCCTCCTCCTTTTCGTTATGGTCATTATAACGTCTTATACGTTGCTTATATTGCTAATTAGTATAAAGACCGTTCGCGGGTGAAAATCGACCGTTGACGGGTTTAACGTACTTGAAACGTTGGCGCAGGGTAGGCCGGCGCTGGCTGGATAACCCGAGGTCAGACCCTGCGCGCAATCCTCTATCGCACGAAGTACCAGGGGCTTTCCTGCACGGTGGGTTCCAGCGCGATGCCGGTGCGCTCGCGGAACAGATCCATGTCCTGCGATTTCTCCGTCCACCACGCGTTGGGCTTAAAGGTCATGCTCTCAATGACATGACCGACAAACACACTGTTGCGCAACTTAGAGAAGTCGGTGTTCATAATCAGGATGGACGCGAGCACCAGCACGATGCCCAGGACTTTGATCGCGCCGGCGGGCTCGGCGTAGACACCAATGCCCAGCAGTACGGTGACGACCGTCTCGAATGACATTACGACGGGAACTTTCGATGTCTCGAGCCCCATGGACAGACCCTGCATATATAAGATGTAGGCCACAGCTGTGGGGATGAGTCCAAAGCCAAGGAACAGCAGCAGCAGCTGTGGCGACATTGCCGCGGCGACATCCGGCCACGGAGCCGCGATAGCCGCCATAACCGCACCGCCAAAAATAAAGCCCCAAAACGTGACAGCCAGCGGGTGGACCGTCTTGGTTGCTATCCGGCTAAACACCGCGAGCGACGCACCACAAAGGCCTGCAATCACGCCCGACGTGACGCCCCAAACCGAAAAATGGAAACCGGAAAGGTCGCCATTGGTCACTGCAAGCACGCAGCCAACGATGTTAAAGACAATGGCAACGAGCTTGTTGGGGGTCACGTCCTCGCGATAAAGTACGCGGCCGAGCATGACACCAAACACCGGCGAGGTGTAGAGCAGCACCGAGGCCGTGGACATGCCCACCTCGCCCATGCACTCGTAATAGCAGGTGTTGGCGGCGGCCAGACCGACGATACCGACAAGCGCGCAGGGGACGAGCTCTTTGGGGCTTGCCTTGAACAGGGCCAGCGGACCCTGAGCCACGGTAGACCCCTCACCCGGACGGCAGCCCATAAACATCAGGACCGGTGCCAAGATAAGCGCTCCGACCAACAAGCGAAAGGCAGCCATGCTCTGGGATGAAACGCCCATGGCCGAGATGCCGTTTACAAAGATTCCGATGCTGCCCCACATAAGCGCGGCGACCAGCACCAGCACATAGCCCAGATTGCTTTTCTTCAACGCAGCCTCCTCGGTATTGTTTCCAATATGTTTCACACTACGTTATAGTCGTTATATACATTTTTCAAGACACAAATCGCCGAACGGAAAAATGATCCGCTGGGGACGGAGGAAAACGGATCACTGAGGGGCTGGTCTGAGTCAGTGATCCGTTTTCCTCCGTCCCCAGCGGATTACTTGGCGGTTGCGGTGAAATAGTTCCTAAATAGAGGCTTCAAGCCCCCAAACAGGAACTATTCCACCGCAACTTATGAGGACATCGAGCTGTTAGGCCGCTCTATCCCCTAGTAGTCAAGCTTCCACATGTAGCGGCGCGTCATGTAGTCCTTGTGGGTGACGGCGGAAAGCGCACGCATGTAGACGTTGTTGAGGATCGGGGCAAAGATCAGGTGGTTGAAGTACTCGCTCACGCTGTCCTTGATGTCGTTGAGGCCGAGCTCCTTGGCGTCGAGCTGATAGACGCGCTCGCCACCGTACTGGTTGACGAAGCGGATGCCGCGCTCGTCGTTGCAGCGGCTGCGGCCGACGCTGATGAGCTGGAACAGCGAGGTGCGCTTGTCCAGGATCTCGAAGGGGCCGTGGAAGAAGTCGCAGGTGTTGATGGTGCAGGAGTCGATCTGCAGCATCTCCTGCACGTTGCAGATGCTAAAGACGTAGGCGGCACCAAAGAGCGGGCCCTGGGCCATGACGTTGATGCAGGGCTTGTCGGCGTTCTGCTCGGCCCACTTGGCAGCGAGCGGACGGGTATACTCGACGGCCTTGCGATAGATGGGGTCGACCAAGTCGAAGGCGGCCATAGCGGTCTCGTACTCGGCATAGCCCTCGGTCTGCTGCGTAAGCTCCATGGCGATCATGGTCACGACGGCGGAGTTGGTGCGGCCCATGCAGGACTCGTCGACGGCCAGGCTGTCGTACTGAATCTTGTAGTCGCAGACCTCGGTGAGGCCGGACTCGTCAACATAGATGGCGATGGTGCTGGCGCCGTGGTCCTTGGCGACCTGGGCGGCAACGATGGTCTCCTTGGTGCCGCGCATGGACACGACGACGGCCAGGGTGTTCTCGTTGACGTAGGCCGGGGTGGCGTGCACGAACTCGTTGCTGGTGTAGCTGGAGCTCACGACCTGCGTGGCCTCGTGCTCCATAAAGTACTGGGCAGGATAGTTGCCGCCGTTGGATCCGCCGGCGCCAATCCACACGACGCGCTTGATGCCGCCCTTGTCTGCCTTGTCAGCCAAAACCTGGGAGACGACGTCCTTAACCTGTTCCTGAGTAGTCATCGTGCATCAGCCTTTCTTCTCGTTTGATGCTCTCGATGGCATACAAGTTACATACATGTTTTGGTTATGTCGACTAGTTGTATGCTATATTTGTCTTAGAAATTTTGCTGGTAAGGTTTTCGGTAGCTCGATACCAGCGGTTTTATTGTTGTGTTGAATACATGCTTGCTTAGATAAGCATACAAGTTAGATATAGGCTGATCGCATGAACGCTTCATCTAAAAAGAAACTGAGCCAATACGAGCGCTTGGCGGGTACGCTTCGCGACCGCATCGCCGCCGGCATCTACGCACGCGGAGACAAGCTGCCGTCCGAGATGGAGCTCATGGACGAATCGGGGCTGTCGCGCAGCACCGTGCGCCACGCCCTTAAGGTTCTCGTTGATGAGGGCCTGGTGCGCACCGAGCGCGGGCGTGGCGCCTTTGTGGCCGACACGCCCGCGCTCCACGAGAACAACCTAGTGTTTTCGAGCTATACCAAGCAGGTCGAAGGTCAGGGCATGAAGCCCACCACGCGCACCGTGGACTCGGGCTTTACCAAGGCGGGCGGCAGCATAGCTAAGTTCTTTGACGCCGCCGTGGGCAGCAAGCTCGTCAAACTTGTCCGCCTGCGCTACCTGGACGACGCGCCGCTGTGCCTGGAGACCACCTACCTGCCGCCAAGCTTCGAGACGCTCATCGATCGCGATATCAATGGTTCACTCTACGCCACGCTGCGACAGGAGTTCCATCGCGCACCGGCACAGGGGCATAAGACCTTTGAGGTGTGCTACGCCTCGCAAAACGAGGCGTTTTTGCTCAACGTTGAGCGCGGGCAGGCGCTGATCCTAATCACTGACTACGTCTACGACACCGACGGCCGCCCGCTCCATGTCTCCAAGCGCATCCAGCGCACCGACCGCGCCAAATACACCGAGCCCATCGGCTAACCAACACCAAAACCACCACAAAGGGGACAGGCACCTTTGTGGTGGTTTTAGGCGAGGAGGTCGGGGAACCAGGTTGGCTTAGGTTGGTTAGGGACGCGCTCGGCCAGGACCAGCTCCATCCAGCACATGTCGTACCAGCGGCCGAACTTTTGGGCGCAGCGGTCGAAGGCGCCCACCAGGCGATATCCCATATGGGCATGGAAATCCTGGCTGTTGTGCGTCAGGTACTCGTCGTCCTTGTCGTGCGGCACGGCAATGAGCGCGCACATGTTGGTGATGCCCATCGCGATCAGACATTGCTTGAGCGCGTCGTGCAGCTTGCGGCCCAGCCCGCCGTGGCGCACATCGCGCGCCAGGTAGATCGATGTCTCGACCGACCAGTCGTACGCCTCGCGGCTGTTGAGCGGACTCACGTAGGCATAGCCTACCGGACGCCCGTCCAACTCCATCACCAAATATGGATAGCGCTTGAGCGTACGCTCGATGCGCCCAGCGAACTCCTCAACGCTCGGCACCTCGTATTCGCAGGTAATCGCCGTCTGGCGCACATACGGCTCATAGATGGCAAGCAACGCCGGCGCATCATCGGGCGTCGCCAGGCGAATCGTCGGCTCGGACATCTCGGTCATACAACCCTTCTCCCCAAAAGCAAAGGCCGCCCTGCGCCAAGCTCAGGCGCAGGGCGGCCCCTTGTCATTACATCAGGCTACAGGACAGCCGCCAACGCGTCGATATCCTCCTGCGTCGTGGCCCAGCTGGTGCAAAAGCGCACCACCGTGTGAGTATCGTCGTACTTTTCCCAGTACTCGATCGAGGCATGCTCGCGAATGCGGGCCATGTCCTCGTTGGGCAGAATCACAAACTGCTGGTTGGTCGGCGTCTCCAAGAAGAACTGGTAGCCGCGCTCGTGCAGCACGCGACGCAGCGCCTGAGCGGTCTCAATCGCCTGGCGACCAATCTCAAAATACAGGCCATCGGTAAAAAGAGCCTCGAACTGCACGCCCGTCAGGCGGCCCTTGGCAAGCAGCGCGCCGTGCTGCTTAATACGCGGAATGGGATGCGCCGGGGTGTGCATGCCGCAAAACACCACAGCCTCGCCGCACAGAGCGCCGCACTTGGTGCCGCCGATGTAGAACACGTCGCACAGCTGCGCCAGCTCGGGCAGGGTAATGTCGCACTCATCGGCCGCCAGCGCATAGGCCAGGCGGGCGCCATCCACAAACAGCGGAATCTCGCGCTTCTGGCACACTGCATGGATCGCCGCGAGCTCGGCCTTGGAGTACAGCGTGCCGTACTCGGTCGACAGACTCACGTACACGGCGCCCGGGAACACCGTGTGCTCGTAGCTCTCGTTTTCGTAGAACACCTGGATATAGTTCTCGAGGTCCTCGGCGTGCATCTTGCCCTCGTAGCCGGGGATGGTAAGCACCTTGTGGCCGCCAAACTCGATGGTGCCCGCCTCGTGGCAGGCGACGTGGCCAGTCTCGGCAGCAACGACGCCCTCGTAGGGCGCAAGCAGCATGTCGATCACCGTCGCGTTGGCCTGCGTGCCGCCCACCAGAAAAAACACGTCGGCATCGGGGGCCTGACAGGCCTCGCGGATAAGCTGCTTGGCACGCTCGGTGTGCGCATCGGCACCGTAGCCGGGCTGCGGCTCCATATTGGTGTCGACGAGCGCCTGCAGCACTGCCGGATGTGCGCCGTGGGAATAATCGTTGTTAAACGCGAGCATGGCAATCCTCTCTTACCGGGTATCGGCCAGATGATTCAAACGGAGCTATTGTACGCCGTTGGGATAGGCAATGCGTGCGGCAAGGCACTCAAGTGCCAGTACCAGGGCAAAACCGCAGCTCACGTCACTCAAAAAATGCGCGCCGATCACGATGCGCCCAAAGGCGACGAACGCTGCAACAACAACCGCCGCCCAAAAGATCACGCGGCGACGCGAAGGTTTTTCCTTAAAGGCTGCCGCGGGAAGCCCGGCGAGCATAAGGCCGATCGCCGCATGCGCCGTGTGTCCGCTCGCAAACGACTTGAACCCGTCCTTGATCACGCCGGCGGCGATATAGGCCCACTTGTCGGGGTTGCCGATCACCCACCACGGCTGAAAATTGAGCCCCGGCGTGACCTCGATCACGCGCATGCGCGGGCGCGACCATAACGGCTTAACAATGACGTTGAGGATGATGGCCTGAGCGACCCACACGGCCAGCACCATCAACGCCCAGCGCGTAAGCTCGTCGGGCTCGGTCGTGCGCGTGAGGCGGTAGGCGATGAAGTTGGCTGCGATGACCAACGCAAACGTCAGAACCAGCTGAAACGCAATAAGCTTGCCGCCGACGCGCAGCGATCCGATAATCTCGTAGCCGACCAGACCCACGTTGATCAAAACGCCCAGCGCAGCGAGCCACTTGCTCGCCTTGGAGTCGGAACGCACCGCGCGCACGAGCATAACGCCCGCGACGCTCGCCGTCAGCTCGAACGGTAGCTCGCCGGCCGCCTCGACAAAGCGACCGTACATGCTGCCGATGTTGAACAGCGCACTCGAGATCTGATAATCAAAGAAGCTGCCCACGCCCAGACAAAGGCACAGGACGGCCGCGATAATAGCGACATCTTTCTTATAGATGTATCCGAACATGCTTTCCTTTCGATGGGGCTGGAATCAACCTGCGAGGTGGCGGGGCAAAGAACAACTGGTAGCTATGCCCCGCCACGCCCCTACTTGTTAGTCATCGTCGCTCGTGCCTAATTGCTGCAGCAGCATGAGTGCCGCGGCCACGGGGCCGGTGCCGTCGCTGGCGTCGAGACCGCGACCCAGGCCGCTGCCCGCGCCGGCACCCGCCTTGTAGGGCACCGACAGTTTGCGGCTCTTGGGAAAGTTCACCGCGCCATAGCGGGTCTTAAGCTCAAAGGCCACCTTCTTGGGAACGTCAACCCCCAGGAAGGTAATGCGACCACCGCTGAGCGTGACGCTCTCGAGCCCCAGGCGCTCACCGCGAATACGGATGCGTGCGCGGTTGAACAGGTTGAGTCCCGCCAACGGCAGCTCGCCGTGCGCGGCCTCGGTCTCCTCCTGCACCTCATCGATGCTCTCCAGGTCCTCGGCTGCCGCGAGCTTACGGTACACGAGCACGCGCTGGTCCACCGCCGGCATATACTCCTCGGACAAGAAGTAGTCGGCCGGCAGGTTGATGCCCACGCTCGCCGCCTCCACGCCGGCATCGTCGTCGCCGCGCGCCTCAGCCACGGCCTGTCCCAGCATCTGCGTAAACAGGTCAAAGCCCACGCTCGACAGGTTGCCGTGCTGCTCGGCGCCCATGAGCGAACCGGCACCGCGGATCTCCAGGTCGCGCATGGCGATGCGCATGCCGCTGCCCAGGTCTTGGAACTCGGAAAGTGCGGTCAGGCGCGCCGTTGCCTCCTCGGTAAGCGGCAGCTCGCCGGGGAACATAAAGTACGCGTATGCCTGCGTGGCAGAGCGACCCACGCGGCCCTTGAGCTGGTAGAGCTGTGCCAGACCCAGACGCTGCGAGTCCTCGATGATGAGCGTGTTGGCCGTTGCGTTGTCGATGCCGCTCTCCACGATGGTCGTGGCGATAAGCACGTCGATCTTTTTGGTCGCGAACTCGATCATCACGTCCTCGACCTCGCGCGGGCTCATCTTGCCGTGTGCCACACCCACGCGCGCCTCGGGCGCGGCCTCGTGCACGCGCGCCACAGCATCATCGATGGTCTTGACGCGGTTGGACACGTAATACACCTGACCGCCGCGCCCCACCTCCAGGCGAATCGCCGCACTCACCACGTCGGGG
>UREZ01000006.1 GCA_900547025.1 uncultured Collinsella sp.
CGAGTTAGCCGGCAGGTCGGCATGTCAATCCTGGTCTAACAGAGCCTTTTTTAATCCCCGTCTCAGAACAATCATTTAGCGACGGGCGCGGAGCTTTTCGTAGCCTTCGGCGAAGAAGGCGACCGTCGCGGCGTCCGTCGCGGCGGCATCGGTATCGTCGGCAGGGACCACGCCGTGCTCGTCGCTCACCAGGAACAGCGCGCCCTTGAGCTGAGCGGGGATGTCTACGCGCGTGACCGGGATGCCCTTGGTCTGGGCCAGCTGCTCGATGAGCGTCGCCGTGCCGCACAGGCACTCGTCCGCCGGCGCCACAAAGGCAAGCTCGCCGTTATCGACGGCGGCGAGCAGCTCGGGCGCCACGCCGGTCTCGTCGGCCTCGGAGCGGGCCTCGGCGGAGCGGGCACGCAGCGCCTTGGCCGACGTATCGGTTAGCGGCTCGTACTCCCCCACCGTCATGGCGGCGTTGCCGTTAACGTCGATCACCAGCATGAGCACGCCGTCGCGCGCGGTGTAATCGCCCTCGGCAAGCGACCACTCAACGTGCTGCTTTGCCCAGCTGAGCATGTTATGGGTAAGCGGCTCGCCCTGCACCAGACGCTCGGACAGCGCGCGGATGTGACGGTTGAGCATGGGCACCTTTTTGTTGGACATGCGCCAACGGCAGACAAGCGCGGGCTTGTCGAGCGTAAACTTCTCGACCGCCTCCTGATTGGCGCAAAAGTCCTCGTACGCACGCTGATCCTCGGCATTGCCAAACAGCTCGGCATCATCAATCTGGGGCATGGTTGTACCTTTCGTGTTAGTCATTCCGTCCTCTTATACCAAAAAGACGGCCCTCCAAACGGAGCGACCGTCTTTTGCGGAGATTATTTTGACGATATGGTCAGGCGACCGATCAGCTTAATTGGATAGAACAACATCCCATTAAGGGTTTTCCAAGTGCCCGAGATTGCCCCGAAAGAGGAGCGCCGCGTACTAAATGTACGCAAGCGACGGTTTGAGGGGCAAGGTCGGGTACTTGGGAAAGCCTCTAGTGCCTAAAATGCCTGGCACCCGTAAAGACCATCGCGATGCCATGCTCATTGCAGGCCTGGATGCTCTCATCGTCGCGCTTGGAGCCACCGGGCTGGATGATGCAGGTCACACCGTGCGCGGCGAGCACGTCAACATTGTCGCGGAACGGGAAGAACGCGTCGCTTGCACAGGCAAAGCCGCCCTTCTCCACGCCCTCGCGCTCGCAGAAGTCCTCGGCGCGCTCGCAGGCAAGCAGCGCAGAGTCAACGCGGTTAGGCTGACCCGGGCCCATGCCAATGCCGGCCTTGCCCTTGGAAACCAAGATGGCGTTGGACTTAACGCCCTTGCAGACCTTCCAGGCAAACTCGAGCTCGGCCATCTCGGCGTCGGTGGGCTTGCGGTCGGTGGGGAACGTAAAGGTCGCGGGATCCTCGGTCACGTGGTCGACTTCCTGCACCAGCATGCCGCCGTCGATGGAGCGCAGCTCCACCTGGGCGCCGTGGTCCACGCCGCCGGTGGCCAGCACGCGCAGGTTGGGGCGCTTGGCCATGCGCTCGAGCGCCTCGGCAGTGTAGCTCGGGGCGATGATGACCTCGACGAACTGTTTGTTCTGATCGGCAAAGTGCTCGACCAGCTCATAGGGAACCTCGCGGTTGCAGGCGATGATGCCGCCAAAGGCACTCTTGGGATCGCAGGCGAAGGCGCGGTCGTAGGCAGCCGTGATGTCCTCGGCAACGGCAGAACCGCAGGGGTTCTGGTGCTTGAGGATCACGCAGGCCGGCTCGTCGAACTCGCGGACCAGGTTCCAAGCGGCATCGGCATCCAGATAGTTGTTGTAGCTGAGCGGCTTGCCCTGGATCTGCTCGGAGCCAACGAGCGGGAACTGCGAGCTCGCGGTGTTCTCGCAGCCCTCGACAAAGCGGTAGACCGTAGCCTTCTGCTGCGGGTTCTCGCCATAGCGCAGGTCGTCGACCTTCTCCAGCGAGATCTCGAGCTTGGCAGAGGTGTCCGCCACGTCGCTTGCCTGGGCGGCAAGCCAACGGGAGATAGCCGTGTCGTAGGCGGCGGTGGTCTGGTAGACCTTCACCTGCAGGCGACGACGGGTGGAAAGCGTGGTGCAGCCACCGGTCTCGTGCATCTCGGCCAGGACGGCATCATAGTCGGCCGGGTCGGAAATGACGGTAACGCTCGTGGCGTTCTTGGCAGCAGAGCGCAGCATGGAGGGACCACCGATGTCGATGTGCTCGATGGCGTCCGCGAAGGTGACCTCGGGGTTGGCGACGGTCTTCTCGAACTCGTACAGGTTGACGACGACCAGGTCGATCAGCTTAATGCCGTGCTGAGCGGCCTCCTGCATGTGCTGCTCGGAATCGCGGCGGGCCAGCAGCGCGCCGTGAACCTTGGGGTGCAGGGTCTTAACGCGGCCGTCCATCATCTCGGGATAGCCCGTGAACTCCTCGATGGGGGTTACGGGAACGCCCGCGTCCTCGATGGCACGAGCCGTGCCGCCCGTAGAGATGATCTCGACGCCAAAGTCGTCAACCAGCGTCCGTGCGAAATCGACGACGCCCGTCTTATCGGTAACCGAGATCAACGCGCGTGCGATCTTCACATCAGATCCCATGCAGTCCTCCTGTCTGGTACGCCGCCGTGCTCTGTGAGTCGGTGATACGTCGATCTGCAGCGCTCGCGCAGCGGCATTGAAAATACTGATTTAATGTAGCGCATCGAGCGCATCGATGCACCCCGCAACGGGCGCATGTGCAGAAAAAGTTTGCGAGCGGAGGGGATGGGCACGGCACTGGGCACGGTGAGTTCATGGAACACAGGGGCACCATAATTTGATGCCAATGGCGTGGTAGAACTGTGCTCGATATGCATCCGCAAAAGAAAGAGGCACCATGGTCTCGCGGGTTCTCTACCGACCGTTTGATACCGAAGACTTCGACGCCATCGCGCTGATTCTGCAGCAGCTTTGGCATAACAATTCGGATAACGATGAGTACAACCGCCTTGAGGCCGCGTGCGACCTCGCCTATTGCCTTTCGTCGTCGACGTTTTCACAGGTTGCGGTGATTGACGGCGAGGCGCGCGGCATTGCACTTGCACGCGCAGGACAGAACTCCGGCGTCACTATCAACGAGCATTGGATGGATACCGAACGCGCGCTGCTATCGCAGATGCGTGAGCTGGAGCCTGATGCCTGCGCCGAGTATCTCTCGTTTGTGCGCGCAACCATCCGAACCAACAACCGCCTGCTCGAGAGCAGCCCGTTGCCGCACGACAACGAGGTCACGCTGCTTGCCGTGGATCGCGATGTCCATGGCCTGGGCGTTGGCACGGTTCTGCTCGATGCCGCGATCTCGCACCTGTCCTCGCTTGGAGCGACGAGGGCGCACCTGTACACCGACTCCAACTGCTCGTGGAAGTTCTACGAGCTGCACGGCTTTAAGCGCACGGCCACGCACCGCGCCAACCGCGAAGAGCGCCGTCACGACATGCCGCGCGAAAGCTTCCTCTACGAACTCGACCTAACAGCCTAAACCCAGCAGCCATACCTAGTCATTTAGGGATGTTCCCAGTGATTAGTCGTTGGGGACAGTCTTCGTAGGTAGCGCATAAAAATGGGATGGATCCGTCGGCAGTCGCCGGAGAAGATCCATCCCAAAAATCAGAACTCGCTAGAACGTTCCGCCGCCGCCTCCGCCGACGCCGCCGCCTCCGCCGCCCGAGAAGCCACCGCCTCCGCCGCCGCTCGAGCTATCGGAACTCGAAGCCAGCTCGCGGATGGTCTCGTGATACACATCGTTGAACGAATCTAGCGGAGACTCGTTGCCGTAGTGATGGTAATACCACCAGTAGCAGGGGTAGTTGTCGTAGAAATCGTCGCTGTTGCGCAGGTCCGCAGGCACGGCCTCGGCAAGCTGGCGCAGCACTTCCTTCGAAACGCCCAGCGCCGCGCCCATCACCAGCAGTTTGTTCCACAGCACCAAGTCGCCCGGGACGGCTTCCCTTAGGCGCGTGAAGTCCTCGAGCCAATGCTTAAGCGCCTTGCAACGGGCCGCCACCTCGGCGCCCTCCGGCGTGTAACGGCGGAAGGTGCAGCTCAGGACAAAGCCCACGATCGTGACGGGGATCGAGATCATAGCGGCACCGACGTTGGCGTCCGCAAAGTCGGTATAGAACAGAGAGCCCAGAATGCCAAAGACAATGATGATGCCGAGAACCAGGCCGGCCACCATCGCGATAGTGCCATCCGATGCTATAAGCTCGCGCGCCTCCAGCTTGCCCTTAACCGTGCTCTGATAGTCCTCGAGCTTGTCGCCAACAGATGTGGTACGCTCGCTAGCGTACTCCTCCAGCTCACTAAACGTGCGCGAACGGACTCCGTCCTTATCGGGCTTAACGCCGGCGAAGAAGACCTTGAGCACATCGCGATCGATGCCGTCCTTCTTGGCAGCCTTCCAGGCCTCGTCGGTCACTGTGATGCGATACGTCTGCTCCTCTTTTTCGCGACGGAGCAGACCCTTCTTCTTGGTCTCGGTCGCTTCTTCCAGCTTGATCACGCGGTCGTCGGTCAGCTTCATCAGTGTGGCGATATATGCCTGATCGGGCACCTCGTTCCAGCTCATGAGGGCCGAAAGCACGGCGGGATGGTCGGCCGAGGGCACATCGCGGAAATATTCGTCCTGGAAAAGCGGCTTGGGCTTGCGCTTGCGCAGCTTGAGCATAACGATTGTGCCGGTAAAGGCCACCGCCGCAACAACACTTAGCACGGCAAGTGCATTGGCAATCATGCGAGCGTGAGCGCGGCGGGCGTTAGCTTCGTCGGCCCATTCCTTCTCTTCGCTCAGGATCGTTGACATGCGCTCTTCGCCCGAAGCGGCAAGCTGCGGCACCCAGTCGCCGGGGAAGGCGATGCGTGCCTCGGCGAATTCGCCCTGATGCACGCAGGGAATGGTATAGGTGACCATGGGTTCGTCCGCATCGAGCGATACATCGCCCGTCAGCGGGCCGTGGCCCCATGCGCGGAAGTTATCGCCCTTGACGGCCGCCGTCCCGGCAGCGGCATTTGCGAAGTACACTTCCATCTCGACATCGTCGGAATCCGCCGACCAGCCGTCACCCACGAACTTCCAGTAGAGCTCGGCGGTATCGGCCCAGTTCATAACCGCACCGGTCATGGTGTAGCTCACGTAATAGATCGCGCTGTCGCCGCTCTCGTGAGGGCTGAACACCTTAATCCTTACGCCGTCACCGGCCTGCTCGACCGTATAGACGCCAGAGTCGCCCTTGTTCGCGCTATCGACTTTGTTAAACGCGGTGTCCTCTTCCTCGACACTCTGCACATCGACGCCCGCCGTGCCGCCCTGCTGGTTGGCTCCCGTATTGATCTCCCAAAACACGCCGTTGATGTCGTCATCGAAATCAAACTGGCGCCCCTCTACAACGGTCAGCGATCCATCGGCTTCAACCGTGGCACCGATATAGGTTTGGGTCATGGAGTAGCCGTCGGCGTGCGCGGCGGCAGGCAGCAGCAACAACGCAAGCGCAACGAGCGCGCAGACGGAAGCGAATCGCGCAAACAGGTGGCGCTGCCAACAGGGCTGGGCAACGGGGGCGTTCATAGGCACATCCTTTGTCTGTGGTACCAGTAGCGTCATTGTCCCACGTTTGCGGGTTCATGTGACGAACATCTAGGCCAGCGGAGCGTCAAAACGGGACAAAAGTCACGCCCGCGGCCGGCACATGGGGACGTTCCTTATCTGCCGGCAATCTGGGACACTCCTTGGCATAGCCCGCTCCGGCAATAGATACCACTTCATAGCTCCGTCACAGGTGTAGCGGCTTTGTGTTGCCGCGACGCGCACTGATTGAGTCCGCGAGCAAGGGGCATAAAGCAGTTGAGCGAAAACGGTTTGCCCCTTTGCCGTTCGCTCGAGGATCATGTCCCCCTTTTCCGCGGAAACCCCGGCAGTTGCGAAGAGCTGCCGGGGTTTCTGTCGTTTGAGGGCTAGATTGATTGACGACGATTAAGGTGCCGAGCCGGTGGTCCGGCACGCGCAACGCGCGGCCTCAGCAACTTGCAGGCCACGGCAGCGTCTCCCCCACCGCGCCCCGCGCTATACTCGTCCGCATGGACATCAACGCACGCAACATAGCAACACCCGCCGCCGACGCGCCAACGACGCCGGCCGCTCCCGCGCCCGTCGTGGGGCGCTTCGCCCCGTCGCCCTCGGGCCGTATGCACCTGGGCAACGTGTTCAGCTGCCTGTGCTCGTGGCTTTCGGCCCGCAGCCAGGGCGGCAGCATCGTGTTGCGCATCGAGGACCTGGACGATCGCTGTAAGCGGCCGGAGCTTGCCGCCCAACTGATTGACGACCTGGCTTGGCTGGGGCTCGAATGGGACGAAGGCCCCTACTACCAGCACGATCGCCTAGACCTGTACGAGAGCGCCTTGCGCCAGCTGCAAGACGCCGGCCTCACCTACCCCTGTTTTTGCACGCGCGCCGAGCTCCACACCGCAAGCGCGCCGCACGCCAGTGACGGCACGCCCATCTACCGCGGCGCCTGCCGAGGCCTTTCTGCCGAGGAGGTTGCCCGCCGCAGTGCCCTGCGCGCCCCGGCCACGCGCCTGCGCGTGCCCACCGTCGACGACCTCGCCAGCGACGTGATCGAATTCGTAGACCGCACGTACGGAGCCCAATGCGAAGCACTCGCCACCGAGTGCGGTGACTTTTTGGTGCGCCGCAGCGACGGCGTGTTTGCCTATCAGCTGGCCGTGGTGGTCGACGACGCCGCCATGGGCGTCACCGAGATCGTACGCGGATGCGACCTGCTTGGTTCCACGCCGCGCCAGATCTATCTGCAACATCTGCTGGGACTGCCCACGCCGCACTACGCGCACATTCCGCTGCTCATGTCACCGGACGGCCGCCGCCTTTCCAAGCGCGATCGCGATCTGGACCTGGGCGAACTACGCGCACGCTTTGGCACACCCGAGGCACTGCTGGGCTGGCTCGCCGGGCAAACGGGCATCGCGCCGGACGCCACACCGCGCTCTGCCGAGCAGCTGGTCGAGCACTTTAGCTGGGACGTCATCCGCGCGCATCGGGAGAACATCACCGTAACGGCCGAGTAGCCGCTCACTCCACCCCTACGCAACATCCCAGGGCTGGAGCTCGTCACCCAGGCGAATGATGCAGTCGTAGAGCACGGTATGGCGCTCGGCAGGGTTGGCATCCCGATGAAAATGCCCGTAGTACCAGCGCTTGTAGTCCAAGCGGTCTTCCAGCTCATCGAAAAATGCCGTAAGCCGATCAACGGAGGGGCAATTCCAGCCGGACGCTGGATAAAGCGTGGACGAAAGCATGCGCGTAGAGCAGGTGTGAGTGATCACGTAGTCGACCGTCCAGCCCACGCTGTCGAGCTTTGCCCGCGCCTCCTCAAAGTTGCGCTCGTCCGGCAGCTCCTGCGGCCACCAGCTGGAATACGGAATGCGGTATTCCTTGTCCACGCTCGTGGCGCCGCCCATGGTAAAGACCGTTGAGCCGTCGAGCTCAAAAACCTCGGCGCGCGTCAGGCGCCGTATGGGAGAGGTGCCCGACAGGCGCTGCGTCAGCCCACCGTGCCACAACTCCATGGGGCGCTCCGCCCAGTGATCGAAACGCTCGTGGTTGCCGTCGACAAACAGCACGGTATAGGGACGCGATTCCAGCCAAGCGATGTCGGCACATTCTTCGGCAGAGAAATCCCACGGAAAGCCAAAGTCGCCGGCGATAATCAGATAGTCGTCGCTCGTCAGACTATCCCCAAGGTCCCAGTCGCGCAGCTTTTGCATGTCGACGCCGCCGTGAATATCGCCCGTCACATAGACCGTCATCGAATCACCACTTCCCTGTAAGTCGCTAGCCCGCATTCTGCACGATCACTAAGCCAACCGTTCCAGCCCTTAGGGCTTACCCCTCGTTCTTCCATCCAAACGGGTCAAGCACCCAAAAAACCAGATCGAGCACGCCGCCGGTCATCATGGCGCCGGCAAGGGCCATGCAAACGTGCAGAGAGACGGCACTTCGGAGCACGTCGAATGGCCCCAAAGAAGCCAGCAGCGCGACCGCTGCGCCGGCTACGCACAGCGCGAGGCACGGCCCCGCGTCCTTAACGCACTTCTTTGCGAGATGCTTTGCGTTGTCACTCATCAATATCGAACTCCTTAGAGGGTCGTTGTTTGGGTACATGCCTCCGCGGCAGAGCAGGGCGGCAGGGTAAGTGTCACATGTCGTGCGGACATCAATGGAGAAACCGCCTGCTCGACCAACCTTTGACGCCGTTTTGCACCGGCACCACATCCCCCGCTATCGAGGTCTAATACTTTTCCCACCGCTACCCAAAAACTCATCCAACATTAATCTTGGCTCAAGAATCGCTTAATCTATAACCTGCACTATAGAGTTCGACCAAGGGCGGGGCGGCGCCGCGCAACGCAGGCCGCCGAACGCAACGCTCGCGCCCAGGCAGATCGCCTGGCGTCGCGCCCATCGAACGAAAGGACAGGTCATGGACGACCTCGAAAAAGTTGAAACCATCCGCACCAAGTGCAACGTGAGCTACACCGATGCCAAGGCCGCGCTCGACGCCGCCGACGGCAACGTTTTGGACGCCATCATTTGGCTCGAGTCGCAGGGCAAGACCCAGACCACATCAGCGCATGCCGCCACCGAGTCTGAGCCGGTCGATGAGCCCTCAGCCGAGATGGTCGCCGCGCAGGCCGCCTACGAGAAGTCGAGCGAAAAGACCGACTTCTCCAAGAAGATGGACAGCGTATGGGAGTACCTCAAAAAGCTCTTCCGCCTGAGCCTGGACACCAAGTTTATCGCCACGCGCCGCGATGCGATCATCCTCAACATCCCCATCCTGATCCCCATCATCGCCCTGTTTGCCTGGGGCGCTACGATTTGGCTGATGCTGATTGGCCTGTTCTTTGGCATGCGCTACCGCATCGACAGCGACGGCGACGTGCCCGGCAGCATCAACAACCTTATGAATCACGCCGCCGATGCCGCGGACGACATCAAGCAAAATCTGAACGACGACAAGTAATCGCAGACGGGGGCACGCATGGCACGGATCCTGATCGTAGAGGACGAGGAGAAAATCGCCCGCTTTGTGACGCTCGAGCTGGAGCACGAGGGCTACCAGGTGGAACACGCCGCCGATGGCCGCACCGCCGTGGACCTGGCGCTGGAGCGCAACTACGATCTTATTCTGCTCGATGTGCTGTTGCCGCAGCTCAACGGCATGGAGGTCCTGCGGCGCGTCCGTAAGCACAAGGATGTGCCGGTGATAATGGTCACCGCGCGCGATGCCGTGATGGACAAGGTGGCCGGGCTCGATGCCGGCGCCGACGATTACCTGACCAAGCCGTTTGCGATTGAGGAGCTGTTCGCACGGATCCGCGTGGCGTTGAAGCGCTCGGAGGCCGTGCGGGCGGCTTCGGGCGTTGGCGGCATCGGGACGGGCGCGGCAGGCGGCACGGGTGTCGGCGCCACTGCGATGCCCCCGGTCAGTGACTCGACCCAGGTTTCCGCCTCGCTCTCCCCCGCCACGCTCGCCGTGGGCTCGGTTGCGCTCGACCCCGACCGCCGCGAAGTCACGGTCGGCGGCTCGCCCATTGCGCTCACGGCCCGCGAGTTCGATGTCCTCGCCCTGCTTATGGCGCATGCCGAGACCGTGCTCACGCGCGAACGCATCGCGCACGAAGCGCTGGGCTACGAATACATGGGCGACACCAACAACGTCGACGTGCACATCGCGCACCTGCGCGCCAAGATCGAGGACGCCGGCGGCGCCCGCATCATCCAGACCGTGCGCGGGGTGGGCTATGTCTGCCGCGCGTAACGCCGAGGCCAAACGCGTCACCTCCATCGCCCGCGCCATCAACTGGAGCTATATGTGGCGCCGCCTGATGAGCTACGTTTGGCTCGACCTGCTGCTAGTAGTGATTGTGGCGGCGATCCTTGTCTATGGATACAACCAGACGCTGCCCAACGGCGCGTTTACCGCAGGATGGATCCCCAGCGCCACCGTTCGCGGCATGACGCTGACGCCCGCGCGCGGCTGGGACCTGACAACGCTCACCTATACCGTCGAGCTTGCGCGTACCACCAAGACTTTCCCCCTCGCGCAGGACCTCGTCACGCTATGGCCTCTCTACCTTGTCGTTGTGGGTTGGCAGGTCATCAGCGTGCTCAACATGCTCGGCGGCGCCCGCCGCGTGCGCCGCACCATGGCGCCGCTCAACGATCTGGCCCTGCGCGTGGACGAACTCGGCCGCATGCAACTCGCCGGCGGCAAGATGGAAACACTGGAGCAAGCCATCGAGCGCGCAAGCGTCGACTCGCCGAGCGTCACTACCGGCGACGCCGACCTGGCAAGCATCGAGGTCGCGCTCAACCGCCTGCTGCGCCAGATGCAAGAGGCCAAACTGCAACAGATGCGCTTTGTCAACGATGCGAGCCACGAGCTGCGCACGCCCATCGCGGTGATTCAGGGTTACGTAAACATGCTCGATCGCTGGGGCAAAGACGACCCGGACGTGCTGGCGGAATCCATCGCGTCCCTCAAGGCCGAAAGCGAGCACATGCAAGAGCTCGTGGAGCAGCTGCTGTTTTTGGCACGCGGCGATGCCGGGCGCACGGTCCTGCGGCGTGCGGATACCAACCTGGCCGCACTGGTCGGCGAGGTATGCGAGGAATCGCAGATGATCGATACCGCGCACACGTATCGGCTGGCGTACGACACCGCGCTTGTCAGCGATTCGCGCTGCGACGCGCCCGTCGACGTGGCACTCGTGAAGCAGGCGCTACGCGTGATCGTGCAAAACGCCGCCAAGTATTCGGACGCGGGAACGACCGTCACATTTGGCATAACGCCGGATGCGGGCGCGGGCACAATCGACATAAGCGTTGAGGACGAGGGCATCGGCATGAACCAGGAATCCGCAGCTCACGCGTTTGAACGGTTCTACCGCGCCGACAACGCACGCAATGCCGGCGCGCAGGGCTCGGGCCTGGGGCTTGCCATTGCCAAGTGGATCGTCGATAGCCATGGCGGTGTCATCGGCGTGACCTCAGTCGAGGGCGTCGGCAGCCGCTTTACGATTCGCCTGCCGCGGTAGGAAGCCCCTCGGCATAAATAAAGGGGTAGGGCCACGCGGCCCTATCCCTTTTTGCTAGCTATGGCAGCTTGTGCGCTATTCGCGGCACAGGTGCACGGCGAAACCGGCGAACTCGCGCTTAAAGTACACGAGCTTGGTACCACCGTCGGGCAGCAGCGCGCGCGACTCCTCGTTGACCTCGAGCCCGCGCTCGGCAAACCACTTCTCAGCTGCATCGATGTCGTTAACGGCAAAGCCGATGTGGCCTTTGGTGCCACGACCGTTCTGCTTCATGATCTCGACCAGCGAATCGTTGAAGTACGAAACCGGGGTCTCGATGACGGGCAGGCCCATCATCGTCGAGAACAGCTCCGCGATCTCCAGGGCGTCTGCCGGGTCGGTGGCGTTAATGCCCACATGGGCAACGCGCATGCCAAAGAGCTCGACCGGATTGGCGTTCTGCTCATTCATACAGTCAGCGCCTACTGAGCCATGACGTCGAGAACGGCCTTCTCGGCAGCGACGCGGTTCATGCCAGTCATGAAGGGCACGCCGCTCACGTACGGGCAGGTGAGGCCCTCGGGGGCAACGGTGGTGGCGATCAGCAGGTCGGCGCCCTCGTCGCAGTAATCCTTGGCCTCGGAGATGGCGCACTGCACGATCTCGTACTTGTCGGCATAACCGTTGGCGTCGAGCAGAGTAGCGACCTTCTGGGCAACGAGCGTGGAAGTAGCAGCGCCAGCACCGCAAGCCAAAACGATCTTCTTCATAGGTAATGTCTCCCTTCATGGTTTACTTTAGGTAAGTGTACCGCAGCGAGCGATGGCACTCGGCCTCGATGAGCTTTTATGCCAGTTTGCTTGCGCGCTGCGTATAATACATCTAGTACGTGTTGTCATACCGCTCGCTTTATGAGCGACTAAGGACCCTAATATGCCCGATTCCCGCACCCTCTGGACCGCCGTCGTTATCATCTGCATCGCCGTGTCGGTGTTCTTTAGCGTCAAAAAACGCACCACGTTTAAGCGCCTGCAGCAGCTTATGGCTGCCAAGCAGTGGGACGAGTTCGATCGTTTGCTCGACGGCAAACTCACCAGCATGCTGTACCCGCGCTACAACCGCGACTACCTGCGTCTGAACTCCTATCTGCTGCGCGAGGACCACGAGCGCGCCAGCGAGATGTTCGACCTACTGCTGGGACTCAACCTCCCCAAGATGCAGCGCGTCGACTTGGTGATTAAGGCCTTTAACTACTATGTTGGCCAGGAGGACCGCAAAAAGTCCAAAGAGCTGTTGCACGAGATCAAGGGCTTTGAGGGCGGTCAGGCCGAGGCAGTTGCGCACGAGTGTCAGCTGATGTACGACACGATGATCCTCAAGCGCCACAACGACATTCCCGAGCTGGAGCGCATGCTCGAGGATGTCGGCGACGACCCGGTCAAGCGCTGCCGCTTGGAGTACCTGCTAGCCCTGCAGTACCAGAACAAGGGCGACGAAGCCAAGTTCCAGGAGTTCCTGGAGAAGTCGGGCCAACACTCGATGGCCGTCAACGCGTAACGGACGGCTTGTGCTAGACTTCTAGTCTCACGGGGGCGTGGCGGAATTGGCATACGCAGGAGACTTAAAATCTCTCGCCGCAAGGATTGTGGGTTCGAGTCCCACCGCCCCTACCATGTGATTGCTTGCGAGCCCGTGTTCCCCAGGGATGCGGGCTCGCTTCTTTTAGATGCCGGTGGGACTCGAACCCGCGAGGGGGCGAGCGTTAAGCGGACGCGCAGCGTCCGTAGCGAGCCGGCGAGGGCACCGACAGGCGGCCGAAGCCGGTGCGTATTTGCGCAGCAAATGCGCGGATGTCCCACCGCCCCTACCATATGGAGCTTTCGAGCCCGTGTCCCCAAGGGATGCGGGCTCGTTTCTTTTACACGCCGGTGGGGCTCTAAGTTGCGGTGGAATAGATCCTGTTTATACCGTTTACCAGCTTATTTAGGAACTATTTCACCGCAACTCAGAGGAAGACGGTTAAAGAGCACTCAGGCTCGGGGTCCAGCCGATGGTGGGGGTCGCGCCGTCGAGAGCCTCGTTGATGGTGGCGGCCATGCCGGCAAGTAGGCTGTTCTCACTTACAGTGAGCGTCTTGTAGCCGCCAGCGCGCATGAGCTCGCGGATCACCACGGCGCCAGCCAAGATCACGCCCGCGCGTTTGGGCTGCACGCCTGGCAACGCGGCAATGCCTGCGACATCCAGCGCAGACATGCGCTCAATAGCGGCCGAAACCTGATCCAGCGAAAGCTCGCGCAGGTGCACAAAGCTCGAATCGTACGGCTCCAGCTCGTGGATCAGAGCCACCAGCGTAGTCACCGTGCCGCCCACTGCGACCAAGCGTTCGGCGCGCTCAAAGTCGCTGGGCAGGCCTTCAAAATAGGCGGCGAACTGCTCACCTGCCCACGCGGCAGCGGCAGCAAGCTCGCCGTCCGCAGGCGGCAGCGCCGAGAAGAACCGCTCCGTCACGCGGCGACAACCGATGTCCAGCGAACGCGTGCCCTCCAGCGCATAGACCCCACGCTCCGGCGCATAGACGCCCGTCGCGAGCTCCGTGGATCCGCCGCCCGAATCGGCAACAATGATGCGCTCGCCGGCAAAGTCGTGCGCCACGCCAAAAAACGTCAGGCGCGCCTCGACCTCGCCCGGAATCACCTGTGGCTCAAGCCCCAGATCGCGCAGGCCGTCCAGCAGCAGCGCGGCATTGGACGCATCGCGCGCGGCGCTCGTGCACGTGGTGCAGATGCACGCGGCCCCAAAGGCACGGGCCTCATCCACAAACATGCGACACGCAGCGAGCACACGCTCGACAGCCGCCTCGCAAAAGCGACCCGTCGCGTCCACACCCTCGCCCAGGTCGGTAATCTCGGTATGCTTGGACGATCCCACGATCGCCCCGCCCTCGACCTGGGCCAACACCAGTCGCGACGACACCGTTCCCAGATCGATCGCCGCCACCTTATATCGTTTGCAATCTGCCATTGCGGGTTCCCCTCCGGGCGCTACTCGCCGTTGGACACGACCGTCTGGCCCTCGACACCGTTAAACCCAAACAGCATGTCGAGCGCCTGGATATACCACGGGGCGTCCTTACCGACTTCTTCGATTTCCTTGGCAACTTCGCTGGCCTTCTTGGCGTTCGACGACTTCTTGCTCGAAGACGAATCCGAATCGTCGTCCAGGCCCTGCACTTCAATCCTCTTCTCGCCTGGCATCACCAGGCCCAAGTCCTCGGATGCCGCGTCCTTGATACCCTCCTCCGAGAGCAGCTTGTCGACGCTTTTTTGCAGCTCATCATTGTATTGCTGACGAATCTCGACCTGCTTGGCCAAGATATCGCTCGAACGCTTTGCCACGTACAGATCGCGCACGGGGAAATACAGGCTCACGAGCACCAGAGCAACGACGATGCCGATGAATAGCCCTCGCTGAGGACCATGGGTAAAGTCGTAGATCGCCTTGACCACCGCGTTGTCGTTGGCGTAGTGCATAAAGTCCGAGCCCGAAAAACGGTTCGAGGGCCTGCTCGACCTGTCGTGCGTCTGGGCCGAGGGACGCGACGCATGCGACGAACGTGCCGGGCGCACTGGTCCATCTGTCGAAGTATTCACTTGAGCATTGGGGCGCGAGGTACTTGTCGGGCGTTGCATGGAACGGTCGGCGCCGGCGTAGGCGGACCCACCGAGCTGCACCGTGCGCGCACGGCGAGGCGACGGCTCACGCGAACCGGCGGAATAGTACCTGTTGTCGTAAATCTGATCCATGTGCGCCTTGTGCGGTTGAGGTTTGTTTGCGCTAAGTATTCTAGTTATAGCACGAGCGCCCGCACCGCCTTCGCCAGCCTTTGCTCGACATAAAAAAGGCGCTGAGCCGTATGGCCCAGCGCCCAATGGTGCTCAACAGTGCCCGGCGGGGGCGAGGCGGATCCGAGTCAGCCCCGCCCCCGCACACGCTGCTGCCTAGCGAATGTTGTAGAACGCAGACTTGCCGGCGTAGCGCGCGCTGCCCTCGAGCTCGTCCTCGATGCGGATGAGCTGGTTGTACTTGGCGATGCGATCGCTGCGGCACGGGGCGCCCGACTTGATCTGGCCGGCGTTGACGCCCACGACCAGGTCGGCGATCGTGGAGTCCTCGGTCTCGCCAGAACGGTGGCTCACAATGCAAGCGTAGCCGGCCTCCTTGGCGGTTTCGATGGCCTCCAGCGACTCGGTGAGCGTGCCGATCTGGTTGACCTTGACCAGGATCGCGTTGGCGGCACCCAGCTCGATGCCCTTCTTGAGGCGCTCGGTGTTGGTGACGAACAGGTCGTCGCCCACCAGCTGCACCTTGTTGCCAATGCGACGGGTAAGCTCGACCCAGCCGTCCCAGTCCTCCTCGGCCATGCCGTCCTCGATGGAGATGATGGGATAGGTGTCGACGAGCTTCTCCCAGTAATCGACCATCTGGGCACTCGTGTACTCAACACCCTCGCCCTTGAGCTCGTACATGCCGGTCTCGGCGTTGTAGAACTCGGTCGAGGCCGGGTCCATGGCGTACATGAAGTCGACGCCGGGCTTAAAGCCGGCCTTCTCCACGGCCTTGGTGATGTACTCGAACGGCTCGGCATTGGTCTTGAGGTTGGGCGCAAAGCCGCCCTCGTCGCCCACGCCGCCGCCCAGGCCGGCCTCGTGCAGCACGCCCTTGAGGGTGTGGTAGACCTCAGCGCACCAACGCAGGCCCTCGGCAAAGCTCGGGGCGCCCACCGGCATGATCATAAACTCCTGGAAGTCAACGTTATTGTCGGCATGCACGCCGCCGTTGAGGATGTTCATCATGGGCGTGGGCAGCAGATGGGCGTTGACGCCGCCCAGGTACTGGTACAGTGACAGGCCCGCCGACTCGGCAGCGGCGCGGGCGACGGCCAGCGACACGCCCAGGATGGCGTTGGCACCGAGCTTGGTCTTGTTGGGGGTACCGTCCGCGGCAATCAGCGCGGCATCGACGGCGCGCTGGTCGAAGGCGTCGAGGCCCACGACGGCGTTAGCGCACTCGTTGTTGACGTGCTCGACGGCCTGCGAAACGCCCTTGCCCAGGTAGCGGCCCTTGTCGCCATCGCGCAGCTCGCAGGCCTCAAAGGCGCCGGTCGAAGCACCCGAAGGCACCATTGCGCGGCCAAAGCTGCCGTCCTCGAGCACGACCTCGACCTCGACGGTGGGGTTGCCGCGGCTGTCGAGCACCTCGCGACCGTAGACGTCCAAAATATCGCTCATGTTGTCTCCCTCTCACTTGGAAACGTAGTGGATGCAAGCGACCGGCTGACCGTGCACCGTCGGTGCGTCTCCGTAAGTTAGCCATGTCGCACTTTTTGCATTATGCCCTAAGTTAGCCGAGGGATACACTTGATTTTCGAAAAATTTAGCGGGAACGATGAGGCGTGTCAGCCCGTCGTTCCCGCAGTCTTACTCCTCCGCCTTTGCGGCATCCCACAGGTCGTTGAGGCCGTGGGTCGAAAGCTCGGCAAGATCCACGTGAGCATCGGCCGCCATCTGCTCCATCGCGGCCCAGCGGCGGCGGAACTTTGCCGTGCTGGCGCGCAGGGCGCTCTCGGCGTCGATCCCCTCTTTGCGCGCGACGTTGACCAGGGCAAAGAGCAGATCGCCAAACTCCATTTCGCGCTCGGGCGTTCCGGGGGCCTCGGCCTCAAACTCGGCACGTTCCTCGGCGACCTCGTCCCACACGTCCTGGACCGTCTCCCACTCAAAGCCCACGGCAGCCGCCTTGCGCGACACCTTCTGAGCCTGCATCAGCGCCGGCAGATGCGTGGGCACGCCGTCGAGCAGGCCCTCGGGCGCAGCCTCGCCCGCCGCCACGGCCTTGTCCTTGGCAGCCCTCTCGGCAAGCTTGACCTCGTCCCAAATCTTGAGTACCTCGTCGGAGCTGTCGGCATCCACATCGCCAAACACGTGCGGATGACGGCGAATGAGCTTGGCGTCGATATCGCGCGCCACGTCGGCCAGCGTAAACTCGCCGGCGTCCGCCGCAATCTGCGCATGCAGCACGACCTGCATGAGCACGTCGCCCAGCTCCTCGCGTAGGTGAACCGCGTCGTCCGCCTCGATGCAGTCGAGCGCCTCGTAGGCCTCCTCGATCATGTTCTTGCCAATGCTGCGGTGCGTCTGCTCACGGTCCCATGGGCAGCCATCGGGCTGACGCAGACGCCAGATGGTCTGCACCAGATGCTGCAGCTCGGTCGACGCGTCGACTAGCGTGGACAGATCGCGCGAGCCCTCGGCATTTTGCTGAGCCATGTGCTGCGCCATGGTTAGTCCTCCTCCAGGATCACGTGGCGGAACGCGCCGTCCTCGTAGATGCCGTAGCTGTGCGTGCCGTCCTTGGGAATGCTCACGCTACCGGGGTTGAAGAGCCACAGGCCCGGGTGCGCGGCGCTTTCCTCGTTGACCTTGATGTGCGTGTGGCCGTAGACGAGCGCTGAGCCCTCGGGCAACGCGGGCGCGTGGTCGACGCTGTTGTGCATGCCGGCGCCAAAGACATGGCCGTGCGTCAGGAACAGCTCGCGGCCGGTCTCGTCGAACAGCGTGGCGTAGTCGGCCATGACGGGGAAGTCGAGCACCATCTGGTCGACCTCGGCGTCGCAGTTGCCGCGCACCGCGATGATGCGGTCGGCTAGGGCGTTGAGCAGCGGAATCACGCGCTTGGGAGCATAGTCGCGCGGCAGGTCGTTGCGCGGACCGTGGTAGAGCAGGTCGCCCAGCAGAACGATGCGGTCGGGCTGCTCGGACTCGATGGCGGTGGCCAGGCGCTCGGTCCAGTATGCCGAGCCGTGGATGTCGGAGGCGATGAGGTATTTCATGGTGGTCCTTTCGGTGAGGTTGATGGGGTGGGTGTGGCGCGTCGCCGACCGTGTCACTCAAATTGCAGAGCCGCGGCTTGTGCTGCCTGCATCACGCGCTGGAGCGGCACACCGTGCTCGCAGGCAAGGCGGGCGCAGTCCTCGTACTCGGGCGCTGCACGCTCGCTGCCGTCGGGCAGGGTGGCCACCTTGACGGACACCTCGCCCCATGGCGTCGTCACCTGCTCAAAGCGGCGTGGCAGGCAAACGCGTTCCATGGCCTGGCGACGAATGCCGTTGGTCGTGGCTTCCAAGAAGATGATCGTCTGCAGGCGCTCGATATCCCCGTAGGTGCAGATTACCTGCAGCTGCCAGCCGGGGCGGCCTTTCTTGCAATAAACGGGCAGCCAGTGCACCTCGCGCGCACCGGCCTCGCGCAGGCGGTCGGCGGCGTAGGCGAGTACCTCGGGCGACGCATCGTCGATGTCGCATTCCAGCTTGACGATGGTCTCGGGCGCATCGGTCTCGCGAGACAGCGGAGATTTGCTATCGCATGGCATACGGTCCGGCTCCTTTCCGCACGGGCTCGTTTTGTTCATCCAAACGCTAGCACATCGCGGGCGGCGCAGGGGCGGCGTCATGGGATAGGTGCGACTTTTGCTGGGCGCAAGTGCTGGCGCGCTCCAACGCCGGCCCGCTCCACTCAAACGTGTACGTCAGCCTCCAAACATGTCATTTTTTGCAGCTTTTGGAGGCTAATGTACATGTTTTGAAAGCGCAAGCGAGGCCGCACCACGCGCCGCGCACCCTTTCCAATCGATTTCGGCACCCCGCGCGTACGACGCGCCGAGGCTGCGCCATTACAATGGAGCGGATTCGCCAAATGCAAAGGAGCCGCTATGCCTATGTGCCCGCTGGTCGATTGCCATACCCACACCTCGTTTTCGGACGGGCATGCCTCGTTTGAGGAGAACGTCCGCGCTGCCGCGGCTGCCGGATGTCAGGTCATGGTCTCGACCGACCACCTCACCCTGCCTGCCAGCATGGACGCCAACTGCGAAGTGCAGGTTGTCGAGGGCGACCTGACGGCGCATCGTCTGGCATTTGAGGACGCCTGCAGGCTTGCCGCGCAAATCGCGCCGGAGCTCGAGCTTATCTATGGCTTTGAATGCGACTGGTACGAAGGTTGCGAGCCTTTGGTTGAGGGCTGGTCCGATGGCGCCGTGGTGCGTCTGGGCAGTGTGCACTGGATTGGCGATCCGGGCGATATCATGGCCGGTGCCGCGGGTACGGCGGGAACGGAAAACGTCGCGCGCCCCGATACACCCGATTCCCTTTGCGGCTGGATCGACGACGATACCAACCTGCATGTTTGGGAAAACCTGGGCGTGCGCGGCGTGTGGGAGCGCTACGTCGACGACTGGTGCCGTGCTTGCGAAAGCTCACTCAACTTTGATGTAATGGCCCATCCCGACCTGGTCATGCGCTTTTCGAAGGAAGGCTTCGCGCCCGATTTTGATCCGGCACCGTTTTGGGAGCAGATGGCCGAATGCGCTCACGACACGGGTCGCCGTGTCGAAGTCTCGACCGCCGCGCCGCGTAAGGGCCTCAACGACTATTACCCCTCGACGGGGCTGTTGCGCCGCTTCGCCCACGCCGAGGTGCCAATCACCTTTGGCTCGGACGCACACCGCGCCTGTGACATCTGTTGGAATATCCGCGAAGCGCAAGCCCACGCCTACGACTGCGGTTATCGAACCTTCGACATCCCCCACCTCACCGGAGAATGGGAGTCCACGCCCCTCGTCTAAGATTAGTCGTTGGGGACGTTCTTAAACGACTAGTGGCGGCGGGCATTGAGTTCGCCGGCCAGTTCGTCGAGGGTGATGCCGTAGCGCTCGAGCGTCACGAGTAGGTGGTAGATCAGGTCGCCGGCCTCGTAACGGATGTGATCGTGATCGTTATCCTTGCAGGCCATGATCACCTCGCTCGCCTCCTCGGCAAGCTTCTTGAGTAGCTCGTCCTCGACTTCGGTCAGCAGACGCGCGGTATAGCTCTCCTGCGGCGATGTATCACGACGACCGTGAATCACCTCGGCCAGACCTGTCAGCGTCTCGCCGATGTTTCCCGGCTGTACGTTAGCTGTTCTGACTCCCATGGTTATTTCCTCTCGTTACTGCAGCGTAAAGTAAGTACCGGTCTCATCGAACCGAAGCTTTGCGCCCTTTTTCTCAAAGAACTCAGCGATGACGGCATGGGCCTCGTCGAGCCTTTCCTTCTCGGCCTCGAGCCAAAACGACTGCGCCCCGCAGGCATCGGTCAGGTGCACGCGGCATGGCACGCCCGCGCGGAGGAGCTCGGTGTTGCAGTCGGCGACCTCGAACGGCGTCACGACTTTCATCGCACTCCCCCTTCCACGCGCTTAAAGAAGCAGGTACGGTTGCCGGTATGGCAGGCCGGACCCGGCGAGTCGACCTTGACCAGCAGCGTATCGCTATCGCAGTCGGCCCAGAACTCCTTGACCTCCTGCATATTGCCGCTCGTCGCGCCCTTGTTCCAGAGCTCTTGACGGCTACGGCTCCAAAACCACGTGGTACCGGTCTTGAGCGTCAGCCCCACCGACTCCTCGTTCATCCAAGCAACCATAAGCACCTCGCCGGTGTCATACTGCTGAACCACACAAGGAATCAATCCTTTGGCGTCGTATTTAAGATCCGCTGGAGTAGTAATTTCTCTCATTTCAATTCCCCAATTTAAACATCGCCGGTCGGCGAGGGTTGTCCAGGTGCCGCAGGTTGCCGCGAAAGAGGAGCGACGCGTACTTTGTACGCGAGCGACGGTTTGAGCGGCAAGATGCGGTGCCTGGGCAAGCCGCAGCATTAGAAGTCCAACCTCACAGGAATACCTTGAGAGGCCATATACTCTTTGACTTCGCGAATGCTGAACGTCCCAAAGTGAAAGACGCTCGCCGCCAGCACGGCATCGGCCTCGCCCTCAATCACGCCCTCGGCAAAATGCTCGAGCGCGCCCACACCGCCGCTCGCAATCACCGGAATCGGCACCGCGCGCGCCACGGCGCGGGTGAGCGCCAGGTCAAATCCGGCCTTGGTGCCGTCGCGGTCCATACTGGTGAGCAGGATCTCGCCGGCGCCGCGACGAGCCGCCTCCTCGGCCCACGCCACCGCGTCGATGCCCGTGGCGTTGCGGCCGCCCGCCGTGAAGACCTCCCACTTGTCGGCACCAGATGCGCCGGGCAAACCGACGCGCTTGGCATCGATCGCCACGACCACGGCCTGGCTACCAAACGCCGCGGCAGCCTGGCTAATCAGCGACGGGTCGCGCACGGCGGCAGAGTTGAGCGACACCTTGTCGGCACCGGCTGCAACCATGGTGCGCATGCCCGCCAGGTCGCGAAAACCGCCGCCCACGGTATAGGGAATGGCTAGCTCCTCGGCCGCATGCGCCGCCATCTCGATGGTCGTCGCACGGTTGTCGCTCGTGGCGGTAATGTCCAGGAAGACGACCTCGTCCGCACCCTCGCGGTCGTAGGCGCGCGCCAGCTCCACCGGATCGCCCGCATCGCGCAAGCTCACAAAGTTGACGCCCTTGACCACACGGCCGTCCTTGACGTCCAGGCAGGGAATCACACGTTTGGTAAGCATGGGCTACTCCTCCCCTCGGGCGGCGGTCAGCGCCTGTACCAGCGTAAAGTTGCCCTCGTAGAGCGCGCGACCGGTAATGGCACCTTCAATCGCGCCCTCACCCACCGCGGCCAGTGCGCGGATATCGTCGAGCGTCGAGATACCACCCGAAGCCACGACGGGAAAGCCCGCGACCTCGGCCACATGACGATACGCCGCCACATCGATGCCCGTCTGCATGCCATCGCGCGCAATGTCGGTATACACCAGATGCTTAAAGCCCAGCTCGGAAAGCTGCGCCACGGCATCGTCGAGTGCCACGCCCGCGCCGTCGCGCCAGCCGTTCACCTTGACCTGGCCGTCGCGCGCGGCGATGTCTGCCACCAACAGCTCGCCAAAGCCTTGGGCCGCCACCTCGGCAAAACCCGGCTCGGTCACGAGCACCGTGCCCAGTGCGATGCGACGCGCGCCGTAGCCGGCCAGCTCGTCGATGCGTGCAAGCGAGCGAACGCCGCCGCCCACGTCCACAGACAGACCGTCGATGCCGCAGATGCCCTTAATCGCCGCCGAGTTGGCAGCGCACGCGTCCTCGTCCTCGCCAAAGGCAGCAGACAGGTCGACGACGTGCACCCAGCTCGTACCCTGCGCGGCAAATGAGCGGGCGACTGCCACGGGGTCGTCGGAATATACCTTGCAGCGGCTGCGGTCACCGCGCTCCAGGCGCACGACCTTGCCACCGATCAGATCGATTGCGGGAAACAGGATCATCGGCCGGCCTCCTCGACGATGTTGACGAAGTTCTTAAGGATGCGCTGACCCAGCGCGGAGGATTTCTCGGGATGGAACTGGCAGCCCCACACGTTGCCGTGACGCACGATGCACGGGAAGCTCCGCGTATAATGCGTGCGCGCCAACACATCGGCGGCATCGGCATCGTCGGCCACCGCGTAGCTGTGGGTGAAATACATGTTGGCACCCTCGGCAAAACCGGCGAGCAGCGGGTCGGCCGTACCGGCGGGCGTCATATGCACTTGGTCCCAGCCCACGTGCGGTACCTTCAGACGGCTCGATTCCAAGCGTGTGCACGAGCCGCGCATGATGCCCAGGCCATCGACCCAAGGGCCACCGACCTGCTCGGGAGCGTCATCCACAACCGCGCCCGTGTCCGCCGGCACGCCCTCGTTGCCGCGCTCAAAAAACAGTTGAAGACCCAGGCAGACGCCGAGCAGCGGAGTTCCAGCGGCGACGGCATCGAGCACCGCGTCCGCCTCGCCGCTCTGGCGCATAAAGGCGATCGCGTCATAGAACGCGCCCACGCCCGGGATGACCAGGCCGTCGGCGCGGCGGATCTGCTCCGGATCGTCCGACGTGCAGGCGGCGGCACCGGCGCGCGCAAGCCCACGCGCAACGCTAGACAAGTTGCCCTTGTGGTAGTCGACCACCACGATCTTCGGTTCGCCCACGCGACCCTCCTCTTCCCATCATCCAAAACCACCACAAAGGGGACAGGCACCTTCGTGGTGGTTTTTGTCTTTGTAGCGGTTACAGCGAGCCCTTGGTGCTGGGGATGCCCTGCACGCGGGGATCGAGCTCGCAGGCGTGGCGCATCGTGCGGCCCACGGCCTTAAAGGCAGCCTCGATAATGTGATGCGAGCTGCTGCCCGCCAGCTCGCGCACGTGCAGCGTGAGCTTGGCGTCGCGCGCAAAGGCATAGAAGAACTCGACGGCCAGCTCGGTATCGAAGCTGCCCACACGCTCGGTCGGCACGGGCAGCTCGCAGTAGGCCTGGCCGCGGCCCGAAATATCCACGGCGGCCATCACGAGCGTCTCGTCCATGGCGATCGCCGCGTCGGCAAAGCGCGTAATGCCCGCCTTGTCACCCAGCGCCTGGCAAAACGCCTCGCCCAGCACAATGCCCGTGTCCTCGACGGTGTGGTGCGCATCGACCTCCACGTCGCCCACCGCGTGCACCGTCAAATCGAACAGGCCATGGCGGCCAAAAGCGTTGAGCATGTGGTCGAAAAACGGTACGCCGGTCGAGATATCACACACGCCGCATCCGTCCAGGTCGAGCTTTACGACAATGTCGGTCTCCCCCGTCTTGCGGGTCACCTCGGCATAGCGGTCCATCTACATCTCCTCCTTCACCAGCACGGCAAACGCGGCCAGCACCTCGTCGTTTTCCTGCGGGGTGCCTACGGTAATGCGCAGACAGTCCGCGAGCCCCGGCGCGTAACTAAAGTCGCGCACCAAAATCGAATACTCGTCGCGCAGACGCTCGCGCACGCGCGTGGCATGCGGCGTGCGCACAAGCACAAAGTTCGCCGCGCTCGGCCACGCCTCCACGGGCAGACCCTCGGCAGCCATCGCGCGCAGGGCACACAACTCGCGCTCGCGCTCGGATGCGACCTGTGCCACCACGGGCGCGTACGCATCGCGGGCACGCACGCAGGCAAGCGCCGCCGCCTGGCTCAACACGTTGACCGAATAGATCTGGCGAATCGCCGCGAACACGTCGATGACCTCGGGCGCCGCGATCACATAGCCCAGGCGCGTGCCGGCGGCGCCGAACGCCTTGGACAGTGTATGCAGAATCACCAGGTTAGGATGCTCGGCAATAAGGCCTTGCGCCGTAGTTGCCGCGCCAAACGAATCGTCGGCAAACTCCACGTAGGCCTCGTCGACCATGACCATGCCGGGGCAGGCATCGCACAGAGCCGCAACAAAGTCGAGCGGCGCCACGTCACCCGTGGGATTGTTGGGCGAGGTCACGATCGCCAGATTGCACTCGGGAGCCGCCGCAAGCACCGCCGCCTGGTCGAGCTCAAAGGTCGCCGGGTCGCGCCACACGTCGCGCACCTCGGTCTGGCACAGCGACGCAAAGAACGCATACTCGCTAAAGCACGGCGGGCAGTTGAGCAGGGTCCGCCCCGCGCCGCCAAACGCCAGCAAGTAGTTATAGAGCAGCTCGTCACCGCCGTTGCCCACGCAGATATTCTCGCGAGCCACGCCATGCCAAGCGGCAAGCTCGTCGCGCAGGTCGTTGGACATGGGATCGGGGTAGCGGTTGAGCGGCGTAGCAGCCAAGGCCGCATCAACCGCCTTGCGCACGCCAGCGGGCACGGGATAGGTGTTCTCGTTGGCCGAAAGATTGATGCGCGTGGGCGTAAAGTTGGGATCGTAGGGCTCAATACCGGCCAGGTAAGGCTGGACGAGCTCCTTCATGCGGGGCGTCAGCTCGGCCATATTAGGCCTCCCCGCCGGTCGCGCCAGCGCCATCCGAGCCTGCAGCCGCGAGGTCCACACCCTCGGCGACCGTCGCCACAGCGTCGCCCGGCCAGGCGACCTTGGTCAGGTCGGCCGCAGCCAGCGACTCGGCACTCACGGCATCCTCGCCCTGCTCCAGCACGCGACGACGCAGAGCGGCAGAGAGCGCGTGCGCCCACAGGCCCTCGGCCTCGGCCAGACGCTGTGTGGCGGGTGCATCGGAGAGCAGGCCTTCGGGCGTATAGCAAATGACACTCGAGCGCTTAACGAACTCTTCGACCGAAAGCGGGTTGGAGAACATGGCCGTGCCACCGGTCGGAAGCGTGTGGTTGGGGCCGGCGACGTAATCGCCGAGCGGCTCGGAGCTCCAGGCGCCCACAAAGATGGCGCCGGCGTTGCGAATGCCGCCGAGCAGGCCCATCGCGTCCTTGCAGTGCAGCTCAAGGTGCTCGGGCGCCACGGTGTTCACCGCCTCGACGGCAGCGGCCATGTCGGCGGCCACCACGATGGTGCCCTCGTTATCGAGCGAGGCACGTGTGATCTCGGCACGCGGGGACTGCGCCACCAGGATGTCGATGCCCGCCTCGACCTCGCGCGCAAACTGCTCGTCGCAGGTCACCAGATAGCAGGCTGCCAGCGGGTCGTGCTCGGCCTGAGCCATCAGGTCTGCCGCGACCACCGTGGGCTTGGCCGTAGCATCAGCCAGCACGCAGACCTCGGACGGGCCGGCGACCATGTCGATGCCCACGTCGCCCGAGACAATCTGCTTGGCAGCGGCGACAAAAGCGTTGCCCGGACCGGTAATTTTGTCGACGCGCGGAATGGTCTCGGTGCCATATGCCAGCGCGGCCACGGCCTGGGCGCCGCCCACCATATAGATCTCGTCCACGCCGCCGAGTTTAGCGGCCGCGAGCGTATAGGGGCTGATCAGGCCGTCTTTTTGCGGCGGCGTCACCATGACCACGCGCTTGACGCCGGCAACCTTGGCGGGAATGGCGTTCATGAGCACCGTGGAGGGATACTGCGCGCGACCGCCCGGCACATAGATGCCGGCAGCGGCAAGCGGGGTCACCTTAACGCCGAGCATCGTGCCGTCCGGGCGCGTGGTAAACCAGCTCTGCTCGACCTCGCGCTGGTGGAACTCGCGAATCTGGTGTGCGGCCTTCTCGAGCGCGGCGACAAAGGCAGGATCAAGGCCTTCGAGCGCAGCATCGATCTGCTCCTGCGGTAGGCGAAAACTCTGCAGCTCAACACCGTCAAAACGCTGGCAGTAATCGCGCACCGCGGCATCACCGTTGGCGCGCACGTTGGCCACGATATCACGGGCGGCGTCGACGATGTTTTGCGGCAGCACGCCCTTGCGGTTGAGCTGGTTGGTACCGAGGCGCTCACCGGGAGCAAGCTTGATAGTCTTCATATCGGTATCCCCTATCGGTCGAGGTTGTGTTCGAAAAACGAAAAGCCGGGCGGCGGCGCCAATCGGCACGCAGCCCGGATATGGGGGCGCCCGTGCGTGCTCGCGCTATTGTGCCGAGCCCGCGACGGGCTCAAAATGCTTGTCCTTAACAGCAGCTGCCAAGCGATCGGCCAAGTTGCGAACACGCGGATCCAAGCGCGCGGCACCTGGGTTGACGAAGAAGCGGGCCGTACAGTCCATAATGCAGCCGGTGATGACCAGGTCGTTGTCGCGCAACGTGGCGCCCGTGGCGGTAATGTCCACGATGCGGTCGGTCATGCCGACGATGGGGCCCAACTCAATATTGCCGTGCAGCGAAACGATGTCGGCATTCACGCCGCGCTCGGCGTACCAGGCACTCGCGATGCGAGGGTACTTAGTTGCCACGCGAAGCGACCCGCGGCGGGCATAGTTGCGCTCGGCCTGGCCGGCGCGCCATGCGGGCTCCGCCTCGATAAAGGTGCACAGGCCGTAGCCCAGATCGACCAGCTGCAGCAGGTTGAGGTCGGCCTCGATAAGCGAGTCCCAGCCGCAGATGCCGCAGTCGGCGCCGCCGCAGCCCACAAAAGCGGGCGCGTCGCTGGGACGCACGATGACAAACTCGATATCGCCGACCACACCCTCACCGGCGTGTGTGTCGCGGCCGCGCACGATGAGGTGACGACCGGGATCGCGCAGCTCAGAGACGTCTAAGCCCGCTGCCTCGAGCACGTCAAGCGTGTCGGCCTTAAGCGAGCCCTTGGGCACGGCAATGCGCAGCGGACCCTCGGCGCCACGGCCCACGGCGTGATCGCCGTCGGAAGCGGCGTCCTCGGCCGAGGTGCGCGCGGCCTCCAGACGCTCGAGCGAAAAGGCGAAGCCCGCCGCCGGCACCTCGATGCCGTCGCCGAACGCGCCGGTAAAGATGGAGTCGTAGCGTCCGCCCGAACCGACCGGATCGGGCAGGCCACCGGCATAGGCCTTAAATACCAAGCCCGTGTAGTAATCGAAAGAATTCATGATGGAGAAGTCGAACGACAGCACCTGGGCGTCCTCGGGAGCCAGACCCTCGACCAGAGCACGCAACTCGCGCGTGAGCGGCGCGGCGATACCGGCAGCCTCCAGCAGCGCGTCCACGCGGTCGAGCACCTCGGCACCACCGTGCAGGCGCGGCAGCTCGCTAATGGCGGCCTTGACGGCCTCGGACTCCGCACTTGCCGCCACACGGGCATCAAGGCCCACAAAGTCGTTGGCGTGCACGCAGCGCAGGGCCTCGGCGGCCAGCTCGCGATCCTCGCACGCCGCGAGCAGCTCCTTAAACGGACGCACGCTACCTGCGATAATGCGCGCATCGGGCAGCGCCAGCTTGCGCACGGCCTCGGCCACGAGCGAGACGATCTCGACATCGCCCGCGGTATCGCCCGCACCGATAAGCTCAAAGCCCAGCTGTGTAAACTGGCGCGAGCCACCGGCATTGCGCTGGCACTCGCGAACCACCGGCGCCTCGTAGCGAAGGCGCAGGGGCAGATCGGCCGCGCGCATGCGGGTCGAAACCAGGCGCACGATGGGCAACGTATTGTCGGGACGGACCACCAGCAGGCGACCGTCATCATCAAAGAGCTTAAACGGCGTGTCCGCAATGCGTCCGCCTTCCTCGAGCGAACCCTTGTCCTCGAGCAGCGGCGTCTCGACCGGAAGGTAATGATGCTCCCTGAAGCAGCCCTTCACCGTCAGCGCAATCTCCTCGCGCGCCTGAGCCTCCTCGGGCAATATGTCCCGGAATCCCCACGGTGTGGCCGTCATCTGGTGAGCCTCCTCATGCTGTGTTTCGTATGGAACAGAAGACCGGCATAGCTCCGCCGGTCTTCTGGGTACTTTAGCATACTAGAGTGTTTGCGGGGAGAATCGTCCTCCTCGGCTCACACCGTATTCATTTGGAAACATAGGGCGAGCGGTTAGCAGCAGTCTCTTGTCGCAACGCAAAAAGGGCGCCCGCGCGAATGCGGACGCCCTTGTGTAGGGTCGAGATATCAACCAGCCAAGATATCGGCCCTGCGGCCAGCTCTTAGTAGTCGAACTGGTGGTAGTAGCGGCGGTACTTGAGGTTGTGCTTGGTGACCAGCTCGTAGTTGCGCGAGAGGCGGTCGGTGGTCAGCACGGACAGGATCCAGGGGGACACGATGACGCGGAAGTCGTCGTCCAGGCCCGGGATCGCGTACTCGGCGGTGTCGATGATGACGTAGTCCTCGTCGCCGGTCACGCCGCTGGTGAGGAAGGCGCGGACGCGCTCGTCGAGGGCGCGGCACTCGTCCTCGCCCATGAACAGGAACACCGGGACGCCGGGCTCGAGCAGCTCGAGCGTGCCGTGGAAGAAGTCGTGCGAGGTGATGTGGCGGATGCGCTTCCACTGCATCTCCTCGAGCAGGCACATGGAGTACAGGATGGTCTCGCCCCACAGCGCGCCCGAGCCGATGAACATGGTGTAGTCGGCCAGCGCGTACTTCCTGGCGAGCTCCTCGGCGCGCGGCTCGAAGCGCTTGCGGATGTCGAGCATGTCCTTCCAGACGTCCTTCGTCTGCTCGATGAACAGGTCGAACTTGGGGAAGCAGCCGCGGCGGTTGAGCAGGCGCAGGCCGAAGCAGTCGGCGAGGTAGTAGCCCTTCTCGCAGCCGCCGGCGCCGTGGTCGGAGGCCATCATGACGCAGTTCTCGGCGCCCACGGCCTGCCCGATCTTGCCCTCGGGGTTGGTCATGGCGAAGACGCGCACGCCCATCTCCCTCATCTTGCCGACGGCCTCGAGCACCTCGGGGGTGGTGCCGGACTCGGAGGCGGTCAGCACGACGGACCTGTCGGTCATGCGCTTGTGGCCCATGACGTTCCACTCGGCGGCGTGGATCAGGTAGACCTCGAGGTCGCGGTCGCCGAACTTGTTCATGAGGTACTCGAGCTGCATGAACTCGTCCCAGGTGCCGCCGACGCCCATCAGGAAGACGGCGTCGTAGCCCTCCTCGTGCACGCGGTCGGCCAGGGCGGTCATCTTCTTGCCGGCCTCGTAGACGTTCCTGCCGTCCTCGAGGTAGCCCTCCTGGTCGAAGTGCATGATCTCGATCTTCTCGGTCTCCTTCATGTGTGTCCTCCCATCACATGTGCGCAATTCTATACATCGCGCTTCTTGCTGATACCAATTATAGCCATACGATTGCTTGTTATTTAATACCAATCCAAACTCACGGAGATTTGCGGCGAACGGTCGGTTTCCTCGCCCGAGTGGTATTACAACGCCAATAGTTGTCTATTTCGAGCGCTACTGCCAACGGGTTCCCCACAACTCGCCAGCTATAAAAGCGTTGCGCCAGACCCGCCCAAGCGTTTCCGGCGCAACCGCGCAGTTTAGTTATTCGGCTTCCATCTCCGCTGTCACACGGCGATACATCTCGATAACCTGAGTCGTCGCCTTGGACGGATCCTGATAGTAGCGGCCATCACACGTCTCGGCCGAGACATAGCCCGTATAGCCGTGGCGCATGAGTGCCTCGAGGTCGGCACGCATATCACGCTCGCCGTCGCCCCAGGCAAGATGCGTCGTGCCGCCGCCCACATCTACAAAGTGGGTGTGAACGATCTTGTCGCCCAAAACCTCAAAGTAGCCGTCGATCGTGTCGCCGGCAACTTCCATGGCGCCAAAGTCGATACAGGCCTTCAGGTTGGGACGATCGACCGCCTCGAGGATGCGCGCGACATCCTGTGCGGTGTTGACCAACACGGACTCCGACGGCTGCAGGGCCTCGAGCGCGACGCGAATACCGCGTGTGTCAGCGTAGTCGCACACCGAGCGCAGCATGGCGACGCTGCGGGACCAGGCGTCCTCAGCTGGCTCGTCCAGATAGGCCCAACCACTCGTCACCAGAATCTGCGGCACGCCCAACTCAACGGCAACGTCGATCACATTCTTAAAGTACGAGAGGATGCGTTTTTGGCCCGCCTCACCGCGCACCGCGACGTTCCACGGCTTGGGGTTGTTCTGCTCGGGGCACACGCACACGATCTTGATACCGTATTGGGCGGCAAGATCGCGAATCTTATCCACCGAATCGTGCTCATGGCAATCCACATACAGGTGCATCGAGCCGGTCCACAGCTCGATATTGCGATAGCCGGCCTCACCTGCAGCCTTAAAAAACGTCTCGATGCTGTAGTAACGATGGTTGATGTTCATGAGCGAAAGCTCGGGTACGACCATAGCCCTCCCCTTTCGTACGGAGTTTTAAAAAACAGGGGGCCGCCGCAGATGCGACAAGCCCCCAAAGATCGACGCAACCGTTAGACGCGATGGAAGCGCGATTCGAACATATTAGGCAAGCACGCCAAAGTAAGCGCCGATGATGCCCACGACCATGGTGCAGAGGATCAGGACCATCGGGTTGATCTTCTTGGAGAGCAGCCAGTAGTAGAGCCAGAAGGCGGCCATACCGAGCATACCGGGCATGATGCCGTCCAGGATGTCCTGGAGAGTCTGGGCGGAGTCGCCCTGACCAATGGCGATGGGCAACGAAGCCCAGAACATGTCCTTGCTCATGGCGCCGACGACCATGACGCCGACAATGCCGACGCAGGCCATGATCTTTTGCATCAGGCCGGTCTTCTGAGCCTCGTCGAGGAAGCCAATGCCTAGCTCATAACCCTTGATAGCGCCAAAGATACGAATCAGGAACGCCGGGATGTTGTAGACGAGCAGGAAGGCGATGGGGCCAAAGACGTTGCCGGCCTGGCACAGGCTGATGCCCACGGCAGCGGCGACGACGCGCAGGGTGGACAGGAAGAAGGAGTCACCCAGGCCGGAAAGCGGACCCATGAGGGCGGCCTTGATGTCGTTGACGCTCTCGGGCTCAACCTCGCCACGAGCGACCTTTTCTTCCATGGCCATCGCGATGCCACCCACGAAGGGAGCGAGCTGCGGGGTGATGTTGAAGAATGCGCTGTGACGATGCAGGGCCTCGGCGTAATCATCGGGACGGCCGGCATAGATCTTCTTGAGCATGTTGGCGACCATCAGGCAGAAGGCAATGTTCATCTGCTTGTAGTAGGTCCAGGAGAATTCCATGCCCAGGGCGCCGGTGTTCACGGCGCTCTTAATGAGGTCGGAGCGAGTAATCTGGTTCTCGGAATTAGAAGTCATCGTCCTCATCCCCTTCCACAGAAAGCTGGGACTGGGTGCCACCAAGGCCCAGCAGGTCGTACTTATCGATGCCGATGATGATTGCGATCAGGGCGACGCCGAGGACGGGCACGTTGGCATAGGAGCACAGCAGGAAGCCCAGGAAGTAGAACGGCACGAGCTGCTTGGTAAGCACCAGACGGCCGAGCATGGCGAAGCCCATGGCAGGCAGGATGTTGGCTGCGACGCCAAAGCCATCGAGGACGAACGTCGGGATGAAGTCGAGCAGGCCCTGAACGGCGTCGGCACCCAGATAGAAGGAGACCGAGCACAGGATAAAGGCCAGGACGACAATCACGAGACCGATAATCCAGTGCATAGCGTAGATACCCTTGAGGTTACCCTTGCTGGCAAAGACGTCGGCACGGTCGACCAGAAGGGGCATACCGGCGTTGACGACGTTCTTAATGGCCAGGCACAGAGTGGCGATGGGCATCGCGAGCGCGATAGCGGCCTCGGTGCTCTGACCCAGCTGAATAGCGAAGGCGCAGGCGAGCACACCGCCAATACACTCATCGGGCGGCACGTAAGCGCCGATGGAGATAGAACCCATGAAGAGCAGCTCGAGGCTCGCACCGATGGCGAGGCCGGACTGCAGGTCCCCGAGGACTATGCCGACGAGCGGGCACAGAACGATCGGGCGGAACGCATAGAGCGTACCGAGCTGATAATCGAGCTTACCGAAGGCAGCGATAAGTCCGATGAGGATCGCTTGAACAAGCATTGTTCCTCCCTTTGATCCCTCTTGGATCCGCGCGGCGATTCCCGACTTGTCAGCGCGCCCTTTTCCATGCCGACAATCGCCCAGACAGATCCAGCTTGTACCGGTGTGCTGTTAACACCTAAACCGGTGCAAATGATTTGATACCAATTATATAGTCATGCGAAAACTATTTAATACCAATCGCTCAACGGGCGTGTACTCCCGGTGAACGGTAGATGGGGGTAACGGGTAAAGCGTTTATCCGGTACGCCCACGAATAGGGGCGGCGCCGTGCGCGCCGCCCGTGGTTCCCAATTAGAGGGCGCTTAGGGCATCGACCTTGGGGTCGTCGGCCAGAGCGCGAATCTCGACCTCGACACCGCGGCCGACGAGCTCGCGAATGTCCTCTTCCTCGGCAGCAGTCACAAAGATCTGGCGGGAGATCTTACGGGCATCGGGACGCTGCTCGTCCTTGGACTTGGTGTTGCCCAGGTTGATGGAGGTGATCTGCGGGCAGCCGTCGACAAGCTGCTTGGCCTCGGCGATGCTGGCGACGCAGATGATCATCTTGTACTTATCGGTAACACCGGAGTTGATGGCCTCGATGGCGTGCTCCATGTCCTTAATGACGAGCTTGACGTTGGCCGGCTTTCCCATCTTGAGCGTAGTCTTCCAGACGGGATCGTTGGCAACCTTGTCGCCAACGCAGAAGATGCAGTCGGAGCCCAAGCCCTGGACCCAAGAGACGGCCACCTGGCCATGAAGCAGACGATGGTCGACGCGAAGCAGTTGAATCATGATTGACCCCCAAAGGTCTCATGCCGGAAACCCGGCCCCATTAATAGCAGGCGGTGACTAGAACTCTTCCTCGTCATCCGCATCGGTCAGCAGGTCGTTGACAAACTTGACGCGCGTGTCGTCAGCCGCGAGGATCTCGCGGATAACCTGATCGGCGGGAGCCTCCTGGTCCGAAAAGAGCAGCTGGATCAGCAGCGGCAGATTCATGTTGGCAACCAGGTAGGTGTTGGGGCGCGTCTGGACGATCTTGGTGAACTCGTTGTTGACGCTGCCGCCAAACAGGTCGGTGCACACGATTACGTCGTCGGCGGGGTCGAAGGTCGCCAGGAGCTTGGCGGCCTCCTCGGCGACGTCGGTGCGGCCGTCGACAAACATCGACAGGTCGTGGACGTTATCGCGCGCGCCCGAGAGCAGCTCGGTGCTCTCTTTGATGCCGGTCGCAAAATGCGCGTGGCTGGCAAAGATGTATTGCCTCATTGCGGTTTCCCCCAAATGAAATTAGTAGTCGAACTGGTGGTAGTAGCGGCGGTACTTGAGGTTGTGCTTGGTGACCAGCTCGTAGTTGCGCGAGAGGCGGTCGGTGGTCAGCACGGACAGGATCCAGGGGGACACGATGACGCGGAAGTCGTCGTCCAGGCCCGGGATCGCGTACTCGGCGGTGTCGATGATGACGTAGTCCTCGTCGCCGGTCACGCCGCTGGTGAGGAAGGCGCGGACGCGCTCGTCGAGGGCGCGGCACTCGTCCTCGCCCATGAACAGGAACACCGGGACGCCGGGCTCGAGCAGCTCGAGCGTGCCGTGGAAGAAGTCGTGCGAGGTGATGTGGCGGATGCGCTTCCACTGCATCTCCTCGAGCAGGCACATGGAGTACAGGATGGTCTCGCCCCACAGCGCGCCCGAGCCGATGAACATGGTGTAGTCGGCCAGCGCGTACTTCCTGGCGAGCTCCTCGGCGCGCGGCTCGAAGCGCTTGCGGATGTCGAGCATGTCCTTCCAGACGTCCTTCGTCTGCTCGATGAACAGGTCGAACTTGGGGAAGCAGCCGCGGCGGTTGAGCAGGCGCAGGCCGAAGCAGTCGGCGAGGTAGTAGCCCTTCTCGCAGCCGCCGGCGCCGTGGTCGGAGGCCATCATGACGCAGTTCTCGGCGCCCACGGCCTGCCCGATCTTGCCCTCGGGGTTGGTCATGGCGAAGACGCGCACGCCCATCTCCCTCATCTTGCCGACGGCCTCGAGCACCTCGGGGGTGGTGCCGGACTCGGAGGCGGTCAGCACGACGGACCTGTCGGTCATGCGCTTGTGGCCCATGACGTTCCACTCGGCGGCGTGGATCAGGTAGACCTCGAGGTCGCGGTCGCCGAACTTGTTCATGAGGTACTCGAGCTGCATGAACTCGTCCCAGGTGCCGCCGACGCCCATCAGGAAGACGGCGTCGTAGCCCTCCTCGTGCACGCGGTCGGCCAGGGCGGTCATCTTCTTGCCGGCCTCGTAGACGTTCCTGCCGTCCTCGAGGTAGCCCTCCTGGTCGAAGTGCATGATTTCGATCTTCTCGGTCTCCTTCATTCCCGCTCCTTTCACGAGCAGTTTGAATTGTCGCACGGAATGAACGGGCTTGCCGCCCCGTCGCACCGCTTAACCTTGTGGACATCTTGGCCCCAAGCTCAACAATTCAAAGGTTCTTAATACCAGTGAACGATTACAGGTTAGCCGTTTTTAATACCGATTTTATGATTTCATCCTCCCCTCTCGGTAGACGGTCAGTTTTTGCCGCTCATCGGTCAAGCGACATATATCCGTAAAAACGAGCGCCCCCGCCATGCGCAGGGACGCTCTAGACGCTAATAGTTATAGGTATATCCGCCGGCGTCGCCGCGGGTAAAAGACTTGGCATGCTCGATTGCCTGCCCACTCGAGTCATAGGTCAGGCCTTCCAGCACGAACGCCAGATCGCCCGGCTCAAGATTGAGCAAACTCGCATCGCGTGCGCCCAGCGCCTCGATATCGAGTTTCTCTACCGACTGATCTGGCTTGCGTCCCAACATATCGTAGGTCTCGAACAGGCTGAAGACCGAAATGTCCACGTCTTCGATGCCCGGAAACAGCAGGCACGGAATCAGTGTCATCTCGATCGATACGGGCTCACCATCGATGCAGTTGAGGCGGCGCACCGAGTAAAGCAGATCGTCCTCGGCGATGCCAAACAAGTCGGCATAATACGGGCCGGCGTAGCGTTTGGAGCGCGCCAGGATGCGCACCGACGGCGTCGCGCCCGATGCCAGAACCGACTGGCGGAAGCCGCCCTTGCGTTCGTGCTCGTCAAACCACTTGTGTCCCACAAAGGCGCCTTTGCCCTGCACGCGACGAATCTGGCCACTTTTGACCAGCTCGTCCATGGCGCTTCGGATTGTCAGGCGTGTCGTGCCAAACTCCTCGGCCAGCTCGTTTTCGGACGGAATCATCGAGCCCGTCGGGTAGTCGCCGCGCTCGATTCGCTCCGCAATGCAGCGGCGAATTTGTTTGTAAACCGGCAAGTCTTCTACTGCATCAGCCATTCGACACCTACCTTCGTCGCAACGCCGTCTGCCTCGCCGTTATCGGCAAAACGATACTTGGTCGGCAGAATCACGGACTTGCAATACTCGACAAAGCCATCGTTCTCGTCACGCTCGTGCGAAGCCTTGTAAAACACCGGCGTGCCCTCCTGAGCACCCAGCAACTTGGCCTCGTCGGCGTTCAGACGGCTGATGGAAATATGCTCCTTGCCGTGCGCCACATGGACATTCCCCTCTTTGAGCAAAACGTCGTAGAGGCTTTCCTGCTCAAAATCGTGATCGGGAAGCGAGGGGCACAAAGACAGATTGACGTGAGCCGTCTCAATCGACGCCGGGGAACCATTAACCACGCGCACGCGCCGAATGCAGAAGAGCGGCATGCCCAGGTCGATCTGGGCTTTTTGGGCCAGATCGATATCGGCGTACACGACCTTGGACCAAACCAGGTGTGCGGTCGACTTTGAGCCAACCCTCTCCACCGCCTGCGTATAGTTCCATGTTTCCTGAAAGATATTCAGCGGTTTGGGAGGACACACATAGGTGCCCGAACCGCGGCGGCTTTCCAAAGTTCCGCACGAAATAAGACGCGTGATCGCAGCGCGCAACGCCGTGCGCGACACGCCCAGCTCTTCACAGAGCACACGCTCGGCGGGCAGCCGGTCACCACCCTGCAGGTCATAATGTTTGATATACCAAAGAATGCCCTCAAAGGCGCGATCTTTGGGCGGAATCGCATATGGTTCACTCGACATGGGCAAGGCTCCTCAACCGCTTGATGCTGCGGGCATCATTGCTCCGGACGCCCCATGGCGTCGAAGGCTTCTTTGATCTGCTCCGCAACGTTCCGGTACGATCGATATAGGCCGGAGTCTCGCTTGACTTCGCCCGCGGTCACCGGAATCTCAAGCTTCGAAATCTCATCCTCGCCGGTTTGCACGGCAACGATGACACCCATACCAAGGCACATATTACGCTTGGCAGCGTTGTTTTTGGTAGCCTGAGCTGGATTAATCAAAATCTGCTGAGCTAGTTCGCGCTTGCTAACCTCCGGCACATCCTCGGGATTTCCGGTCTCGACAATCTCGCACTGCAGCACGTCCGCATAGTCAAAAATCTTAGGCTCTGCACCACGCTGATGCACGGCCCACTTGCGGCGCGTGGCATCCTGGTAGATAGCCGGCAAAAATGTAAACCGCGGCGGGTCCAAAATCGTATCCGTGATGGTAAACACATCGGGATCAAAGGCATCCTGCGGGTTTTTCTTCTTGAACAGCCCCATATCAGCCTCCCGTACTAGTATTAAACAACTCAGACCGAATATAGCACCAATTTGAAGTTGCAACGGCAACCCTTCGGTACACGGCGGCAATCACGCGCTCAGCGGAAAATTGTACGGGCGAGGGCCGGGGTGCCTGCTTTGTTTTGAGAAGTGGGCTCCGCGAACTTCTCAAAACAAAGCAGGCACCCCGGCCCCGGCGATGTATCTCGGGCTAGCCATAGTAAGACATCCTGTTTCCAAGGCAGCAACAGCCATGTCCCCAATACATTAAAAAATATCAGCCCCCGCATATCGAAACGGTCGAGAGGGCCGCCTCCGGGCGGGTGCCTTCCTCTGAGAAGTTCGCGAAGCCCACTTCTCAGAGGAAGGC
>UREZ01000007.1 GCA_900547025.1 uncultured Collinsella sp.
CCCGCCGTTTTCTGATGCAAAACGGCGGGCGGCCTATCTTTACGGCGCCGGAACACGGGCGGCGCACCGACTACGGACGCTCCATATTGGGAACGATGCTGCCCTCGGTCACCGCATGCACGGCCAAGCGCATGATGTTGTCGTAGCCGGTCTTGCTCAGGATCTCCGAGATGCGACGCTTGATGGTGCCCTCACTCATAAACAGCTCGGCCGCGATCTCGCGACGGCTCTTGCCCTCGCAGGCAAGGCGCAAAATCGATAGCTCAACATCGTCGAGTGCCGCCGTACCCGAAAAAATGCTCTCGGGCGGCTTGGGAAACGTGCAATAGCCCGCCAGCGTGGAGCGCATCACGGCGAACAGCTCGTCGATACCGACGTTCTTGTACACAAAGCTATCGACGCCCGCCTCGCGGGCCTGATCGACAAAGGTGATCTCGGGCATGCCGGTCATGATAATGATGCGGCACTCGGGCAGCTGCTCCTTGATGCGCGCCGCCGCCACGATGCCGTTGGAATCATGCTCGGTGCATACGTCCATCAGTATCATGTCCGGGCGCTCCCTGAGCGCGACACCCAAGGCCTCGGAGGCATCGGCGATGGCGGAAACAACGGTCATATCGGGCTGGTCGCCAACGGAGCGCGCCAGGCTCTCGCGCAGAATGGCCTGGTCTTCGACTATAAGGACGCGGATCATGAACTTCTCCTTTGGACCGTGGCGTTGGAGCTCAGCGGGATGGACGCCGCAAGCGTAAAGGGCCCGGCAGCATGGACCTCTAGGCTGCCGCCCAGATCTTGCGCGACATGCCTCATACCTGGGATACCCGTTCCCTCGCGATACGATACGGGGGCCGGGGACCCGTCGTTAGAAATCGTCATGCGCGCGATGCCGTCAGCATCCGCCCCCTCCTGCCACAGACGCACGTAGACCCGATGCGCCTGCGCGTGCTTGGTGGCATTGGTCGAGGCCTCGCGAATAATCTGCAAAAATGCGGTGGCGACACGCGCGTCCTCAGGCAGCGCACCCTCAACATCGATCTGCACACTCACCAGGCCAAAAGCATGGACGATATCACCCAGCTGCTCTGCAGGCTCGCTGGCACCGCCGCTGCGCAAATCGGCGGCAATTGAGCGCAGCAACGGGTCGATCTGCTCGAGCGACTCGTCGTCCAGGCGCCCCTCCTCCAAATAGCGATGGAGAATGGACAGGCGCTGCCCAATCACATCGTGAACGCGGGCGCGCATACGTAGATAGGCCGCATTGTCGGCAACCTTTTTAACTTCTTCAATCTGGGACTGGAGCTCTTGGCCCGCAAGCTCAAGTAGGTGGTTTGCTTGCGCCAAGCGGTCGTAGGCGTGTGCGTATTCCGTCACGTCCAGTCCGATAATGCGCTCAAAGAGGCGGCCCGAAACCATAACCTCGTCGTGCACAAATAGGCGAATCTCGGCGGGAGAAATCTCGATCACCGCGCGAGCATCACCAAAACGATCCAAGTTAATCCGCACACGGTTCCTACTGCTTTCGGGCATTTGCATGCTGAGTTTGCGCAGGTCGTTCCATGTGCCGCTCATGTCACCTAGATCGGTGGGCATATGAAGTTCCACCAGGTTTTTGCGCATGCAGCGGTTCATGAGCAGCGGACGGCCCCTCGGGTCCAGATACAGGATGCCCACGGGAATCACGTTGATGGTCTCGATCGTCGAGAACGCGGTGATATCCTCCTGGCGGTTACGGACGTCCATCAAGAGCGCCGCGATGGAACGGAACAGGAAGAACGCTCCCTCTGCGATAAGGACAACGGTCCACGCCGAGCCCGTGGCAAAAACCACCGGCGGTGTAACGGCGACAACAAGCAGCAGCTCGACCAGCATGACGGGGCGACGATAGCGCACCATAAGCACCACGCCATAGGCAAAGATTGCGGCATTGAGCCACAGCACTCCGCCCATTGCCCTGGCGCAAACGTCAAGCGGCGCCACCAGATATGAGCCAGACGACGCGAACAAGATGAGCGCCGAAATAACTAGGTGAAGCACGAGGCTCGCCTCGTAGGCGCAAACCGCCCTACGGTTATAGGACGAGCGGCGCGATGCGATGAGCGGAACGTGGATCGTCTGCAGGCACGCAGCCAGGGCAAAGACAATATCGAGTGCAACGATTTGGGGAAGGATGAGCGAAATCTGCATCGTCACTCACCCGCCCGCGGCATCAACACGATCATACGCAACTGGCCGGGTTCGCCCTCAAGGCGGTATGCCACGTTGCGCCCTTGCAGAGCGCTTTCGAGCTCTTGCGCAGCGGGCGTCTGCGAAAGATCTTCATCATCGTTGGAAAAAAGCGTGGCGCGCAGCTCGACACTGCATCGGTCATGGTCGCCCAAGTGACACATAAGCGCCGGATGGTCGGTGGTGTAGGCGAAGAACGCAAAATCGTACACGCAGTCATACAGCGCGCTTACCGTACTGGCGTGCAACGGGCGCCGTATGGCGATAATCGAGGCGCAATCGATATCGATGGTGCGCAGGTCGCTTGCGAGCTCGTTGGCGATGAGCTGAATGCGGTCGCGATCAAAACCGCTCTCCCCGTGCTGCGCCAACGTGAGCGATCCCTTGCGCTTGCAATAGGCGACGAGCATCTTGGCGCGCTGCAGCATGCGGTAACGCTCGTGTGAAGATGTTTCGTCGGTCAACGACGGCAGCGAGCTCAGCAGGTCGTACATCCCTTCGAGCGCGCGAGCAAGCGCCTGGTCCACATCTTGGACCAGCAAGGTCTCGGCCTCTTGATCTGCCAGGTGCGTCTTAAGGTCGTAGTCGGCAGCGAGCAGCTCGTTTTGACGTTGCAGCTCCATGCGACGGTGTGCCAGTTCACGGTTAAGCTCGTTGAGACCCGACACGTCTTGGGCAAGCAGGGCCGATCCGCCCAACAGTGGAAAGGCACGGTACATCACATCGGGATCGGACGCCACGGCAAAGGCATGGGCGCGGCTGTGCGCCTGGGTCCGCAACTCCTCGCGCACGCCTACCGGCATTGGCTTTGACACTGGCGTGGCATAGACTTCCTGCAGGTCGCGCGTTAGAACTTTGAGGTCAAGCGGCAAGGTGTCGAAAATACCGGCGATGTCGTGATATGACGGAATGACACCACAATCGAGACAGATTTCCATCGCCACCACGCACAAGACGCAATAGATGAGCGAGAAGTTGAGCCTCCATGCCCAGGGCACGCGCAACGCATATGAGATGGCAAAGAACGCGCCGCCCAGGAGCACGAGCGCCGCCGTGCCCGAGAAACGTTGGATGCGAAAGGACGAGGACCGGCCCACCAGGATAAAAAAGGCCACAAAGTTAAAGGCCGTCCACACGAGGACGGCGAAATAACCCCAGCCGTACGTGTAGTCGTTGCTCCAGGTGCCGCTTGTGCGGTCAAAGTGGAAGACCTGCTGGTGAAAATCGTTGGTGAGCACAAATCCGATAAGCAGGATAGCCATAATCCACAGCGCAGCGCAGTAGCGGCGACCCAGGCGGTGTTGCTCCAGGCCCGCAAGGCGCAGACCACACAACTGGTAGAGCAGTGGAATGAGCGTCATGGGCACGTAGTACAGGTACCACAGCACGGTGGCATAGAACGGCGTGAACGACTTGTACTTGAGAATGACTTCGATCATCCACAGGGCGCAGATGGTGGCGATGGCAACAAGGCGGCGGCGCAACACATAGTCCAAACAGCGCAGATAGACCGATACGCCCCAGATCGAAAATACAATTGCGGCGACAAGCAGCGGGAGAGAGCTCGAGTGGACGAGCGCATCCACGACCTCTTCGGACACCTCGCTATAGGCGGGCACTACGTTAGAAAGTTTGGGATCGAAGGCGAACAGCGCCGGCAAGACCGCCAAAAGCATGAGGAACAGTGCGGTGATGGCGCCGGCGATAGCAAAGACGCGATGACGATACACCTGATGTGTTATGCCAACAAGGAATCGCGGCATGGCGAAGAGCCTGCCACCCCTGGGATCCGCAACCGGCGCGGTCCGGGCGGCCGCGTGGCCGATATGTCGCTCGCGGGTACCCATAGTCCCTTTAGTGTACCGACAGATGGGTCGAAAAAGCGGGCCGCATGTCCCAAAATCCGCAGACGGCAAGGCGCCCGGCGAGCACATACTCGCCGGGCGCCTTGGCTAGGAGGCTATGAAGTTGAGTGTCTCAGCTTCCTTAGGATAGGTCCTCACCATTCGTTTCAATGACATGCTTGTACCAGTCGAAGCTCTTCTTTTTGGAACGCTTGAGGGTACCGTTGCCCGCATCGTCGCGATCCACATAGATAAAGCCGTAGCGCTTGGACATCTCGCCCGTGCCGGCAGACACCAGGTCGATCGGGCCCCAGGTGGTGTAGCCCAGCAGGTCAACGCCGTCCTCGGTCACCGCGTCGCGCATGGTCTGGATGTGCTGACGCAGGTAGTCGATACGGTAGTCGTCGTTGATGGAGCCATCCTCCTCGACAACATCCTTGGCGCCCAGACCGTTCTCGACCACAAACAGCGGCTTCTGATAACGGTCGTACAGGTCGTTAAGGGTGATGCGGAAGCCCAGCGGATCGATGGCCCAGCCCCACTGGCTCTCCTGCAGGTAGGGATTCTTGGCGCCGGCGAAGGCGTTGCCCTGGGTGCGCTCGACATCGGGGTTATCGGCACCGGCAGAGCAGCGGGTGCTGTAGTAGCTAAAGCTGATGAAGTCGACGGTGTTGGCGGCCAGGATCTCGCGGTCCTCGTCGGTCATACCCACATCGATGCCTAGACGCTCGAGCTTCTTGACGGCATAGGCCGGGTAGTAGCCGCGGCTCTGGACGTCGACGAAGAAGTAGTTGTCCTGGTTATCGAGCTGCGCCTGGCGTACATCGCCCGGACGGCAGCTGTAGGGGTAGTAGCTACCTGCGGCGAGCATGCAGCCGATCTTGATCTCGGGGTCGATCTCGTGAGCAATCTTGGTTGCCCAAGCGCTGGCGACGAGCTCGTTGTGGGCGGCCAGGTACTCGACGGCCTCCTTGTTCTCGCCCTCCTCAAAGACCAGGCCGGCACCCATAAACGGCAGGTGCAAGATCATATTGATCTCGTTAAAGGTGAGCCAGTACTTCACCAGGCCCTTGTAGCGGGTGAAGATCGTGGTCGCGAGGTTCTTGTAGAAGTCGATGAGCTTGCGGTTGCGCCAGCCGCCGTACTCCTTGATGAGGTGAATCGGGCAGTCGAAGTGCGTGATGGTCACAAGCGGCTCGATGCCGTGCGCCTGACACTCGCGGAATACGTCCTCGTAGAAGGCCAGACCGGCCTCGTTGGGCTCGGCCTCGTCACCGTTGGGGAAGATGCGGGTCCACGCCAGACTCATGCGGAAGGTCTTAAAGCCCATCTCGGCAAAGAGAGCGATGTCCTCTTTGTAGTGGTGATAGAAATCGATGCCGGTCTGCGCAGGATAGTAATAGCCGTCCTCGAAGTCGAGCATCTTGCGCTGGCCGGAGACCACCGCATAGCGCTCGGGGCCGTGCGGAGCTACGTCCACGTTGGCAAGGCCGCGGCCGTCCACGTCGTAGGCGCCCTCGCACTGGTTGGCAGCCGTCGCGCCACCCCACAGGAAGTCTTTACGGAAAGCCATGCATCGATCCTTTCATACGCTACTTGTCGTGGTTTCAGTATCCCCGCAAACGGGGTGCCACTCAACGATAACAGCGCGGGTCGACACTTCTTTTCGTGCGCAGGCGCCCGGCGGCCACCCCGCCTGACACTTTTTGATACCCGCCCGTCCAAGCCGCCACAAAGAGGACAGGCACCTTTGTGGTGGCTTGGGCCCGGTTTGTCTCGATCTGTAACAGTTAGACAGCCAAAACCGGGCCTGGTGTTACAGATTGAGATTGTTCGGCCTGTCCCCTGCGGTTTGTCTAAATCTGTAACAGGTAGAGACGATTTGGCCCGCCGGATGTTACAGATTGAGACAGAAGATTCTAGTCGCAGGCGATGTCGAGGTTTTACCGGTGAGGCCTACATGACCGCCTTCGCTCGGCAACTCATTTGACTGAATAGGAAAAAAAGGAAAAAATAGGAAAAAAAGGAAAGGAGACTCATGACTGAAACCATCTTCTCCCCCTCATTTGGAAATCGCCCGTCCTATCTGGTGGGGCGCGGGAGCGTGATTTCGACATTCATCTCCGGCCTTGAGCAGGAGCCGGGCAATCGAGACCGAGCCATGCTCATGCTCGGCCAGCGAGGCAGCGGCAAAACGGTTCTGTTGTGGGAACTTGCCGATCGCGCCCGCAAGCTCGGCTTTGTTGTCGCCACGCCCACCGTAGCCTCCGAGGACATGCTCGAGCGTATTGTTGAGAAGATCCAAGAAGCGGGCGAACCCTACGTCAACAAACGCCGCCTTCCCAAACTCACGAGCGGCAGTCTAAGTGTTTTTGGGTTCTCGGCAGGCCTCGAGTTCACACGAGACGTGCAGGAGACCAAGAGCTTTCAGTTCAAACTCACACAGCTTGCGCGTAAACTGACGGAGCAGGGGCACGGCATCCTCATCCTCATCGACGAACTCCAAGCAAATTCACCCGAGATCAGACAGCTCGTCACCGCCTATCAAGAGCTGGTCGGCGAACGGCTCAACGTCGCGCTCGTCATGGCGGGCCTCCCGGGAGCAGTCTCCGCGACACTCAACGACCGCGTACTGACATTTCTCAACCGCGCACGCAAAGTCACGCTCGAACCGCTTTCAGTCGGAGATGTCGATGCATATTATCAGCGGGCTTTCGAAGAGCTCGACCTTGATATTCCAGGCGATCTTCGCCTCCGTGCCGCTCGTGCAACCCAAGGATCGCCCTATATGCTACAGCTCATCGGCTACAACATCGCCAATCGCTGCCAGGCAGGAGAATACGTAACGCCAGAGCAAGTCGACGGAGCTATCGAAGCGTCAAAGGCCGATTTCGAAAACGATGTTTGTGAAACGACGCTCGCCGCGCTATCGGACCAAGACGTCGCGTTTCTCGACGCAATGACTGATGACAAAGACGGCGTGTCGCGCATCTCCAATGTGGCCGAGCGCATGTCAGTCACACCCGACTATGCGCAAAAGTATCGCCGACGCCTCATCGACGCCGGCGTTATCGAACAGGCACGCCGCGGTTACGTGCGTTTCGCTGTTCCATATATGGCTGACTATCTGCGCAGCCAGCTCTAGACAGCCACCACAATGGGGACAGGCACCTTTGTGGTGGCTGGGGGTGGTATGTCTCGATCTGTAACAGGCAGAGACGATTTAGCCCGCTAGATGTTACAGATCGAGACAGAAGATTCTAGTCGCAGGCGATGTCGAGGTTCTTGCCGATGAGGCCTACGTAGCCGCCCTCGGCAGCTTTGGGGCTGTCGGCGTGGCAGAGGACCCACTTGTCGGCCTTCCAGTAGCAGTAGCTGTCACCGGCGGCAGGCATGTCGGCTGCAGCCTCGGGGCGCGGGCCATTGGTGCCCGCCGGCAGCGCCACCATCACCTGGAAGCCGCCGTCGTCGACCATGCAGGGCGTGTAGTGGAGCGTGGTGTTGAAGACCTCAACGACCTTGCCCACCGGCACGTGGAACGCCTTGACGCACGCGGTGTCGAGCTTGCCGTCCTCGATCTCCCAGCGATGCGCCACGAGCAGGATAAAGTCGCGCGCACCCAGGTTGAACTCGCTGGCACGGTGATACTCCAGGCAGTTGAGTCGTGTATTGTGGCCGTTGCACCAGCCGAGCTGGAAGGGACGGCCGCCAAACATGAGAAAGCCCAATTTATCGGCATCCTTGACGCCCTCGAGCTCCGGCGCGCTTGCTACGTACTTGCTGCCCTCGGGGATGGGCGTAGCCGCGAGCGCCTCGATAAGTGGAGCGGTCAGGCTAGACGGAACGTCGTCCCAAACGTTGCCATAGGACTTGAACTCGGGATCAGAGACAGAGTAGATATGCATGTTCACTCCTGTTCGTAAATGTGACCATACGAACATTCTAGAACAAACATGAGCGATTTTGAACGCTCGTCCCGACCACTCAACAAAAAGGCGCCCCCGCATAAGCGAAGGCGCCCAATACGCGCGTTTTGGGCGATAAAGCCCTTACGCCCGCTGATAATGCAGGTGCTTCTCGTCGATATCGGCCAGGTCGCGGTCGAGGTAACGGCGTGCGAGCCAGTTTGCCATGGGGAGGTTCTGGTCCAGGTAGTTGCCGCACTCCTCGGGAGCGGCACCGGGGACATCGCCCTCAAAGCCGGCGACAAACTCAAACAGCTCACGCACGAGCGGCAGAATCTCCTCGCTCGTCACCTCGCCAAACACGACGAGGTAAAAGCCCGTGCGGCAGCCCATGGGGCCAAAGTAGACAATACGGCTCGACCACTCGTCATGATTGCGAAGGAACGTCGCACCCAGGTGCTCGATGGTGTGGCACTCGGCCGTGTTCATGACCGGCTCCTTGTTGGGTATGGTCAGGCGCAGGTCAAACGTGGTGACGGCGGCGCCGGTCGCCGGATCGCGGTCGATGCGGCTCACATACACGCCGGGCTCAAGCAGCAGATGGTCAACGGAAAAGCTGGCAATGCGCTCCATAGCAGATCCTCTCGGTAGTCAATTTGGAACGAGGCTCTTTTAGCTGGTTCGAATGGTCGTACCAATCATACCAGTCAAAAAAGCCCCGCCCCAAATTGACCACCTGGGACGGGGGTCAATGAGTTTTTAATCCCCGCCCCAGAAAAATCATGCTAGGCAGTGTACGAGATGGTGGCGGCTACGGCGTGGCGCCAGCCGGCGATCTTTTTGGCGCGCTCGTCGGCGGGCATCACGGGCTCCACGATGCCGCGGGCGCCGTAGACGTCGACAACATCGCGCGTGTACATGCCCAGCGCAATGCCGCAGGCCCAGGCCGCACCCAGGCCGCTCATCTCGTCATTGCTCGCGATGCGGATGGGCGAGCCAACCAAGTCGCTCTCAAACTGCATCAGGTACGCGTCGCGCGTGGGACCGCCGTCAACACGAAGCTCGGCCAGCGCCGCGCCCGAATCCTCGACCATTGCGTCAATTACGTCAAAGATTTGATAGGCAATCGATTCGTCGGCGGCCTTCACGAACTCCGCGCGACCCGTGGTGCGCGTCATGCCAAAGACGCAGCCCTCGGCGTCACTCGCCCAGTGCGGCGCGCCCAAACCGGTAAACGCCGGCACAAAGTAGACGCGACTCGCCGGATTGGCGGCGTAGCACAAGTCGGTAACCTCCTCGGGGTTATTGATGAGCTCCAGATCGTCGCGCAGCCACGTCTTGACGGCGCCAGCGTAGCCCACGTTGCCCTCGAGTACATACTCGGTCACGCCGTCCATACGCCATGCGAGCGAGCTCGAAAGCCCGTGCGAGCTGGCAACGAACTCGTCGCCGACGTTCATCATGACCGAGCTGCCGGTGCCATAGGTCGCCTTAGCCATGCCGCGGCTATGGCAGCCCTGCGCGAACAAGGCGGCATGGCTGTCGCCGAGCACGCCGTGAATGGGCACGGGCGCCGGCAAAAAGCCGCCCAGATCCGTCGTGCCGAACAGGCCATCGGAATCGGTCACCTGTGGCAGGCAGGCCACGTCGACGCCAAAGGCCTCGCACACCGGCTCGCTCCAGCAGCCACGGCGCAGGTCAAAGAGCTGCGTGCGGCTGGCATTGGACCAGTCGCAGCGGAACTCCGCGCCGCCCGTGAGCGTCCAGACCACCCAGGCATCGATGGTGCCCAGGCACAGCTCGCCTGCCGCAGCAGCCTCGGCAGCAGCGGGAACGTTCGCAAGGATCCAGGCCATCTTGCCCGCCGGATAGTAGGGCGAGAGCACCAGACCCGTCGCGTCGCGCACCAGCTCGGCCACACCCTCGCGCGCGGTCAGCTCGTCGCACAGCTCGCGGGCGCGGGCGCACTGCCACACCACGGCGTCACACAGCGGCTCGCCCGTCGTGCGGTTCCATGCAACGGTGGTCTCGCGCTGGTTGGAGATGCCGATGCCGGCGACGTCGGCCGGATCGACCCCGGTCTCCTCCACCACGGCGCGCGCCACGGCCAGCACATTGGCGGCAATCTCGGCCGGATCATGGCTCACCCAGCCGGCCTCGTTGACGATCTGGCGATGCGAGCGATCGGCACGATGAATCAAATGGCCGCCTTCGTCCACCAGCAGCGCCTTGGTGCCCTGCGTGGATTGATCGATTCCGATGATGTAGCGGCCCATGGCCACCCCTTTCAAAATGAATGTGACAAAGGGACGGTCCCTTTGTCACATTCCAGTTACTCTGCGGGCAGGAATTCGGCGACGGTCTGCGCGATTCCGGCACCCGTCAGGCCGTAGTGTGCAAAGACCTCGGGGCTCGTGCCGGTGATGACCGGCGCGTCGGGCAGGGAGAGGCACTTGACCGGACGCGGGCAATGCTCGCCCACCACTTGCGCGACCATAGAACCCAGGCCGCCGAAGGGACTGTGCTCCTCGACAGTCACGACGGCGCGCGTGGCACCGGCGGCCTCAATCACGGCCTCGGCGTCAAGCGGCTTGACGCAATACATGTCGAGCACCGTTGCCGAGATGCCCTGCTCGGCCAGCAGGTCGGCAGCGTCCACGGCATGGCGGACCATCTCGCCGGTAGCGACGAGCGTTACATCGGTGCCGCGGCGTACCCAGGTGGCGCGGTCCATCTGGAACGGGCACTCGTCCTCGGTGTACACGTCCTCGACCGGGTTGCGGCCCACGCGGATGTAGGCCGGCTTGTTGTCGGCGACCAGGGCCCGCACGAGCTCGGCGGTCTGGAAGCGATCGCTCGGCAGATACACGCGCATGTTGGGAATCGCGCTCATGGCGGCGATATCCTGCGCGGAGTGATGGCTCATGCCCAAGGCGCCGTAGGACACGCCGCCCGAGATGCCGATGAGCTTGACGTTGGTGTTGGAGTACGAGACGTCGACCTTGCACTGCTCATACGAGCGCGTGGTCACAAAGGACGCCGGCGAGGCAGCCCAGGCCTTCTTGCCGCACGAAGCCATGCCGGCGGCGATGCTCACCAGGTCCTGTTCGGCAATGCCGACCTCGACGGACTGCTGGGGATACTGATCAAAGAACGGCGTGAGCGATGCGGAGCCGCGGGAATCGGAGCACAGGACGACGATATCCTTATCGGTCTTCGCGGCCTCGAGCAGCGTGTCGCAGATAACCTTGCGATTGGCGATCTTGTTAGCCATTGATGGCCTCCTTATGGGCAGCGAAATCGGCGATGATCTGGGCATATTCCTCATCGTTGGGCAGGTGATGATGCCAGGCGGCCTTGTCCTCCATAACAGGCGAGCCATAGCCCTTCACCGTGTTGAGGATGATGACCGTGGGCTTGCCGCAGGTCTCGGCCGCAAGCGTCAGCGCGGCGTCGATGGCCCGGACGTCGTTGCCCGGAATGGAGAGCACGTTCCATCCGAAGGCTGCCCAGCGCTCCTCCTGCGAGTCCTGCTTCATGACGTCCTCGGTGCTACCGCTGATCTGCAGGCGGTTGCGGTCCACGAGCGCGCACAGGTTATCGAGCTGGTAGTTGCCGCCGCTCATGGCGCCCTCCCAGACCGAGCCCTCGGCAAGCTCGCCGTCGCCCATGATGGTGTAGACGCAATAGTCGCGGCCGTCCATCTTGCCGGCGAGCGCCATGCCCACGGCCACGGGCAGGCCGTGACCCAGCGAGCCCGAGTTCATCTCGATGCCCTTGAGCTTGTTGTTGGGGTGGCCGATGTAGGGGCTGCCGAACCTGGAGAAGCGGGCCTTGACGTCGTCGAGGTCAAGATAGCCCTCGTGGCAAAGCACCGCGTAGTAAGCCTCCATGGCGTGGCCCTTGGAGAGCACGAAGCGGTCGCGATCGGGATCGTCGACGGTCTCGGGCGAAATGTTGAGGTGGTTGGCGTAGAGGGCCATGAGGGCGTCGATCACCGACATGTCGCCGCCGATGTGGCCGCCGGCGCCAGCCATGATGATATCGACGCAATCGCGGCGAAGGTCCCAACGCAGGGACTCAAGCTCTTCGATAGTTGCCATTTCTACTCTCCTCGCAGGTAGGCTTTGACGTCTTCTTCAATCGGGTCGTATAAGTCGGGGGCAATGCCGATGTACTTGCACGCCTCGTAGAGCACCGGCACCACGTTGGCGTGAATAGCGACGCAGTGGTGGATGTAGGGGCCCTCGACGATCTTGGCCTCGAGGCGCTTGATGTTGTCGACCTCGACCCACAGGTAGGTGCCCATGCCGGCCGGGCCGTCGATGCCGCGGGCGTTGCCCAGTAGCAGCGAGTACTCGCCGTTGTCACCGTCAAAGCGGGCAAGGGTGAGGTCGCCGTGCTTGGCCTCGGCCGTCAGCGCGCCGGGGTGATCGAAAGCCAGCGGGTAGGTGAGCTTGGGCTTGACGGCCGCGCAGCTGCAGGGCCAGGGGCCACAATGCTGCAGCAGCTCGCCGTTCTCGTTATCGGGATGGCGCACGGTCCAGTCGGCGAACATGCCGCGGTGACGGCCCAGGTCGGCGGCCTCGACCATCAGCGCGGTGATGGCGCCGTGGATATCGGTCTCGCATACGATAGGAATGCCCATCTCGTTGAGGATGGCGTTGGCGGCGCAGGGCATAATGCCCAGCTCGTCCTGCAGAGCGTTCCAGCACTGAATGGCACCGGCGTTGCAGCCATACTTCTCGACCAAGCGCTTCATGGCGATGGCAAGACCGGCGACCGCGGGGACCTTGTCCTCGGGGATGCAGATCTCAAAGCTGTCGTTGATGTGGGCAAGCATGGCGGCCATGGCCTGCTCGTCGGCCTGGGCGTCGCGCACAGCCTGGACAAGTTCGGTCATGGGGATAGGCGAAAGCTGGATGTTGAACTTCTCGAGCAGCTCGCCCTCGTTGCACATGGTCGACCAGAAGTCGAATGGACGGGTGGCCATCTGCAGGATGCGGGTGTGCTTGAAGGTCTTGACCACGTTGCAAACGGCCAAAAAGTCCCAAACGCCGCGCTCGAACTCGGGGTCGGTCAGGCGGCAGTTGGTCATGTAGGTGAAGGGAACCTGGAAGCGGCGCAGGACCTTGCCGGTGGCGAACAGGCCGCACTGGCTATCGCGCAGGCGTGTGCCGTCGGGCTCGGGGCGCTCGTCGCGCGGACCCCACAGCAGTACGGGTAGACCGAGCTCGCGGGCAAGGCGAGCGCAAACGTACTCGGTGCCAAAGTTAGCGTGGCACAGCATAATGCCATCGACGCCCTCGGCGCGGAATTTCTTGACGATGGGCTCGATATGGCTGTCGTCGAACAGCAGGCCCTCGTCATTGATGTCGTCGATATCCACGATGTCGACGCCGATCTCGCGCAGGCGATCAGCCGTCAGGCCGCGATACTTGATTGCGTCCGGCGCGCTAAAGATACTGCGGCGCGTGGGCACAAAGCCGAGCTTGATCTTGTTCATGTACGTCCTCCCCTAATCACATGTTCAGTAAACAGACGCATGTTTCGTTTTGTTCTGTTTACTAAATGTTTTACTCTTTTGTTTAATAGTCTAGCGCGAAAGTCCCGTAAACGGTAGAGAAATCAGCCTAAACGGTATGTAAACAAACTGAACATACAAGGGCATCAAAAAGAGGGCCCCGAAGGACCCTCTTTTAGTAGCGTTATGTATGGCTGCCTTAGCGAGCTTTGCCTCCCTACGGCCCAGCGTTGCCTTTGCCTAGATCTCACGCACGCTTTGGCGCTCGACAAAATAGGTCGACACGGCCGTCTTGCAGGTATAGCTCTTGGGATTGCGGATGTTGCCCACCAGGCGGCGCACCGCGATCTCGCCCACCTCGTGCTTGGGAACGTGCACCGTGGTGAGCGGCGGATTGGAGAAGGCGCCCAAAGACAGATCGTCAAAGCCGATGATTGAGACATCCTCGGGGACACGTATGCCGTGCTCGTTCAGCGCGCGCATGGCGCCTACGGCGAGCACGTCGTTTTCGGCAAAGAAAGCCGTCGGCAGGTCGTCGCGCGAGACGCTGTCGAGCCATGCGCCCATGTCGCGATAAGCACCTTCGAGCGTGGTGCCCAGTGTGACGCGCCATGTCGGGTTGGCCTCAAGCTCCGCATCCTCAAGCGCTTGGCGATAGCCGCGCTCGCGATCCTTAAAGTTGCGGATGCGAAGGTCGCCTGCCAGATAGCCGATTTGCTTGTGACCCTTCTCGATAAGGTAGTCCACGGCGCGCAGCACCGAGTCGGTGTTGGCAATGACTACGGCATCGAAGTACTGGCGATCGCTCCAGCCATCGAGCACGATCAAGTGGGCGGCAGCGTTGGCGAACAAGGCATAGTCTTCCTCACCCAGCTCGGTACCCATCAGCACGATAGCGGCGGATGGATCGGCGATCAGGCCCTCGACCTGCGGACGCACGGCGTCCAAGTCGCTAAAGTCGAGCGAGACAAAGCTCGTGCTCATACCGTGACGGCGCGCCTGGCGCTCCACGCCCTCAATGACCGCAGGATGGAAGGTGCTCTCGTCCAGAATGGCGCCCGTCTTGCGCGCAAGCACGAACTGAATGCTCTCGAGCTGCGTCGACTGCTGATAGCCCAGCGACTGTGCGCACTCCAGGATGACCTTGGCGGTCTCCTCACTCACGCTGCGCTTGCGGTTGAGCGCGTTGGACACGGTCGCAGGCGAAAAACCGGTGATGCGGCTGATCTCGCGAACACTTGCTTTGGCCATTGTTCCCCCTAGCAACGGCCGTGGCGGAGCATCGCAACTCGATGGCTCGGCAAATAAACGACCGCAAATTCAATCTAAACAGAGTAGTAAATGTTTATTAGCTAGTTTAGCCTGTTGTCAAGTAAAGTGGCCCGACTATTCCCCCAACGGGCGCATTTGTCCATCTTAACGTTATTACGCAAGGTCTTCGCCATTGCTTGCTATTACGCGTCGGTACCATTCGAAGCTTTTCTTTTTACGTCTCTCAAACGAGCCCGCACCGCTATCGTCTCGATCGACATAGATAAACCCGTAGCGCTTACGCATCTGTCCTGTGGCGACCGAAACCAAATCGATCGGGCCCCAACAGGTATATCCCATGAGTTCCACCCCGTCGAGCTCGACGGTCTCCCTCATCGCCTCGATGTGGGCCCGCAGGTATTCAACTCGATAGTCGTCTTCTATTTCACCCGAATCTTCCGGCACATCAGGAGCACCCAAACCGTTTTCGACGATGAACAGCGGCTTTTGATAGCGATCCCAGATTTCATTCATGGTGACGCGCAGCCCTTTGGGGTCGATAAACCTCCCCCAAGGCTCCTGTTTTAGATACGGATTAGGCGCCGAGCGAAGAAGGTTCGAATCGAACTGACCTTCCGCATGCGCTTTTGCGACGCGCGTCGAGTAATACGAAAACGAGACGAAATCGACCAGGTTTGCAGCCAGTACTTCGCGGTCATCATCCCGATAGGGCACCTCAAAACCATGGCGGGCGTATTCCTTGAGAACATAGCTCGGGTACGCACCGCGCACCTGGACGTCGGTAAACATGTAATGGCTGCGATTCTCAGCCTGCGCAGCCAGCACATCGTCCGGATCACATGTAGCCGGATAGAAGACACCTGCGTTGAGCATGCAACCGATCTTCGCCCCAGGGCACAGTTCATGACACGCCCCGACCGCACGGGCGCTCGCAACCAATACATGGTGCACGGCCGTGTGAACCGTTGCATAGCGATTCTCCCCTTGCTCGAAGATGATCCCCGCCGCCATAAAGCACGCCTGCGTCATGATGTTGATCTCGTTAAAGGTCAGCCAATAATTGACCAATCCCCGATAGCGCTCGAACACGGTACGCGAATATCGCTCGAACAGGTCGACCAACCTGCGATCGCGCCATCCGCCATACGCATCGACGAGATGCATGGGGACATCATAGTGGTTGAGCGTCACCAAAGGCTCAATGTCATGCGCGCGACACGTCCTAAAAACATCCTCGTAAAAGGCAAGGCCTTCTTCATTGGGCTCGGCTTCGTCTCCTTTGGGAAAAATGCGGCTCCAGGCGATTGATAAGCGCAGGCATTTAAAACCCATCTGGGCAAACAGTTCAATATCCTGCTTGTACCTATGGTAAAAATCAATGCCCTTGCGAGCGGGATAGAAGCTGTCGGGTGCCAACGCAAGCGGATCAAGGTCTCCCCGCATGACGTCCATGCGTTGATCGCCAAACGGCAGCATGTCGGAATTGGCTAAACCGCGACCGCCTTCGTTCCATCCTCCCTCGCACTGGTTTGCAGCCAGAGCCCCGCCCCATAAAAAATCTTCTCTAAACATTATGGTGTCGTCCTTTCTATCAAATTCCCGGCCCACACTGTCGAACGCAACGGACTCGGCAAGTGCCGCGCAACAGCACAGTACCGTTGCGCGGCCAAGGGGTCGGACCGCGCAACGGCTGGGGAGCATATTTGTGTAGTAGCCTCTTATGCCTCGACGGATTCAACGGCCTCAGAATCGCCGCTCTTGGACTTCAACGGCATCTTCTCCTGTCCTTCAAATCCAAAAATCATCGCCAACGCAAACGTCACGGCACCGCCAGCAAGACACCCGATGGTGCCAGGGATGATATCCTGAGCAAACATGAGCACGTTCATCCATGGGAAACCAACGCCAGTGAAGATATAGACGTTGGCATGAAGAAGGCTTACCAGCAGACCACCGACAGCACCACCAATCATGTTCCAGGCAAGAGCCTTCTTGTCGCGAAACAGGATGCCGTAGATGATGGGCTCACTCACGCGACCGAAGGCATAGGTGATGAACAAGTTCCAGCCCGTGGCTCGACTCTCCTTGCCCTTAGCGCGCAGGCCATAGGCGAGCGCGATGGCAAGCGTGGTGTAGGCTACAACCGCGGTGCCGGGGTATAAGATGGCGTCGTAACCGTTCTGGAGCGCGGCGGGCAATATGGCGGTATAGATCGGCACGTGCATGCCGGTGGCGATGATCAGATTCCAGAATGCGCCGATAACCGCGGTCGCAGCGGGACCGGCAACAGAGGCGAGCCAAATGATGAAATCGGCCACAAGGCCCATGACAAATTGGACGGCAGGGCCGCAGAGGCACAGCGCGACCGGCAACATCACGAGCACCGTACCCACGGGTACGATCAGAATGCGCAACATATCAGGCGAGATCTTCTTAAAGAAGCGCTCAACATAGGACTGGGCCCAGGTGATCAAGATGACCGGAAGAACAGCCTGGGTGTAGTTGACGAGCTGCATGGGGATGCCGAAGACGCTGAAAGGCTTTCCGTCCTCAACAATAGCGAGCATGTCGGGATAAATCATCACAACAGCGATGAGCAGTGCCAGCACAGGACTCGTTTTGAACTTCTTAGCCGAGCTATAGGCGGCAAACACCGGGAAGTAGTAATACGCCGCATCGCCCACCAGGGAAAGGATCCGATACAGGTCGCTCGTTTCGGACATAAAACCGGCGCCTTCGGGCCCAAACAGAATAACGAGCATCTTGAAGATACCGGCGACACAAAAGATCGGAAGGATCGGGGTGATAGCGCCGCTCACGGCATCGAGCAGCTGATTGAAGAGGTGCTTGGGCGCCAAGCGCTCCTTCCAGCTAAGCTGAGGGCCATCGAGTTCCTCGTCAATCGATACCGTGACCTCGAATCCGCCCTGCTTACAAACCTCGTCGTAGACCTTGTCGACCGTGGGCCCGACCACCAACTGCACCTGCCCTCCGGCGTGCACGACGCTGATGATAGACGAGATGTCCTCAAGCTTCTCATCATTCGAGAGGCTTTCATCCTTGAGGTTGAAGCGCAGGCGCGTCATGCAATGCGTAACCGAAGCCACGTTTTCCGCCCCGCCCACAGTGGAGAGAATCTGCTCTGCCACCTTTTTGTAATTTGCCATCATTGGCTCCTTTGCACAATCTTGGCTTACTGTTCGAATCGGCAAAGGTCATGCCCCGAATGGCTACGGGTTACAATCCTTTTTTGGAGATGATCCGGTTGAGATGGATCATCAGATAGAGTTCCTCCTCCTCGGAGAGCGTGGCGTCCCACGTTTCACGACAATAGGAACCGATATGCTTCACGCACTCTGCCAACTGCGGAAACTCCTCACGAAAGTTCTTGTACATCTGCATGTTGGCGCTGTTCAGCGACTCGCCGGCTTGAATGCGCTTGAACAGGTACCGCAGATGCGTGGCGAAGCGGGTGAAATCAAAGGAATCGCGGTCGACAATAATGCGGAAATCGCTTTCGAGAATCTCGATAACGTCCTCGAGCATATCGTCGAACTGCTTTGCGGGCTCGGCCGTGGCTTTGACGGCTTCAACAACCCGTGCGTTCACGAGATTCATCGCAATACTGGCAATCTCATCCTTGGGAAGCCGCTCTCCGAGCTCCTTCTCGAGTCGCATGACGATAAACTGGGCAGCCTTGTATTCCTTCGGATACGTCTCCCGCACTTCATAGGCAAGAGGCATCGCGATGCGGACCCCCTTTTGGGCTCGCGCAACGGCAAACGACAGGTGATCAGCCATGAACAGCGTCGCATTGGTCGAGAGGTCGTAGGGCAGTTCGTTGGCAACGATGTCCATAACTTTCGCCGCAAACATCACGATATCCGAGGGAAGATCCCTCATGACATCTTGTCCTTTAGGATCAATGTCGTAAAACGTATGCTCGATTTTAGAAAGAGGGAGCTCTCGAGGAAAATCTCCGCCGAAACCGACGCCCCTGCCCATGGCGATGACATCTCGCCCCTGTCCGTCACGGCAAAGAACCGCGTTGTTGTTAAGCTTTTTAATTGCAAGCATGGTGAACCTCCTTTCAAGAACACTCACAGAAAAAGGCATGATAGCCAATAGCAGTGCTATTGCGGTCATGCCTTACGTAACAATCCGTGTTGTATTGCTCTTGGGCATGCCTCCACACAGGAGTAACAATCCAAGATGCAGAATTCATTATAGCGCTCTCCCCGCCCCGGGGACCATCGGGCTGGCGAACGGTAGATGTCGGCCCGCCAGCGGCCACATCGAGCAGATGGGCGTGCTTCGATCCCAAGCCTAGCCTAGGATGCGGGCCATGCGCGCCTTGAACTCGGACAGAAAGCGCGGGGCATCCACGGTGAGCGCCACGAGCGCGCTCTTATCCGGGTCGGACAGTCGGTGTTCGTCGCAGATAGTGCGGCCGCGATACTCGCCGAGCAGGTCGACGCGCAAGTTGCAACCAAGTGCGCCCACGAGCGTGGGATCAATCGCCACGGCAACGGCAAGCGGATCGTGCAGCGCGCAGCCGCCCAGGTAAGGGGCGTTCATCTCGTACGAGCCAATGTAGTGCTCGACCATACTCGCAAACGCGCAACCGGCCATGGTGCCCGAGCCCGTCCAACCGGCAATGTCGCGGCGCGTCAGCACCACGCGATGCGTCACGTCAAGACCAACCATGGTGAGTTTGCGGCCCGAGCGCAGCACGGCGTCAGCGGCCTCGGGGTCGCTCGCCATGTTGGCCTCGGCACCGGCGCTCACGTTGCCGGGCACGGTAAGGGCACCGCCCATCACGACCACTCGGCCGATGGACATCATCGCCGCCGCGTCGCGCTCAAGGGCGAGCGCCAGGTTGGAGAGCGGACCGGTCGCCACATAGACCAAGTCGGGGCCATAGGTGCGCGCGGCATCGATCAGGTAATCGACCGCGGCGTTACCATCGGCCGACGTCGCGCCCACCGGCTCGTACGGCGAGGCGGGCACGCTTGCGCCGCCAATGCCGTTCTTGCCGTGGATGAGCGTCGTGGACGCCGGCGGTGTATAGGGTTCGGTCGCCTTGATGGGACGATCGGCGCCCAGGTACACCGGCACCTCGGGACGACCCAACAGATCGAGCACCGCCAGGCAGTTATGTGCCGACTGGTCGACGCACACGTTACCAAAACATGTGGTAATGCCCACGAGTTCCACCTCGGGGCTCGCGATGGCATAGGCAAGCGCCATCGCATCGTCCACACCCATATCCAGATCAAGGATCAGCTTCTTGATTGCCATTGCTCTACTCCGCTTCTCCGTCTTGTACCAAATCGTCTAAATCAAACACGCGATCAACTTCGGCGCGCGTGGGAATCGACTGCTGTGCGCCCAGGCGCGACACCGTCACCGCCGAGGCGCGTGCACCCGCCGCCATGCACTCAAAGAGCGGCAGGCCCTCCAGACGAGCCGCGGCAAGCGCACCGATAAATGTATCGCCCGCGGCCGTCGTATCGACCAACGTGCTCGAGAGCGCCGGCATGCGCAGCGGCTCGCCGTCATCGCCGAGCGTAACCGACCCGGCGCCGCCCAACGTGATGACCGCAGCTCCGGCACCCTTGGCGAGCAGGGCATTGAGCGCCGCGACGCAGCTCGCATCATCCGCGGGCAAGATGCCCGTCAGCACCTGGCACTCAGTCTCGTTGGGACAGACCAGGTCGACCGCAGGCCAGGCCTCCGCAGGCAACTCGCAGGCAGGAGCTGGATTAAAGACCGTATAGAACCCCAGCTCGTGAGCGCAAACGAGCGCCTCGGCCGTCGCTGCAAGGTCACATTCGCCCTGGGCGATAAAGACGCTTCCGACAGCCGGGGCAATATCGCTGGCGTCTCCGTCGAGCTCATCGGCTACCAGACGCCTCAGCGCGCGGGCAACATCCTCGCCCGCGAGCGCATGGTTGGCACCCGGCGACAGCACGATGCGGTTGTCACCCTCGCAGCGAATGATGGTCGCCGTTCCCGTCTCCACGTCATCGCGACGCGCTACAAAGACACAGTCCACGCCGGCGTCTTGGAGCCCCGCCACGAGCGACGTGCCAAATGCGTCGCAGCCGACCGCGCCGATCATATGCGTGTGCGCGCCCATGCGCGCAGCAGCTACGGCCTGGTTGGCGCCTTTGCCGCCGGCGTTGGTGATAAACCCGCTGCCGCCAACGGTCTCGCCCGCACGCGGCATGCGCTCGCACGCCACCGAAAGGTCCATGTTCATGCTGCCGAACACCGCAACGATGCCGCTATCTGCCATGGAAACCTCCTCGTCCGCGGGCTCTGCACCCGCCGTTGGCCGTCAATCGTGCGCTCTCGCGCCTCTATAACTTTAGTTCACTTTGATGTGGACGCGCGCTTGAGCTTGCGCCGGCAGCAAGCATTCACAGGAGCAGGCGGTTACAATGAAGACGTGCTGATTATTCTCGTCATTGGATGATGTTTTATGGAACAATTCCCGCGATCGAGTTCGCGCAGCTCACGCCACGCGAGCGATCAACAAGCGCCGCACGAACGTTCGCGCGCTAACCGACAAGCCACCGAGCCGCGCCACGCCGCAGGCTCTCATCGTGCGCCCGCCAACAAGGGTGCCCACACCAACAGCGCCGCAAAAGAACAGGCGCCCACGCGCCCCAAATCTCGTTATATCCCCGCCCTCGACGGCCTGCGCACGCTCGCCGTCGTCGCGGTAGTGCTCTATCACCTCAACCTCACATGGGCACAGGGCGGCCTGCTTGGCGTCACGATTTTCTTTGTGCTCTCGGGCTATCTGATCACGCGCCTGCTCATCAACGAAGTGTCAAAGACCGGCCGCATCGACCTCAAGAGCTTCTGGATTCGCCGCATCCGTCGCCTGTTCCCCGCCGTGGTAACCGTTGTGGTGGTGACCTGCGCGCTGTGCACCATCTTTAACCATGTGATGCTCACCAAGATGCGCCCCGACATCCTGCCGTCGCTGCTGTTTTTTAATAACTGGTGGCAGATTGCCCAAAACATCTCGTACTTCAATGCTCTGGGCGACCCCTCGCCGCTCACGCACTTTTGGTCGCTCGCCATCGAGGAACAGTTCTACCTGATTTGGCCGCCATTGCTGTTTGCCATGGTATCCATGCATGTGAGCAAGCCCAACACGCGCCGCGTGGTTCTGGGCCTTGCCGCGGTATCTGCCCTCGCCATGATGGTGCTCTACAATCCCGCCACCGACCCCAGCCGCGTGTACTACGGCACCGACACCCGCATGTTCTCGCTGCTGCTGGGCGCCTGGATGGCCTTTATCCCCGACCGCGACCTGGCGCCGGTGCGTCTCGCTCATCGTTTGGGGCTCAATCGCCTGGCTGGCGCCGCCAAGCACGGCAAGAAAGCCGAGGACAAGCCTGACAAGAAGGCCGACGAATCAGCCGATACCGCCCTGGCACAGCCGAGCGCCCTCGTGCGCTTTTGGTCCTCGCCCGCATCCATCGATGTCTTGGGCGTCGTGGGTCTGGTTGGCCTTGCCGCCATGGTCGCACTCACCAACGGCTACACCGCGTTCCAGTATCGCGGCGGCACGCTGTTATGCTCCATCCTCACGCTCATGGTCATCGCAGCCTGCGTGCAGCCCCAGGGAATGGTCGCACGGGCCTTGGCCGCCGAGCCGCTCGTATGGATCGGCAAGCGCTCCTACAGCATCTACCTGTGGCACTATCCGCTGCTGCTGCTTATGAACCCAGTCGCCAACATTAACGATACGCCCTGGTGGCTGTACATCTTGCAGGTACTTGTGGTGGTCGCCGTAGCCGAGTGCTCCTATCGCTTTATCGAGACGCCGTTTAGGAAGGGCGCCTTTGGACGCACCGTTTCCGAGCTCCGCGAAGGCACCACCACGCCCGCAAACTGGGTGCGCGCGCATATTCCCGTGTGCGCCGTTTGCGGCGTCGTGCTTGTCGTGGCGCTGGGTGGTCTGGTCTTTGTGCCCGACACATCCGCGCTGAGCGGCGAGGGCGCCGAAATCCTAAACAAGGAAGCCAAAAATGCAAAACCCCAGGACCAGCAGGCGGCCGATGACACCGACAAGGACAACGACGGCTTCCCCGACGGATCCTACGACCTGCTGATGATCGGCGACTCCGTGTCGCTGCGCGCCGTCGATTCCTTTGACGGCGTGTTCCCCCACAGTCACATCGATGCCGAAAAGGGCCGCCAGTTCGATGCGGGCCGCACAACATTTGAGGGTTATATCCAGCAGAACCTCGCCGGCAAGATCGTAGTCTTTGCGCTGGGCACCAACGGCCTGGTGACCGATGCCCAGATTGACGCCATCATGGCCGATGCCGGCAATCAGCGCACCGTCGTATTTGTAAACACGCGCAGCCCGCAGCCATGGGTCGGCGCCACCAATCAGGCCATCGCCAACGCCGCCACGCGCTATAAAAACGTGCGCGTTATCGACTGGTACGGATATAGTGCCAACCGCAACGATCTGTTCGACGGCGACGGCACGCACCTTTCGAACGCGGGCGTGGCCGAGTACCTTAAGCTCATCCACGATGCCGTCAAGAAGGACCTGCCTGTGCATCCCGAGGACCACGTTAACGATCCGCAGCCGACGGCCGTCAAGTCCGCCGCCGACGCACTCGTCAACGCGCTCGCCTACAAACCGCACAAGCTAGGCACCGACAAGTAACACACTGTCAAATCCGCTTGCACCCGGAGGGGGCGTCGGCCACAACCGACGCCCCCTCCGGCAGTTAGGGACGTTCCATATGTGCCGGCACTTAGGGACACTCCTGACGCGGTCGATGAATGCCCTTCCGCGGCCGAATTCTGAGTTCCTCGCCACCCCGAGTGTCGTCTGCAAGCCCCGCACCCGCAGCAAACACCCCAAGGTTGCTCTTTTCGAGCCGGCCCCAAAGGGGCCGTGGGCAAAAAATGCCAAATATGAGTACTGATACCATTTTAGTAACAGGCAAAATGGCACAAAATGGAGTTCTTTCGGTCGCCATATCCCTTTGGACCGGCCAGAATAATCGGCTTAAAGCCTGGCTGTATCGATATTAATTAACAGATACTTTAGTTATGTTCATTATCTTCATTGTCTTAATTGTCACCGGATTAGCAACAGTACTCATATTTGGCATTTTTTGCCCACGCGTATATAACCAACCCCCTACATCAGGCAAAAAACAGGCCGCAGCCCATGGCAACGGCCCGCTCGAAACCCAAAAGAGACGCTACGCGCTGTAGCCCATCGCCTGCAGCACAAACATGACGACCGTCAGCACCGTAATCACACCGATAGTCGCCCAGGTGAGCACATTCCACACGCGGCCGTTGCGATTGGCGCCCATAATGTGTCGATCGGCGGCAATAACCACCTGGAACACCAAAACCACGGGCAACAGCACGCCGTTAATGACCTGCGAGGTCATCATAATCTGGAACAGGTCAACACCGGGCATGAGCACCAGCACGGCAGAGATGCCAATGATGGCCGTAATGATGCCGCGATAGACCGGGGCCTCGTCCCAGCTGCGATCGGCACCGCGCTCCCAGCCAAATGCCTCACAGATGGCGCTGGACGTAACGCCTGGCAGCACACAGGCGGCCAAGAAGCTCGCCGCGACCAGGCCCGAGGCAAACAGCACCGTGGACCACTGGCCCGCGATAGGCTCCAATGCGCGGGCGGCATCGGCAGCGTCGCTAATCTGAATGCCTGCAGGGAACAACACCGTACCGGTCGTGATGATAATAAAGCCGGCGATGACATCGGCGGCAATCGAGCCGCTCACGGTGTCGATGCGCTGCAGCACGATATCGTCCTCGCCCGCATTCTTATCGACCACGTTGTTCTGCGCCAAGAAAATCATCCACGGCGCGATGGTGGTACCAATCGTTGCGACCACAAGCGACACGTAGCTGGGGTCGTTTTGAATGTTGGGCACAACCAGGTCGACCGCCACCTCGCCCCAGCTGGGACCAGCCATAAATGCAGCGACAATGTAGGTCACGAACACGCAGCTCACCAGCAGCAGAATCTTCTCGATGCGCTGGAAACTGCCCGACATGGTAAGCATCCACACCAGCAGCGCCACAAGCGGCACCGAAATGCTCGCCGGCACGCCAAAGAGGGCAAGGCCGCTCGCGATACCCGCAAACTCCGAAATGGTCACGGCCGTATTGGCGATCAGCAGCGCCGCCATGGCCAACACGCTCCTACGCACGCCAAAGCGCTCGCGGATGAGCGAGGCCAAGCCCTTGCCTGTGACGCAGCCACAACGCGCCGCAGTCTCCTGCGTCACGATAAGCAGCACGGTCATGACGGGAAGCATCCACAGCATCTTGTAGCCATAGCTGGCACCGGCGCTGGAATACGTGGCGATGCCGCCGGCGTCATTGCCCGAAAGCGCCGCCAGAAGGCCAGGGCCCATGGCGCCAAAGATGGCCGCGATGGTCAGCTTTTGCTTGGTGCTCGCCTTTTGCTTCGTGTTTTGCACGCGACCACCTAACCCATGACTGACATGGTGAGCAGCACCGCGGCGATGCAGTACGCCACACACGAGATCATGACGGCAATGACGTTCATGGCGGTACCCGACGTATTGAGGTCGTGCTCGTCACGCCAGAACAACACCATCAGGTAAATCACGGCGCTCATGTTGCCAACCAGGCAAATGACTGCAGCGATATTAAAGCAACCGGTAAAGAGCTGCTCCTCAAACATAGTGGCATCGGGGAACGCGGCGGTGCGCACCAGCTGCGCGCACAGGTAGGTCACGAGCGAAAGGATCAGGCCCATACCCGTGCTCTGGAAGAAGAATCCCAGGTACGGTTTGGGCTCGTCGTCGTGACCGTCGTACTCGAGGAAGTAGTTCTTGACGAACGACACCATGCGCGAGGCAGCCAGCAGCACGAGCGGCATGGCGCACATGGGGAACACCACCAGATGCGCGGAGCCCAGCGCCGTCCCCAGCACGGTCGCCATAATGCACGAGGCGATGCCCCACACGACGACCCAGTACTGACGATGCACGAACCAGCTGAGCACGTTCGTCGAGTCGTCCGACGCGCTATCGCCCGAGCCGACACCGGCGATCTGCAGGTCCTCCTGATGCTCCTCGGCGATAACGTCCATGGCGTCGTCGAAGGTCACGATACCCAGGATATGACGGTTCTCGTCGCAGACAGGGATGGCAACCAGGTCGTACTTGGTCATCTCGTCCGTCACGTCTTCCTGGTCCTCGTCAGGCGACACGTAGACCAGATCGCGATAGGCAAGCTGGCCCAGCGTGGCGTCGCGGTCGGCCACGATCAGCGTGCGCAGCGAAAGCACGCCCGTCAGCATGCCGCTCGGATCCTCGGTATAGACGTAGTAGACGCTCTCAAAGTCCTCGTCGAGCTTGCGAATCGCCTCGATGGCATCGCCGACCGTCGCCGTGGCGGGCAGCGAGACAAACTCCGAGGTCATGATGCGGCCGGCGGTGTTGTCCTCGTAACCCAGCAGATTACGAATCGCCTTCTCCTCCTTGACGCCCATCAGGCGCAGGAGCTTCTCGGCCTTCTCATAATCGAGCTCGTCGATCAGGTCGGCAGCGTCGTCCGGGTCCATCATGGCCAGCATCGACGATGCGTCGGTATCGGACAGGCCCTCGAGCATCTCGGTCATGAGCTCGTCGTCATCGAACTCCGAGATGGCCTCGGCGGCCTGTGCCGTATCGAGCTGCGCGAACACCTGCGCGCGCAGGCGCGGGTCGAGCTGCTCGATGATGTCAGCGATGTCGGCAGGATGCAACTCGCCGAGCGTCTTGTGCGACACCGAGAGCTGGATGTTCTTAGTCGAGCGATCGAGCAGGTCCATGTAAGACCAGGCGATAATGTCCTCACTGAGCGGCTTGCCCAGGTGCTTCATAAAGCCCTCGACGACGTGCTCGAGCGTGGGGCTGATTGCACGCAGCAGACCGCGGGCGCCGACCTCGGCACCCAGCAGGCGCAGCTGATTTTCGCCCGACATGGAGAACTTGATGTCGTTGACGCGCACGACCTTCATGCCCTGCGTGTCGACAATCTGCTTGTTAAGCACGTCGCGGGCAAGCAAGAGTTCGGTCGGCTGCAAGTACGAAAAACGGATTTCGGTGGCCGACGTCTTAAGGTGTACACCCGTCTCGTCGATACGGTCGACCCATTTGCGCCAGCTGATCATAAACGGCGTCTTGCCGGGTCCGCGGAACGCGAGCGACGTCACGTGCGGAAAAACTTCGCCGGTAGCAATACCAAAATCGTTGACCACGCCGAGCTTTTCGCCGTCGACGTCCAAGACCGGCAATTTGAGCATCTCACTCAGATAATTCAATGGTGCTCCCCATCATTATTCCTCCGGACGCGACCGCGCGTGCGGCGTCCGGGGGCTTCTGGATATGTATACGCATGCGCGGGCGGCACGCCGCTCGACGCTTACACCCCGTGCATGCGCAAAAAGCACCTGCATGGGGTCATCGACTGTATGGTCGAGGTTTGGATTTCACCTGTAACCTTTCTCTTGACCCTCATTAACCGCAGTAACTATAGCATCAGCATCGCCCTGCGGCATCGAATTTATGCGCTGCACATTGCAGGCATACCAAACGCTGACGCATCCGTGACATAGCTGTTGGGGACGTTCTTAAACGACTACCCAATGACTACTCTGTGGTGTCGTCGTCCTCGGCAAGTTGGGGAAACACGGCGTCCTTGGGCATGGTGACCTTCGTCAGCGAGGTGAGCTTTTTGCTCAGCGACGTGTCCGTCTTGACCAGGTCGCTGAGCGTCACGATCTTGTAGCCGTCGGCAATGAGGCCGTCGATAATCTGCGGCAGCGCCTCGAGCGTCTGCTCGGCGCATTCGTCTCTATCGGTGAGCAGCACGATATTGCCCGGCGTCACCGAATCGAGCACCGTCGAGACCTGCTCGTCGGCACCGTTTAGCAGCCAGTCGCCCGAGTCGATATTCCACGAGACCACGGCGGAGACCAGGTCCATCGCATCAATCCAGTTTTGCTCGTCAAAGGCAGCGTAGGGAGCACGCAGCAGCATCGTCTTCACGCCGGTCGCCGACTTAATCGCATCGGTGCCTTTCGTGATCTGTTCGCGTACCGCCTCACGGTCCTGACCCTTGAGCGAATCGTCGCTGTAGCTGTTGGATCCGATCTCGCACCCGGCATCGACAATCGCCTTGGCCGTGGCAGGCGAGGTCTCGGCCGCATCGCCCGAAAGGAAGAACGTCGCGGTGACGCCCTTTTCCTTGAGCACCTGCAAGATCTGCTTGGTAGCGCCGCTCGGACCCTCGTCAAACGTCAGCGCCACGTACTTTTTGTTGCCCTTGGGCGCCACGCTGGCGCACGCAACAATGCAATCGGTGGCGGGCACAACCTCGCCGCGGTCTTGCGTCTTGCCCGACTGCTCACCAACCCACACCTCGGAGCGGCCCTGGACACCCCACGTCTGCACATACTCGATAGCGCCCGTACCCTCGACCTTGAGCTTGGGCTCGATAACCGTAGCCTGAACCTCGTGCTTCTCGTAGGTGTTACGGCCATCCTTGACCGTCACCTTCTCGCCGCCCTCAAGTTCGCGGCTATCCCATTTGCCCTGCTTCACGCGCTTGCCGTCGACCTTCACCGACAGCTTTTCGCCCCCGTGGCGCTTGAGTACGCTGTCATCGACGGCCAGCAGGTCGCCTGCGTCGTAGGTGTCAGTCAACTCCTGGTCGTCGATGAGATTCTGCAGCGTAGAGCCCACACGCACCGCGGTCTTCTGGCCGTTGAGCTCCACGTCCACACTGCGGTTGACGTAGCCCACGACGGCAGCGATAAACAGCACGAGCGCGCAACCCACGGCGATGAGCGCGTAGGGCAGGCGAGACGAACGACGGGGCGTACGGCTGTTGCCGATGCGCGCACTGCGGTCGCTAAACCCGCGGCTATGGTTGAGGTACATCGCGCCGGGCTTACGGTGACGCTTGCGCTGACCGCTGGGCAGCTGCCCCAAATCGCGGCGCGCCGTCGGACGCGCACCCGAACGCTCGTTTAAGTTGGATCCGTTTTGGCGCATGTGCCCTCCCCCATAAACACAGCAAGCCGGAGCAACAGGTCTCCGGCTTGCCTCCCATCATTTGGTACGTCGCTATTTTGTAGCTTTTGACGAGCCTCCGCTCGCCTTTTGGTATTCGTCCTTAAAGGCCTTGAACATGCCGCGCGTCTTGCCGAGCTGCTTGCCCAGTGCGCGACTGCCCTTGTCCACGGCAACCGATCCCTTGTCGTCGAGCACCTTGGCGCCCTTTTTGACCTTGTCGCCCACCACGACGCTGGCCTCGGCGGCCTTGGCAGCCGCACCGCCCGAATACCCGAGCGACTTGACCTCGTCCGAGACGACCATCGCGCCGTTCTCGTAGCCGCGCAGCATCGTCGGCGGCACCTGCGTGTCACCAACCAAAACACTCGAAGCAGCACCGGCGGTCACATAGAATGCCTGCACGATGCCCGAGCGTGGCTTGAACTCAACGTCCGAGCAATAGCCCACGACGTCGCCCGATTCCGTGCGCACGTCCATACCGACCCAGATGATGCAATCGTCCAGGTTGATGTCGAGGCGCCTGGCGGCGGCGGCATCGTACGTGTCCTTGACGTCATCGACCGCAATGGCGCCCTCGTAGACACCAATGGCGTCGAGCGCTACGAATCGATCGGGACGCTCGATCATGCCCGCGATATCGGACTGGCGGACCATAAAGCCGACCACGCGCGTACCGCCCGGGGTAAAGACCGGAAAGTGAATCTTTCCGAGCTTTTTAGGGCTGCGCGGCGTGCCGTCCTTTTTGGTGCGCTTGTCCTCGGTGGGCTTGCGATAGATCTTGGCGCCGACAAAATCCCCAGCGCGCATTATGCCTCGGTCGAGGGCTCCGCAGCCTCGGTGTCGGCCTCGGCGGCGTTCTCGACCACGACGTCGGCAGCGGGCGTCACGTTGCCGCCCGAGATGGCGTCGTTGAGCTGCTCACGCAACTGGTCCATACGCTCGCGGGCCAGGTCGACCTTGGCGCGCAGGTCATCGGTCTTAGCATCGACCATCGGGCCAAAGTCGTTGACCGCGGCGCGGGCCTCCTCGGCACCGTGCTCGTAGGTATCGCGCATGTTATCCCAAGCGTCGTTGGCGATATCGGCAGCCATGGCGCGGGTCTCGGCGCCCGAGCGCGGGGCCAGAGCAACGCCGATGATAGCGCCGGCGGCGGCACCAAAGAGTGCACCGGAGACAAAGCTAAAAGTCTTATCCATGATCATTCCTCTCCTGCGGGCACGTCGGCGCCCACCGTTTGAATGCTGTCCATTATACCCGCAGCGCAACACTTGCCGCCCCGCTCATCTGCATACGGCAAAGACGCAGGTACATGATGGTGTTGAGCGAGCGAACCTACTCCTGCGGCATGGCAGGCATGGCAACCGTGGCAGCCGGATCCCCACCGGCGCCGTCCACGAGGGGCAAGCCGCCCTCATGCGCCGACCCAGTCGGAGCCGTTGCCGCGCCGCCGAAGACGGCCGCGGAGGCCTCGTGGTTCTCGGCAACCGCGCCCTCGGTATCAATCGCCACCTGGGGCTCGTCGTCAAAGTTGGGGACGCCCTGGGGCTCGGCGGGAACGGGCTCGGCGGTCGCATCGGCAACGAGCTCGGCGTCGACCGGCACATCGCCCTCGTCAGCGCCCTCGTCCTCGGCAGCATCTTCGCCGTTCGCAGCGGCGACGGCCTCGTGAGGATCCTTGCCCTCGGCCTCGGCGCGCATGCCCAACACCAGGTTGCGCAGACCCGCGACCGTGCCTTCCACGTCGGGGGCAGGCTGGTCGGCGTGCAGGTACGCCCAGTCCATCATAAAGGTGGCCGACGACAGCGCACCAATGGCCAGCGCGTCATCGGGGCACGAAAGCTCAACCTCAAAGACGCGCTCGTCGTGCTCGCTTACGCGCGTGCGGCCGCACGAGATGCTACCGGCAAGACCGGTCTCGTTCATGAGCTCAACCGTCACGTGCTCCAGCAGGTGGCAGAGCTCGGTCTGGCCCATGCAGTCCTGGAACTCGCGACCGGAATCACCCAGGCACAGGTGCTTGGCAATCGCCGGCACCAGGTAATACACGCGCGCCGTGGCCTCGATATCCTCCGAGGTCATGAGCGGCATGCCGGGGTTCACCAGCACATGCGCGCAGATCTTGTCCTCGCTGACGGTGACCTTAAGGATGTTGAACAGGCCTGCCATAACTCTCCCCTACTCTTCCTTGTCCTACTCGTCGCCGTCGTGTGGATTCGCGGAACCCGCACCCGACGACGTCGGCTCGTCTACCGAAGACTCGGAATCCTTCTTATCGGTTTCGGCCGGAGCGATCACGCGAATGAGCGAGATGCGCTGGCCACGCATCGACTGCACTTTAAACTTGTACCCCGCGACCTCAAACACCTCTCCGATGTCGGGCACCGAGTCGCAAAGCTCCAAGATCCAGCCGGCGATGGTCTCATAATCATCGCTTTCCTCGAGCGGCCAACCAAGCTCAATCGCGTCATCGCACGAAAAACGCCCATCAACGAGCCACTCGCGGCGCGAAAGGCGCGTGAGATACTTGTTGTCGGGGTCGAACTCGTCCTCGATCTCGCCGACGATCTCCTCGACGATATCCTCGATGGTGATAATGCCGGCCGTGCCGCCGTACTCGTCCACGACCACCACGATCTGGTCGTGCGAGGTCTGCATCTCGGACAGTAGCGGCAGGATGTCCTTGGTGTCGGGCACAAAGGTGGCGTCGCGCAAAAAGCCGGCGATGGGCTGGTCACCCTTGCCGTCGAGCGCGGGTTGGATCAGGTCCTTGATGTGCGCAATGCCGGCGACGTTGTCGGGATCCTCGTGATAGACGGGGATGCGGCTGAAGCCGGTCTGGCGCATGGTGGACAGCACGTCGGCGACCGTCTCGTCGTCCTCGCACATGGTGGTGTCCACGCGCGGCACCATGACCTCGCGGGCAACGGTGTCGCCTAGGTCGAAGATCTCGTGGATCATGCGCTTTTCCTCGTCGAGCAGGTCGTCCTGCTCCGAGACCATGTACTTGATCTCTTCTTCCGAGACGTTTTGGCGGTCGTCGGCGCTCTTGATGCGCAGGATGCGGGCCAGGCCATCGGAGCAGGCGCCGGTCAGCCACACGAGCGGACGGGCGATCTTCTGGAACACGGAAAGCGGGCCCACGACCTGCTTGGACACGCCCTCGGCATTGGCCAGGCCGATGCGCTTGGGGACGAGCTCGCCGATCACGATGGATACGAAGGCGACCGCGACGGTGATGATGACCGGCGCCAGGCCGCGCGCGATGGCGGAGAGCGGCGCGATGCCAAAGCTCATGAGCCACGTGGCGAGCGGGTCGGACAGACTCGTCGAGGCGACGGCGGACGAGGCGAAGCCCACGAGCGTAATGGCAACCTGGATGGTGGCGAGCAGCTGGTCGGAGTCGGCAGCCAGCTTAATGGCACGCTCGGCGCGCTTGTCGCCTTCCTCGGCCTCGTGCTCCAGCACGGCGCGCTTGGCCGTGGTGAGCGCCATCTCGGACATAGAGAAGTAGCCGTTGATGAGGGTCAAAACGAGGGTGGTGATAAGGGAGATGGTTATGTCCATCGGGAGTTTCTCGAACCTCCAAGATTCGGGACGTCGGATTAAAACGTTGACGGCGGATACGGCAATTGCGCCGGCGCCCAAACAAGGACGCGAGCGCGCAGGCGTGGTCGCTAGATTACGAAGAGGATCACCGCCATGAACTGGAAGATACTGCCGGCGAGCACCCACAGGTGGAACACGCTGTGCAGGTAGCGCACGTTTTTGGCGATATAGAACGGCACGCCCGCGGTGTAGCACACGCCGCCGACGGCGAGCAGGGCAAGTGCCACGGGGTTGAGCAGCGCCACAAGTTCGGGCAGCTTAAAGACAACGAGCCAGCCCATCAGCAGGTAGACCAGGCCGCTTACCCAGTGCGGTTGACGCTCGCGTAGGAAGCACTCGAGGGCGATGCCGATAATGGCGATGGCCCATACGGCAAAGAACAGCGCAGGGCCGCCGTCGTTTGCGAGCGTGATAAGGCAAAACGGCGTATAGCTGCCGGCTATGAGCAGGTAGATGCAGCTGTGGTCGATGATGCGAAACACGCGCTTGGCGCGCGCGGGCTGAATCGCGTGGTAGAGCGTGGAGGCTAGGTATTCGAGAATAATGCTGACACCATAGACAATCGCCGCGGCCATGTGGGCCGGGCCTCCGCCGCGCAGGGCAGCGAATACGATCAGGAGCACCAGGCCCGCGATACCCAGCAGGCAGCCGACACCATGGGTGACGGAGTTCATGATCTCCTCGCCCACCGTGTAGTGTGGAACGGCCGCGGTCTTGGGTCGCGGCTTAGAACTGTCGCTCGAATCGGACATGCCGGTTACATCCTCCAACGTAAAGAGTTCTCAACACTATATCAAAGCGTCTAGGTACGTGCGAAATTTGCACCATACGTGACCCTTTGTTTACCCATTCTTTGCCTGTTGACGCATCAACGGCGAACGTCCATAATGCGCTTGCATTAAATGTTGATGTATTAACATCTTATAGGAAAGCTTCTTATGTCTCAAAACGCACGTTCCCATCGAAAGCTCAAGATAGCAGGCATCGTTGCACTGGTGGTTGTCATTGTGCTGCTCGGATTTGCCGGCAACTTTCTGTTTGACTTCGCGCTGAATCCCCGCGCGCCATACACCATGAAGATGATGCAGGACGGCAAGGACGACAAAGAAAGTGAGCAGCCGGATGACGAGGACACCGAGGCGCGGGCATGGTTTAAAAAGAATCGCGAGAGCAGCAGCCTCACCGCAGATGACGGAACCGAGCTCTCCGCTTGGTATTTTGCCGCCTCGGAGAACACCCACGATTACGCCGTCTGCCTGCATGGATATACCGACGAGCCCATCGGCATGGCCCGATACGCCAAGCGCTTCCACGACCGCGGCATGAACGTGCTCGCGCCTGCCGCCCGCGCCCACGAGCGCTCCGGCGGCGACTATATCGGCATGGGCTGGCCCGAGCGGCTCGATGTCGTTGCATGGATTGGGCGGATCGTTCAGGCTGACCCCAAGGCGCGCATCCTGGTCTTTGGCGAGTCGATGGGTGCGGCAACCGCCATGAACGTCGCAGGGGAATCTCTGCCCGCAAACGTGAAATGCATTATCGAGGACTGCGGTTATACGAGTGTTTGGGACGAGTTTTCTCTGCAGCTCAAGGACGTGTTCGGCCTGCCCAGCTTTCCCTTGCTCGATGTAGCAAACCTGGTATGCAACGTGCGCGCGGGCTACGACTTTCATAAGGCGAGCAGCGTGGAACAGCTCAAGCGCGCGACGGTTCCCATGCTGTTTATCCACGGTGACCAAGACACCTTTGTGCCGTACAGTATGCTCGACCAAAACTACGACGCGTGCGCCAGCAAGGTCAAGCAAAAGCTCACCGTCCATGGCGCCACCCACGCCAAGAGCGCGCAGGTCGACCCCGAACTCTACTGGAACACGGTCGACAACTTCCTCGACGAGTATTTTTTAGGAAATAGGACGGTTTACTGGTCTATCTGACCCCCTAGCACTTCCAAAAAGCCGCCCGTGGGCACTGTGCTCACGGGCGGCTTTTACTAACGTTGTGCTACAAAGGCGCTTATTTTGTCCAATAGTTAGGCGCTACTTGACCTCGATGAGCTCATACTCGCTCGTGCCCAGGCCGATCTTCTCGGCATGCGCGATGCACACGCGCCAGTCGGTGTCGGGATGCGTGATGCAGAAGGGATCCTTGGCCTGCTCGCCCTCCAGATGCTCGTGGCTGTGCTCCATCTTGACCGCGCTATCGGTGAGCTCGGTGTTGGGCAGCGGCTCGGATGCCATGACGGCATCGGCGCAGGCCTGGTCGATGGCGACCGGGTCGAAGCTCGCGAACATGCCGATGTCGTTGACGATAGGCGTATCGTTTTCGGGATGGCAATCGCAGTTGGGGCTGATGTCCATGGCAAGCGAGATGTGGAAGCTCGGGCGGCCGTCGACAACGGCCTTTGTATACTCGGCGATCTTGCAGTTGAGCACGTCGGCCGCGGCGTCATAGCCGGGCTTGATGCAGTCCTGGTTGCATGCCGCAATGCAGCGTCCGCAGCCCACGCAGCGATCGTGGTCGATGGTGGCCACGTGCACCGTGCGAGTAGCGCCGCTGGCAAGCTCGCGCTCGCGGGTGTCGTTGAACGAGACGGCGTCGTGCGCGCAGATCTTTTCGCAGGCACGGCAGCCAACGCAGTGCTCGGTCGCGACGTTCGGCTTACCGGCGGCATGCTGCTCCATCTTGCCGGCACGGCTGCCGCCTCCCATACCCAGGTTCTTCATGGCGCCGCCAAAGCCGGCCTGCTCATGGCCCTTAAAGTGGGTGAGGCTAATCACGATATCGGCATCCATGAGCGCCTGACCGATCTTAGCCTCGTGCACGTACTCTCCGCCCTCGACCGGGACGAGCGCCTCGTCGGTGCCCTTGAGGCCGTCGGCGATGATGATCTGGCAACCCGTGGCATACGGGGTAAAGCCATTCTGGTAGGCGGTGTCGATGTGCTCGAGCGCGTTTTTGCGGCTACCGACATAGAGCGTATTGCAGTCAGTGAGGAAGGGCTTGCCGCCCAGCTCCTTCACCACGTCCGCGACGGCGCGGGCGTAGTTGGGGCGCAAAAAGCTCAGGTTGCCCAGCTCGCCAAAGTGAATCTTGATGGCGACGAACTTGTTCTCAAAGTCGATCTGCCCAATACCGGCGTGACGAATGAGGCGCTTGAGCTTGTCGAGCTGGCTCTCGCGAGCATGCGTGCGCAGGTTGGTGAAGTACACCTTAGCGGGTGCTGCGGGTGCAGTTACGGTCATAGATATATCCCCTCGGTCTATATGGCGTTACAGACATAGAGGATGGTACCAGTTAAAGCAGAGTTAAAGTCAAGTACGGTACCTAGTCATTGGGGACGTTCTTAAATGAGTAGTCGCAAGGGACACTCTTTCGCCACCCGGCAGTTGGGGACAGCCCCCAAGTGCCGGCAGGAAAGGAACGTCCCCGAAGGCCGGCATATAGGGACAGCCCTTGCCAACCCGACCGGCAGACCGGCGAATCATCGGCATCTGGTAAGAGGGACGCGCCGTCACGTTTGTGGCGGC